>NZ_CP146005.1:740000-1110000 GCF_038095995.1 Mesomycoplasma ovipneumoniae
ACATTTGAAAGAAATGGATTAAGAATTCCTGGCTATTCTAAAGATGCTAAATTCAAAGAAGACCAAATTGTCATTGGCTTAGCGTGTGATAAAAATGGTATTCCTTTTCATATTAAAGTTTTTAAAGGAAATACCGGCGATTCTAGTACATTAATCCCTTTTGTATTAGATGTTGAATCCAAATATAATATCAAAAATATGACAATAATCGCTGATCGCGGCATGTCAACTGCTGCAAATATTCGATTTCTTGAATCAAGAAACTATAATTTTATTATTTCATATCGTGCAAAGGTAGGGACTCAAAAATTCAAAAATTATTTACTAGATCCAAGGGATTATGTTGATGTAAATGCGGATTTTAAGTATAAAAAAGAAGAATTTTATTCATCTTATAAAAATAAAAGATACACTGAAAATATTAGAAGAAGAATTATTACTTACAGTACAAAAAGAGCGATAAAAGACAGAAAAGCTCGTGAAGAGCAAATCGAAAGTTTTATTAAAAAACAAAATAAAGACGGTTTTATTGAAGTAAACAAATTGTTTGGTAAAAAACCTAAATATTTTAAGGAAATTTCAAACATGAAATTTGAATTAGATCAAAGTAAAATTGACAAAGACAAACAATTTGATGGCTACTATGTTTATGAAACAAATATACTGAATTTAAATGTCTTAGATATAGTTGAAAAATACCAAAAACAGTGGAATATTGAAGCTAATTTTAGAAGTCTAAAAGGTTTGTTGAATATTCGGCCCGTATTTTTAAGAATTGACGAGCACATTCTAGCTCATACACTTTTGTGTTTTATCTCACTAGTTATTTTAAAAACTATAATATTTAAAATCAACAAACATATTAGTGATAACAAGTTATTTGAAAACAATCAATTAACTGAGGTTGGTTTAGTAACGATGTTGCAAAAATTAAGGCAAAGGGTTGAATTTAACACTTTAGATCAGCAAATAACATTTAAAAATCGAGATGGTGTTCCTAGTGATCCGAATATTTGAAATAGGTATGATTTTTACTTTGATATCTTAATAAATCACTAATAAAATTGTTATTAACTTTTACCGAAAAACTTAAAAAAGTGCCTAAAACCAGATGCTTTTTTAAAATTACCTTATCAAACTGGGAAACTCGGGACAAATCATGTTTAAAAATCGCTATGGCGTTCCCTGTGAACCAAATATTTGAAATAGGTTATTAACTTTTGCCAAAAAAGTTAAACCCGAGTTTCCCAGTTTTAAGACAAAAATTCACTTTCCCGAGTTTCCCAGTTTTAAGACAAAAATTCACTTTTTAGTGAATATAAATATGAAGAAACACCCGTAAATCGGTGTTTTTTTAATGTAAAACCTTAATTTTATAAGTAGCATTTGGTAGCATTTTAAGTAATTTTATGGTATAATTATAAATTATGAAAAAACAAAAATTAACTAAGTTGGTTTAGTATCGATGTTGCAAAAATTAAGACAAAGGGTTGAATTTAACACTTTAGATCAGCAAATTATATTTAAAAAACACGATGGTGTCCCTAGCGATCCAAACATTTGAAATAGATATGATTTTTACTTTGATATCTTAATAAATCACTAATAAAATTGTAACCAACTTTTACCAAAAAACTTAAAAAAGTCCCTAAAACCGGATACTTTTTTAAAATTACCTTATGAAACTGGGAAACTCGGGAAAATTCACTTTTTAGTGAATATAAATATGAAGAAACACCCGTAAATCGGTGTTTTTTTAATGTAAAACCTTAATTTTATAAGTAGCATTTGGTAGCATTTTAAGTAATTTTATGGTATAATTATAAATTATGAAAAAACAAAAATTAACTAAGTTGGTTTAGTATCGATGTTGCAAAAATTAAGACAAAGGGTTGAATTTAACACTTTAGATCAGCAAATTATATTTAAAAAACACGATGGTGTCCCTAGCGATCCAAACATTTGAAATAGATATGATTTTTACTTTGATATCTTAATAAATCACTAATAAAATTGTAACCAACTTTTACCAAAAAACTTAAAAAAGTCCCTAAAACCGGATACTTTTTTAAAATTACCTTATGAAACTGGGAAACTCGGGATTAACTTTTGCCAAAAAAGTTAAAAAAGTGCCCAAAACTAAACCAGGACAGTTTTTTAAGATTATCTCATCAAACTAGGAAACTCGGAATAAAAAAATTTCCCCTAAACTTAAGGTGAAATTTTACTTTGTGATTTGAAGTTTTTAGACTTCCTTTTTAGCAAGATCATCAACTGAGCCGATGAAGGCGAATTCTGATGGGGAAATATCTAAAAATTCACCATCAATAATTCGAATTACTGAGTCAATTGTTTTTTCAAGTGGAACATAAACTCCAGGTTCTTTAGTAAAGGCAGCGGCCATAAAGAAATTCTGGGTGAAAAAGTTTTCAAGTTGAAGCGCTTTACGAACAATTATTTTACTTTCAGCATCAAGTTCATCGAATCCAAGAATCAAAATAACATCTTCTAAATCTTTGTATTTTTTCATAATTGACTTAGCGGCAATAATTGCATTAAAATGTCTTTCACCAATAACGTTTACCGAAACTGAGTTTGAGGTTGAAACTAAAGGATCGAAAGCTGGGAAAATATTTCTTGACATTTTATCACGCGAGAGCACAAATGAAGAATCAAGGTGAGTAAAGAGCGAAATAGCCGCTGGATCAGAAAGATCGTCCATTGGTAAGAAAACAGTTTGGAATGAAGTAATTGAACCATTTTCATTTTTATAAAGGCGATCTTCAATAAAAGAAACATCAGAGTCCATTGTTGCATGGTAACCGCCGATTGAGACATTTTTTTCAAGGGCACTTGAGACTTCATTAGTAGCTTGAATAAAACGGTAAATGTTGTCAATAAATAAAAGCACATCTTCTTTTTCGTAGTCTCGAGCATATTCAGCGGCTGTAACTCCCATTGGCACAATCATTGAACGTGCGCCAGGAGTTTCGTTCATTTGGGCAACAAACATTGTTGATTTAGACATTAAATTTGACTCTTGAAGTTCTAAAAATAGCTCAAGACCTTCACGGGAACGCTCACCTGAACCGACAAAAATTGACGAAACTTTTTGTCTTTGTTTTGAAACGTTAAAAATTATTTCCTTCATCAAAACAGTTTTACCAACTCCGGCACCACCAAAAATTCCAATTTTGTAACCTTCAAAAATAGGAACAAAAAAATCAAGTGCTTTAATTCCGGTTTCGAGTAATTTGTGACGAACATTAAAATTCTCTTTGGTAACATTAACTGTTGAATTAATCGGAATTGTTTTTGGTTTGTATTGGGCATTATTTTGTGACTGGGCTAAAATGTTAAAGACTTGATTTTTAGCAGTAGGACCAACTGGAACCTGTAAAAAAGTGAGTGTATTGACAACTTGGTGACCAACGGCAATTGGCTGAGATTTAGCAATAACAATTGCCCGAACTGTATTTGCATCTAAAATTTTTTTAATAACCAAAACTGTTGTGTTTTGGTGCATTGTTAGAGCTTGTTCAAGTTGAATTTTATCAAGATCAGTCTGAAATTTAATTTCAGCAACATTAGTTCAAATTTGGGAAACAAAGCCAATCATTTTTATCTACCTCCGATATTTTGGGCTTTTTGCATTATTGAATCAAGTAATGACTGCTCCATTTTTGGAAATGCAAGCGGAACTTCGAGTTGAGTATTTGTTGTTTTTTCCAAAAATTGGTTAACTACTGTTGCAAAATATGAACCAGCGAGCTGATCGTCAATAAATTCATTATTTGTGTATTTAGCAAAAATTTGTTTGGCAAACGGATCAGTTTCAATTAAGGCCTGAACAAAATTCACGACTTTAGTTGGATTAGCTACATCTTTTAAAAGACCTCAAGAAATTATTTTTATTCCCATTAAAACACTTGTTGGTGAATAATAAGAATAACCTTTTTGAACTAAAAACTGCTCAACTTGTGATCCTTTAAAAAGTAAATCTGAAGTTTCTTTATTAAGATCATAGTCTAATTTTGCCAATTTAATTTGCTTTTGGTAGTTATAATATAATGATGAAATTTCTTTGGAAATTGCGCGAATATTTTTAGCTTGAACTGATGAACCTGTCCGCGAAACACTAAGTCCAATATTTACTGCAGGAATTTTACCTTCGGCAAAAAGCGCTGAAGAAGTAATAATTTGACCGTCAGTAATTGAAATTACATTTGAAGAAACAAGCGCAGTAATATCATTGTCAACTGTTTGAAGAATTGGTAAGGCTGTAATTGATTTTCGTCCAATAAAACGACCTGAACGCTCTAAAAGTTTTGAGTGGGCAAAGAAAATATCAGCCGGGAAAGCTTCTTTTCCAATTGGCTGATTAGTTAAAAGAGCTACCTCACGCCAAACACTTGCATGTTTAGAAAGATCATCAAAAACAATAACAACATCGTAATTATAACTAAGATTTTCAGCGTGTGCCATTGCAAAATAAGGAGCTAAATATTGGTCAAATGGACTTGTTGAAGCTGCATGAAGAACAATTGTGTTATTCATTGCCCCATTTTTTAATAAATCATGGTATAAAGAGACTAAATTTTGCCGTTTTTGACCAATTGAGACATAAATACATTTTGTTGTTGGCGAATTTTTCTGGTTAATAATTGTGTTAATTCCAATATGTGTTTTTCCAGTTTGACGATCCCCAACAATAAGTTCACGCTGTCCAAATCCAATTGGGTTAAAAAGATCGATTGACAAAATTCCGGTATAAACTTGACGATCAAGCAATTGACGTTGTAAAACACCGGCGGCAGTTGCAAAAGCTGAATGGCGATAAGTTAAAAAAGTTTGCGGTCTGACTGATTTTGGCTCAATTATATTACCAGAAAGATCGATAATTTTCCCAAAAAATTCCATCGAAGTGGCCACCCGGTCAAAATCAGGCAGCTCAACAAGTTCGTCATTAATTTCAACTTTACCTTTTTGATTGTTAAAAAGTAAATAAGCTTGCATGTATGAGGCTTGAATTACTACCGCTTTAATTTCGGGTTTATTTTTAATTTGAAAAAATTGCTGCTCTTTTCAGTTGTATTGTCCTTTAACTAAAATAACATAGTCTAAAACTGAGGCGACACGTAATGACATTATTTTTCTCCTTGTTCTTGATTTTCAGAATTATTTTCAACTTTTTTTAATTGATTTTTTTTATAAACTAACAATCTTGAAATTACAGCAATTGAGACTAAAATTACTGAAAGTGTCCCCACTATTAAATAAGCAAGATTATTTGCTAACCATTGACTTTGCTGTTCGCTGTTGAATTGCTCAATAAGTGCTGAAAAATTCTGAATTGGATCAGAGTTTTGTTGAGAATTATTTATTGAAGAAGATCCTTGATTTGCCTGAGGTTTTTCGTCAAAGTAAGCAACATGACCTAATATTTGGTTTAAAAGATTGATCTGGCGTCCGAGTTTAGTCATTGCCACAAATTGATTAACTAAATTAGAACTTATTTTGTTAGACTCATTATGAAAAAGGGCAACTTTTTCGTGTGCCTGGGCAAAATAACGGTTAATATCTTCGCGAGTTAAATTCAATTTTTTGAGATTTTCGTCAAATTGTTTTTCTTTTTGCTCGGCAGCTGCTTTATCAACTGCATTTGGTTTTGCCAAATATTGGAAAAATTTATCTTGAAGAACAATTAGGTTCAAAAAATAAATTAAATAATAATGAGATCAAGCTTTATTATTGTCAATTTCTGATTTTTTTAAGTAAGACAAAAACTGAAATTGTGAAGCTGAAAAAACTGTTGCATTAGAAGAATTTATATAATCTTGGGCCAATTTTTTCTGAGCATCAAGAAAATCTTGGTTATAAAAAACTTTAGTTAATAAATAAAAGAAATTATAAATTGTTGTCTGAGAACCTGGAGAATAATAACGAATTTGGTCAAAACTAAACTGGTCTTGAATATTCAATGTTGAAAAAAACTGGTCAATTACAGCAGTTACACCTAAATTTGAATTATATAAATTTGTTGTTATTGCTTGTTTTTGAGCCGGAGTTGCCCCTTCAGGAAAATCAGTATAATGGGGGGTATCATAGACTTTTTCGGCTTTTGACTTATCAGCCGGGTCACGAACTTGATTAACAAAGTCAACAATTTTTACTTTTGCATTAATTTTGTTCCCGGCCGGATCAAGCGAAACTGATTCAATAAAATATTTAAAACGTGAATTTAGCGGATTTAAGAAGAAAAAAATGTTATTTTTTTCTTCTGCTGATGCTGAATTATAGAGGTTTACTACTTGTTGAAGCGGCATACCTGCATATTGAGGAGCAATAATTGGCGGCAAATCAGGGGCAATTCGCACTTCAAATTCAGGTTTTTCGGCCACATCAGGTGGATTTTGGTTGGTAATTTTTTTAATTGCAAAATTAATTTGTTCCTGGGCTGATTGAGATGAACTTGGATTTGGCAGTTGATTTAAAGTAAAATCAAGTAAAAGTGACTGTTTTTCAAAGTAGTTTTTAATTCAGTCATTTCAAGAAGTTATTCCTTCTTTGCCAATTGGCTTACTTGCTAACAAAAGGTTTTCTTCAGTATCAGATCTTTCGGAAAATTTATCAAGGTTAAAATTCTTTTTATAAACAGGAAATTCTTCTTCTTTAAAAAGATATTGTTTATATTGGGATGTAAGTCCTTGAAAATAAGTTTTAATTCGATTTTCAAAATCTTTGCCTTTGAGCGTGTTTGGAACTTCTGTTACTTTTGAGGTTTTAACATTATTTATTTTTTCATAATTATCATCATTGTTAGTTCCTCATTCAAGACCTTGGTAGTTTTCTTTGTCAAAACTAACATCACCACGTTTTAGTTTTAGATTATTGGCAAAAGCAAAAGGACTAATAATATTAAGGCCAAACTCACTAGGGTTCTTTTTTAGACCTTCACGGTTTCGTTTAAAATAATCACGAAGTTGAATTCAAAAAAAACTTTGCTGTAGTTTTTCTTCAAGATTATCGCGAGTTTTTGAAGCAATATCAGCAAGTTTAATTTTAATATCTTCATCAACTTTATCAATAAATTGGTCAATTAATGATTCTTTTTGAGCTTCTCAGTAAGCTTTATTTTGCCTTAGATCTTCTTCAGTAATTGGCTCGGCCTTTTTTTCACTTGTACCTGCTGAGGCTTGTCCGCCAGCATTTTGTCCAGGATTTTGGCCAGGATTTGCTGGTGGACTTGCAGGAGCAGGGGCAGTTTGTTGAAATTCAACAACAGCAGGACTAAAAGTTGAAGCTGATGAAAGGAAAAATAAAGAAGAAATTGAAAAGACTGATAAAATAGGCGCAAAAACTAGTTTATTTTTTAATTTTTTAGACATGATTCACCTCGGTTTGAACTAAAAAAAACAGTTGCATCAAACGGTTTTGTTCATTTTCTTGTTTGGCAAGCATATAATTATTATACAATTCTAAATTTGAGCTTAGCTCTAAATTTGCTTGCATTTGCAATTTGTGCAAAAGTGTGTTTTTGCTTTTTTGATTTGATTTTTTCTGAATATAATATTCTTTTTTATCAGTTTTATAAAAAATCAAATCATCATAAAGTCGGATAGAAGCGCTGTTTTCTAAGGAAAAAAGTAATGACTTGTGGGCAAAAAAATAAAAAACCCCGGAAGAAATTTCGATTTTTATGAGCGAAAAATCAAGATTTGAAACAATAAATGGTTCAAGTGGTGCAAAATATTTTTCCTGTTCGATGTTAATGTATATTTTGCAATCTTTAAAATTTATAGTTTTATTTTCAGGGGTCAAAATTCGGAAATTTCAAAGTTGTGATTCCATTTAAAAAATTCCTTTCGGTTTGCTCTTAATCAAGTTTAGCTCCTCAATTTCTAGCTCACGTTCAATTTTTAAAATTGTTGTCTTAAGACGTAAAATTTTTTCCTCGATTTCCTTTAAAAGGGTATTTTCGTGAATAAGTTTATTTTTATAGACGATAAATTGGGACTCAAGTAGTAAAACTTGTACTGATGTTGCAAAATATGTTTGAATTTGGGTTTGGTAAAATTCTTCAAAATTAGGGAAAAAACGAACTTTATCAAGGTTAGCTTTGAATTTGTCAATTGTTTCTTGAGTTGTTTCCATTTTAAATTCAAATTGGTTTAAAGGGAAAATTGTTGCAATAAAATTAGGGATTTTATTTGAATAAACGGCCATTTTTACTGATGAAAACTGACGAGTTTTGAGTCCATATTCAATAACTTGACCAATTTTTACTGAATTTTCAAAGGAATTGTCTAAATTTTCAAAACTAGTTATGATTTTCATATTGTTTTTCTTTGCAAAATTAATTGCCCGAACACCAAGAGGAACAATAAAATCTTTTTCAGTATAGTTTTCTAAAATTTTAGCTTCAATTTGATCAAAAAAGTTTTGCGTATATTTTTCATTTGATGAAGGATAAATTCAAAGATTTATATTTTGACGGGCAAAAGCTTTTTTTGTCAGTAGTGACAGTTTTGCGCTAAATGGTCTTTTTGGACTAAATTGGGCAAGTAAAAACTGGCCAATCAAGAAAAATTCATAAACATTTCTTATTGTTCTTAAAAGAAGATTAATTTGGATTAGAGAAATATTTCGATTTAGTGACACTAAATCATAAATTTTGATGAAATTGTCTCTTTTTTCCTTTTTTTCATTTATGTTCATAATTTAGACTCCCAAATTAAAGTGTTTATCCTTTTTTATTTGGTTGGTTTTGCTCTTCTAAGCTTGATGCCAAAGAAACTTCGCTGAAAATAACTTTAAGTGTTTTTGTTTGCGGATCTAAAAAAACAATGCATCCTTCGACAACTTCAACAAAACGGCTTTTGTTGGCAATAAAATCTCAAGCAAGTGTGTTTAGATTCCCAAGAAGTGCTGAAAATCTTGAATCAGAACTATCGGAATAAAAATTACTTGCTCTAACATTTGAAGATTCAACCTGAGCAATTATCGGAACAAGCCCTTTTGAGCCAAAACGACTTGAGCGCTGTCAAGAAATAACAAAATTTTTAAATACTAACTCTGTGGTTGACTTATAAGAGTCAACAACTTTTTTTTGGTATTTTTCCTTCATTGATGATTTTGCTTTTTGCGAAGATACAAGCAGAGTTAAATTCATTAGTGCATCAAAACTAATAAAATTGGGATGATTAATTAAATCATAATAGTCGCGAAATTCTGTTTTTGTATCAATTTGTGTTGGATTTGCTTGCTTTTTCTTTCCTAAAATTTTCATGATTTGTTCCTTATTTTTTAACTTTTAGATTTGGAAGTCTTAGATCTAAGATGAACCTATTTTTTCATTTTCCACTTTTTCTTTTTGATCTTGAGATGATTTGTTTTTTGTTGTTAGAATTAAAGTATTTTTACCAATTGCAACAAATAAATTTGTCAAAACAAAAATTGCTAGTAAAAGCGTTAAAATCCCAAGAAAATAAAAACTATAGTCAATATAAAAAACTGATACTAAATCTTTTTGGTAGTCTTCTGGCTTAACCTGCGAAACGGTTGATGTATAAATATCAATATTTAATAAATAAATGAAATTAAAAATTGTGTATAAAATAATGAAAAAACTTACCATTAATTTCATCCAAAGCGGAAATTCGGGTTTAATTCTAACAAGAGCAAAATAAATGGTAAGGAAAAATACTAGCTGAGTTGAGTTTATTCAAATTGTTTCATAAACTGAATAACTTAAATATGAGACAACAAAGCTCACAATAAAAGATAGTAGAATAAAAATGAATGGAAGAGTATTTAATTGATAATCCTTAATTTTGTTTTTTAAACGGGTAAGATTTAAAACAAAATAAAGAATTAATAAAACAACATGAATCGAAATACCAATTATTGTCGGTAAATAATTGGGCACAATATTATTTCCAAAAGGAAGAAACTGAACGAAATTACTTATCGAATAAACAGTTATATAAACACTATAGATAAAAATACCAATAGCAATAAAAATTAAGACCGAAAGTGCTGGCGTATATTTTTTAAGTCGAATAAAACTTTGACGGTAAAAATAAATTTGCGGACTATAGTATAATAAGGCTAATACTAAAACTCCCATTAAAATTGCAATTAAAATTAACGAATTAGTTAGTTTTGCAACTTCTGTGATAAAAGTATAAATTCAATTTGCAACTGGATTGTCATAAGTTACGGTCGAAACTGATGAGTTTTCAGGGGTCGAAAAGACCATTGAGGCAAAAATTCCAAATAAAGTACCTGATGTAACAATGGCAGACGCTAAACTTATATGCTTAAAAGTAAAAAGCTTTTTATAGTCATAGTTAATTTTGTCATCTGTTCGCCCTAGCCAAAGTCAAAGGGAATAATCAAGTAAAATATAAATAAAAATTTGGGCAGAAATGCCAAGAATATGGCTCCATTCTGTCGTTAGTCAAGCAAAATAAACAACTAAATTGACTAATGAAAGGAAAAAATAGACTGATAAAATTATGTATTTATGCGTCTTATTTTTAAGGCCTAAAAATTTTAAACCTTTAAATAAAAAGATAATACTAAAAAATAACAAAAAAACTGATCTTGCAACTCTTGGAGCAATAAATTCGCGAATTTCATCATCAATAGGATTAAAAATTAGCGAAATACTTGAAACCCTTGAAATCGGGGCATTTTGGTCAATATCTACTATGTTCAGGAATGATCGACGGGCGTCAAAGAAAATTGCCGTGCTTAGTCCAAGCAAAAATAGAATAAAAAGGACGCGAAGAAAAATACGCACTAAATTCTTCTTGTCTTTTTTAGCTGGTTTTGCATTTAAACTATAAGCCTCAGCACTAACCGCATTCATTTTGACCTCCTTTTTCGTGTTGAAATGCTAACATTATAACCTTTTTTTTTTTTTTGTTGACAAAAATGCAAAAAAAATTGCCTAAAAAAATATCTAATTTAAAATAATTTTTGTTTTTAGTGTTTTACTTTATAATTTTAGAACCGCATTCATTTTGACCTCCTTTTTCGTGTTGAAATGCTAACATTATAACCTTTTTTTTTTTTTTGTTGACAAAAATGCAAAAAAAATTGCCTAAAAAAATATCTAATTTAAAATAATTTTTGTTTTTAGTGTTTTACTTTATAATTTTAGAAATGGTTAAAAAATTAATATTTAGTGATATTGACGGAACTCTTTATTGCGGTGATTTTTCCGTTGATAAGGAAACAATTGATTTTCTAAAAAATAATAAGGATAGCTTTACCTTAATTTTAAATACAGGTAATCCTTTGGGCTCAAGAATTTTGCAAACAGCAAAACTCTTAGAAATTCGCTATGTTTTAACATCTAATGGTGCTTTGTTTAGTGATTTAAAAGAGGACAGACATACTTTAATTCATGGACCAATTTCACAAAAATCGCAAGATTTTGTTTTTAGAATTGCCAGAGATTTAGATATGCAACTAAATTTTTGAACAAGCCAAAAATATTTTAGCTTTAATTTTAAAGAGCAAAATTATTCCTATTTTAACTACCCACTTTTGGATCCTGAAAATGAGGTATTTTTTACTGATAGCCCACAAAAAGATGTAATAAAATTAGAATTAATTGGCCCAAGCCAAACTTTAGAAAAGGCTTATAAATTATTAGAAGAAGATGGCGATCTTGAAGGCGTTTTAATTAATAATATAAGTATTGAAATTGGTAAAAAAGGGACAAATAAAGGAAGTGCTGTTGAATTTGTGGCAAAAAGTTTCGGGATTGACGTCCAAAAAACAATGACAATTGGTGATAGTCCTAATGATATTTCAATGCTTGAAAAAACTAATTTTTCTTATGCAATGGCAAATGGCTATGAAATTGTTAAAAAAACAGCAAAACTCAACACAAGCGCTTGTGATCAACAAGGGCTAGTTTATGCAATTAAGGACTTTTTATATCGAACAAAATTTGATTAAAAAAATTTGACTAAAAAAGTCTTTTAGTCAAATTTTTTGTTAGTTTTTTTGTAATTAAAATAATTAAAAAGTTTAAATTCAATTAATTTTAAATGGTTTTTTCTGTTGTTTGATTTGATAAAAATAAACAACAAGTTGGACTGCTGAAACCAAGAAACCGATAATTTGAAAAATGAATGACGAAAGATAAGCGTCATTTTTTTCAATAACAAGTAGCAAGAAAAAGTAGATTAATCAAGCAAAGTTTAAAAGAAATAAATTTAGCAAAAAAGTAAGTGGAATAAATTTAGTTGTTTTGTTTTTAATACCTAACAAAGTTTGTGGTAAAAAGGCAATATTTACGCAAAATCCGGCAAAAATTCCAAGATAAAGAGCATAAGAAGCGAGATTGCCTAAAGAAATTTTGGCCCAAAAGAAAATTCCAAGTAGTAAAATCAGTAGAAAAACTGTTAATGCCCAAGACAAAAAAGTGAAATTTATTAGCTGTTTTCTTGTTGTTTTTGCTTTAAAAGTATAAACTTGAGCTAAAAAGATGAAAGTTAAAAGTCCACTAAATACTTGTGGAATAAAAAGTTGTAAATCACGGATTGCAAAGCCTAAAAGTGCAAATCCAAAAATTCCTAAATAGTAAATTCATCAACTTAATAATGAAACTTTTGGTGGTTTTTTTGCTAAAAAAGTATTTATTACTAAAGGTAAACCGATTATCGAAGTTAAAGAAGCTGCAATTCAACCAATTATTGTTATATATGTCATATCTCCTGCCTAAAAAATGAACATTATACTACAATAATAGAAAAATAATAATTGTTACTCCAAAAAATATTAAAGTAGAAATTGAGTCTGTTACAGTTGCTAAAATTGGCGCTGACATAACAGCAGGATCTCTTTTTGTTGCTTTTGCAATCATTGGAATTATTGCACCAAGAATTTTAGAAAAAATAATTACAGTTAAAAGTGAAAATGATGAGGCAAAAGAAATAATTAAAACATAATCGCGAATCGTTAAATTTGAAATTGAATTTTCGGGAATTTGCGAGTTTTTAATCTCGCCTGAGAGAGTAAAATAAATTACTAACCGTATAAAGTTAAGAACCATCAAAACTGTACCAACAATAGCTCCAACGCCAATTTCTTTTAAAAGGACTTTGGAAAAAAAGTTAGAACGATTAATTTCTTTTAGTGAAATCGAGCGGACAATTGTTGTTGCTGATTGGGAGCCAGCATTTCCGGCCGATCCAGAAATTACCGGAATCATTGAGACAATTGTGGTAATAAAAGATGAAAGACCAATTGATTTAATTGAATCATTTTCGCTAATTGCATCAGTGAATTTTTGAATAATAAATTGTGACAAAGTTGAACCAAACATTAAAATTATTAGTCAAAAAACACGTGATTTAACAATTTGGATTATTGTGGTTTTAAGATAGGAATCTTCAACTTCTTGTGGTAAAATTCCGGCTAATTTATAAATATCACTTGTTGCTTCTTGTTTAACAATATCAATAATATCATCACTTGTAACCATCCCAATTAATCTTTGGGCGGTGTTTACAACCGGTAAAACCGAAAAATCATTTTTAGCAAAAACTTCAGCGGCATCCTCTTTTTTGTCAGTTGTTACTAAAAAAGGAACTTGAAAAACTATTTTTCCAATATTTAAATTAGGATCAGAAAAAACTATATCTTCAAGTGTGGCAGCGCCAATCATTTTTTTTTGCGAATCAACAACATAATAATAATGCACAAGTTCAGAAATGTCTTTATATTTACGGATTTTTTCAAGCGCTTGGGCACAAGTTAATTCATTTGAAAGATAAACAATATCAACCGACATAAAAGAACCAATTTGATTTGAATTATATTGTAAAAGTTGGTTAACTCGTTTTCTTGTATCTGGATCAATATTGCGCAAAATTCGTTTGGCAACATTGTCAGGAACTTCATCTAAAAGCTCGACAATTTCATCAGCATAAAGTTCATCAAGAAGTTGATCCATCATTTCATTTGGCAAACTGATGACTAATTCTGATTGAATTTCAGGTGAAAAAAAGGTAAAAATTTCGCCGGCAGTAACGGTGTCTAACATTCTAAAAAATAAAAGACGCTGAAACTGACTAAATTTAGATACTTCTTCAGCTACTTCTGAAAGTGGTTTTTGGTTTGTGTATTCACGGACTTGATTAATTTTTTTATTATTTACTAAATCAATTAACAAAGAACTTTTTGGTTCAAAATTTTGCATTAAATATTATTTTTTAGCAGTATTTGTTTGACTTGAATTTAGTTCTTTTGTTAAAACTTCAGTAAAAGTTTCAAGATTTGTAACCTTAAAAAAATTTGCATCACGAACAATCACAACCTCACCACTTTGTTCTGAAACAACAACTGTTATTGAATCAGAAACCTCAGAAATACCTAAAGCAGCCCGGTGTCGGGCGCCATATCGGTCTTCAAGTGTTGATTCAGAAACCGAAAAATATGTTGAGGCATACAAAATTCGGTCATCAACAATAATAACTGCCCCATCATGCAATGGCGAACTTTTTTGGAAAATAGCGATTAAAAGCGAGGAATTTATTAAAGAATCAATTTTTACCCCGTCAGTACGGAGACTATCAAGAAGAATATTACGTTGCAAAGTGATAATTGCACCAACTTTATTTTTGGACAAATATTTAACTGCAAAATAAAGTTCATAAACTATTTTTCTTTGTGTAGATATGCCTAAATCAACAAAACTACGACTAACCTTGTTTTTATGCAGTGTTTTTATATGATTGTAAACAAAAAAGACTGCAAAAAAAAGACCTAAAACTAGGGTTAATGCTGAAATTATCAAAACAACAATATCTAAATCCATAATAGCCCCTTTTTTACTTTATTTAAAATATTATATATTAATTTTTTGTTTTTGACAAACAATTAATTTTAATTATTTTTTACAGCTTTTTACTCCCGAGTTTCCCAGCTTGATCAGATAATCTAAAAAATTGTCTGGTTTTGGGGACTTTTTAAGACTCACGAAAAAAAAATCTACTTGCTAATCCAAATAAAGCAAACTAAAAAAGTTAAAATTTTGACTTAAAAAGCAAAATTATGAAATTTTTAAACTGCTTTTTTAGTTTAAAATACTGACAAAAACCATAAAAAAACAACTACTATTTAAACTCAATGCAAATAGAAAACTCGTTTTTACTTACATTGAGCCTAAAAAAATATATGAAGTTTTGAAAGAACAATAATCAAAAGCCTTAAATTTATAGATTTCTAAACGGGTAAATCTAAGGCATTCCATCATATTTAAAAATATAATGGAAAATTCGCACTATCAAAGCACATTAGACAAAAAACATAACTAATTCCCCCTTAATTCTAATATCGATTTATTAATTATTCTTAAGCGAGATTTATTATAACATAATTTTATTTTAGACCAAGCATTTTTTTTTTTTTTTGCAAAGTGTTAATTTCAAAATTATAAAAATTAAGATTTTAGCTAAAAAAACCCGGATTTACCGGCATTTTTGCCTATTTGCATTCACTAAAAAGTCAATTTTGCCATCAAAGCCAAACTCAGGACAAACAATTATTTTTAATTATTTTTTTTAGTATTTAACTTTTTAAAAAAAATATAAACCCCTTTTTCCTAAAAATTTTTAAGAAAAAAGGAGTTTATATAAAAGATTAAACAATGTAAATTTTTTAAATAATACCAGCACCGTATAAAATAAACATAATCACAACAACAAGAATTACAGCAATCAAGGCAAAAACGATAAATCATAAAACATAAGAAGGAAGACCTCAAATTGTTGATTTTTCGGTTGCAACGATAATAATTTCTTCATCTTCATCCACGCTTGAAGTTGAAGCGGCAATTACGCGGGTAGCCTCATCAACACTTAAGTCACCAAGTCCAACTGAAAGTCCGCCAGATGATTGGACATTATAACCACCAAAGCCACGTTTTGTGTTAAATAATTCATCATCAACGATTGAACTGTGATCACTACGGTTAAGATCTAGGAAAGCTTGATAGACAATTCCTTGGAATAATGGGATAATTGCTGGAAATTTATTTAGTTCAAAAGTCCCAATTTGTGGATAATAAGGGTGAATTTTGACTCAAGAATAATCAAGAACTGGCTCAACTATTTGCGGAATTTCAACTATTTCAATCCGGGGAGGCTCGACTATTTCAATTTTAGGAATATCAACTATTTCAACAATTTTTTCATGAACAATTGGGCGTCCGTGTTTTAAAACTGAAAGTGGATCGATGTGATTGAAACTATCAGGGTGATTTCAGAAATTAATTACTTTTAGTAAATAGTCAATTGAAATTCCTTTTTTGGCAAAAAGGTATTTACATGCTGGACAATTTTTGGCCTCAAGTAAAAAAGTACGATACTTTTGACAAAAACGGCAAGAATAAACATGTAAACAAGAGGAACAATTTTGATTAAAAAGTGAATCTGACTCAAATAAATTATATCTTAAAAGTGCTCGAGATTCATAATAAGGATAAAATGAAAGTTCAGCAATTTTTTGTTCAATGTCGATATTTTTGCTTTTAAGAATTAGCTGGCATGCTTGACATTTTCGGGCTTCACGATAATAAGCAGCTAATTTTCGACACTTTGGACAGAAGAAATTATGATTGCAAGCCGGACAAGGTGAATTATAAGTTTGCTGTCAAATTAATGAGGTTAATTTTTGGAGATCATTTGTTCTTAGTTCTTTTAATTTTTTCTCAAGGTCAAAGTTTTGCTGCTTAAATTTAGCAAGGCAGGCTGGACAATTTTTGGCCTCAAGTAAATAAGTTGCATATTTTTGACATCACTGACAAGATGCATTATGAAAACAAGCCTTACATTTGATATTATTTGCTAAATTATTATTATAATATGAATTGCTTCGGAGTAAATTTATTTTAGCATCAAGGTCAAAATTTTGCTCCTTAAATTTAGCAAGGCAGGCTGGACAATTTTTGGCCTCAAGTAAATAGGTACGATATTTTTGACACCAAGGGCAAGTCGCATTATGGTTGCAAGCTTTGCAATTTACAGTTAATTTTAATGAAGCTAAATGACTAAAATATGAATTATCACGAAGTAAATTTAGTTTAGCGTCAATGTCAAAATTTTGCTCCTTAAATTTAGCAAGGCAGGCTGGACAATTTTTGGCCTCAAGTAAATAGGTACGATATTTTTGACACCAAGGGCAAGTTGCATTATGGTTGCAAGCAACGCACTTACTAAAATAAGGGTTTTTTAATAAATAAGAGGGATAGCTCGGATGTGAAAGTTCACGAATTTTTTGGCTAATACTAATATTTTTAGCTTCAAAAAGTGCCTTACATTTAGGACAATTTTGAGCCTCATTTAAATAAGTGCGATATCTTTGACACCAAGAACAAAGGGCATTATGAACACAAGTTTTGCAAATTTTTGGTTCTTTTTTGGAATAACTAAGACTTTTTTGGGCTGGAAGTCTTAGTTGGGAAATTTTTTCAAGATAGTCAAAATTTTTTTGCTTAAATCTATCAAGGCAAGCTGGACAATTTTTGGCTTCAATTAAATAAGTACGATATCTTTGACATCAAGAACAACTTTTATTATGTCCACAAGTCTGACAAGAATGAGATGAGTCTGAATTTTCAGGAGAAAAATCGCAATATTCTGAATGAATTTGGTGATTTTCTTCTTGAGCAAAATTATTAGTTGTTTTTGACGAATAAATTTGATCTTCGGACTGATCATGATCAGAGTGATTATCTTTTTCTAAAAGTTCATCTTCAAATTCATGGTCACTGACTTTTTCAACTAATGCTTGACTTACTGAGTCAACTTTTTCAAGCAGTTCATTGTCAAATTCATCAGAAATATCTTGATTAAAAAGTAAATTTGGCGAAATTTTAGGTAAATTTTGCTCATCTCCTTCTGATGAATTAAGGTCATCTTCTTGGTCCTGGTTTTGGTCAAATTCTTCTAAAGTTTCAGAATCTTCTTCTAAATTAGATTCGTCAGTCTTTTGTGCTGAAATTTCTGAGTTTTCTAAATCTAAATTAACTAAAGAAGAATTTTTGTCATCTTTTTGGTCTAAATCATCTACTGATTCAATAATTTCAAGCTCAACTAAATGACAAGGACATTCGCTATTAAGTTCTTCAAGATGATTTTCATCATCACAAACTGGACACTCAATTGGATGATCGGTGTTATTTTGCTTTAATGCATAGAGAATTTCTTCAATAGTTTTCTCATTTTCAGTAATTAAAATTTCGGTTTTTGGTTTTTCTTTGTTAATTTTAGATTTTAAACTTTGTAAATCAAAATCTTGTGATTGGTCCAAAGTTAAATTTTTAGGTTGACTAGTTTTTTGATTTGGCTGAGTTGATTCATTTAGATTGAAATTCGGGTCATCAGCCAAAATTTTAGCTATAAATTGTTCTTTTTTTTCTTGACTAAGTGACCTAAAATTAATCGCTAAAGGAAAGGAAATTACAGATCCAAATTTCTTATTACGCAAAACTCAAAGTCGAACTGGTGTTTTAAGACTTTCAATTTTTAGAAAAACATCAACTAGAGAGTTAAAAAGACCAACGGTTTCCTTTGCGAATTTTAGCCTATAATAACAGTCTTTTTCATTGTGAAACTCGTCACAAATCTCTGTGAGATAAAATCTTAACGTTTTGGTTTTGTTCATTTTTCTAGCGACTTCTTTTTAATCTTTATATTTAAAGTAATGTAAATTATAGAGTAAAATTTGTAATTATACTAATAAAAAATAAATTTTGCTTTTGAACAAACGCAAAATCTATTTCAATTTTAACATAAAACGAATAAATTTTAATGTTATTTTCACAAATTTTTCTGTTTTTACATTTTAGTTTTGATTTTTTGCCTTTTTGAAAATTATACTATAATTTTAAAGCATAATTTAATTTTTTATATATTATTTTTTGCATTTTTTTTCATTTAGCAAAAAAAATTGCAAAAATAAAAATTAAAGGGCTTATAAGACAAAAAAAGCTATAAATTCATAGCACAAAATTTATTTTTAGGTTTTTTAGATATATTAATTTATTAGTTTATCACGAGTTTCCCAATTTGATGAGATAATCTTTTAAAAAGGTGTCCAGTTTTGGCATTTTTTAACATTTTTGGCAAAAGTTAATTACCTATTTTAAAACACGGCAAAAATCAATTTATCAATAAAATAACAAAAACCATCAAAAAACATAACTACTATTTAAACTCAATGTAAATAGGGTAATGTTAAATATTTTGTGTTTTTAAAGTAAATTTATTTTGATAAAATTTATTATGAAGGACCAAAATATGAAAAAACAGCAAAAAACATTATCCCCATTTGAGTTAGAAGCTAAAAAACTTGTTGACAAATACGCTGATTATAAAAAAATAAAAAAAGAAGATTTTCACAACGAAATTTCGCATATGTTTAAAACTTTTACTGAGGCGCTCTTAAGGGCGGAATTAAGCCAACATTTAGGCTATGAAAAAAGTAACCGAAGCAAAAAAGGCGTGCATAGGCCAAATAAGCGAAACGGATTTTCGGACAAAACTGTGAATTATAATCATAATAGTTTTCGTCTAAAAATACCAAGAGATCGAAATGGCACTTTTGAGAACAAATTACTCGGTAAATACGAAACAAATTTAGGCGATATCGAAGAGCAAGTGTTTTCACTTTTTGCATCAGGAATGTCATATGAAAATATTGTTAACACAATAAAAAGTATCTATAAAAAAGAAATAAGTAATGCCTGAATTTCTTCAGTTACTGACAAATTATTGCCTGAAATTGAAAAGTGAAAATCGCGAAAAATTGAGAATTCCTATCCAATTTTGTACATTGATGGGATGTTTTTTAATGTTAAAGAAAACGGTGTTTTTGTCAAAAAATCACTTTATCTTATTCTTGCAATTGATTGGGACGGAAATAAAAAAGCACTGGGATTTTGGATTAAAAATACCGAATCAGCAAGTAATTGACTTGATGTTTTTAACGAACTAAAAACTCGCGGGCTGGAAGATGTTCTAATAATTTCTTGCGATAATCTAAGCGGAATTAGTCAAGCAATTGAAGCGGTTTTCCCGCAAACAGATGTTCAAAAATGTGTTGTTCACCAAATTAGAAACTCGCTTTTAAAAGTTTCTAACAAAGACAAAAAAGAGTTTGTCCTTGATATGAAAAAGATTTATCAAGCGGCTAATCAAGAATTTGCAATGCAAAATCTCCCAAATTAAAAATATAAATGCAACACATACGTATTTTTAAAATCGCCGTTTGGCGATTTTTTTAAACCTTAAATCACCAAGTTATCATTAAAGACCTCTAAAGCGGATTTTCAATTAAAAATTTCCCTAGGCATTGAGTTAATTTTACTGATTGTATTTTGCAAATCATCATCGCTGATTAGGTTGAAATCAAAACCTTTTGGATAAAACCTTCTAATTAATCCATTGGCATGCTCGTTAGAACCTCTTTGAAATGAAGCATATGGCTCTGCTTTATAAACTATTATTTTTAACCAATATGCCAATAATGCAATTTGCTCAAATTCAAATCCATTGTCGCAAGTGATTGTTTTGATATATAAATTATTTTCATTTGCAAGATCTTTGATGGCTTTATTGATGACTCTGGGATTTTTATTTCGTACTTTTTTAGCAAATAATTTTCTGGTTTTTCTTTCTACTAAGGTAAGGATACTATCGTGTCCGCTAACTTTTTTGCCAACTACTAAATCTAGCTCTCAATGTCCAAAATCTTGCCTTGAATCTATGGATTTATCCCGTGCTCAAATGGGTTTTACATAACCTGATGGAACTAATCTTTGCACGACATTTCTGGTTCTTTTTCCACCTTTTTTGTAATATTGTCTGAGTCTGTCACTCCTAACTATTACCCATTTATTAGTTTTGATTCAGTTAAAAACAGTCTTTAAAGAAGGTCTTTCAATGTTCGGAAAATTTTCCGCTATATAAAAATATGTCGCTTTAACTCCATGAACTTTTTTGTCATATTTTACTGCAAAAATTTTGCTAAATTCCTCGTATTTTCCTAGTTCAACAAATCTAAAATAATACCTATGATAATATCTTTTTCGTCTTTTTGTTATTGCCAAATTAGCTTCATAAATTCCATATTCATTTAGATTTCTTTTAATTTCTCTTGAGACAGTTGAGGGTGCAACATTAAGTTGTTTAGCGATATATCTAATACTTTTATTGTTCTGCAATAAAAACTCAATTTTTACTAAATCTTCGAAACTAAAATGTTTAAATTTTCTTTTTTCCATGATACTTCCTAAATAAAAAAATGCAACAATAATATTATTATACCATATGTTGCATTCTTATCTTCTATTTAGGAGAATTTGCAATGCAAAATCTTGATAAATTTGCGGAAAAATGAGGCCAAAAATATCCTTCAATTATCAAGTCTTGGTATACAAATTTCGTTGAACTAACGACATTTTTTAAATATCCATATGAATTGAGGCAAGCAATTTATACGACAAATTTAATTGAGTCAATGAATAGAATAATTAGGAAAAATACAAAAACAAAAGGCGGAATTCAAAGTGTAAATTACCTTTCAAAAATAACTTATTTAACTCTCCAAAACGCATCTACAAAATGACAAAAGGTAAGAAATTGATTCATGATTAAAAAACAATTAGAAATTATTTTCCCTAATCGGTTAAATAATGTAAAATTAAATTAGATTACATTTCTATTTGAAAAATCCATAAAAATTTAAAACACAAGATTATGAACACACCCTTAGGCGATATCGAAGAGCAAGTGTTTTCACTTTTTGCATCAGGAATGTCATATGAAAATATTGTTAACACAATAAAAAGTATCTATAAAAAAGAAATAAGTAATGCCTGAATTTCTTCAGTTACTGACAAATTATTGCCTGAAATTGAAAAGTGAAAATCGCGAAAAATTGAGAATTCCTATCCAATTTTGTACATTGATGGGATGTTTTTTAATGTTAAAGAAAACGGTGTTTTTGTCAAAAAATCACTTTATCTTATTCTTGCAATTGATTGGGACGGAAATAAAAAAGCACTGGGATTTTGGATTAAAAATACCGAATCAGCAAGTAATTGACTTGATGTTTTTAACGAACTAAAAACTCGCGGGCTGGAAGATGTTCTAATAATTTCTTGCGATAATCTAAGCGGAATTAGTCAAGCAATTGAAGCGGTTTTCCCGCAAACAGATGTTCAAAAATGTGTTGTTCACCAAATTAGAAACTCGCTTTTAAAAGTTTCTAACAAAGACAAAAAAGAGTTTGTCCTTGATATGAAAAAGATTTATCAAGCGGCTAATCAAGAATTTGCAATGCAAAATCTTGATAAATTTGCGGAAAAATGAGGCCAAAAATATCCTTCAATTATCAAGTCTTGGTATACAAATTTCGTTGAACTAACGACATTTTTTAAATATCCATATGAATTGAGGCAAGCAATTTATACGACAAATTTAATTGAGTCAATGAATAGAATAATTAGGAAAAATACAAAAACAAAAGGCGGAATTCAAAGTGTAAATTACCTTTCAAAAATAACTTATTTAACTCTCCAAAACGCATCTACAAAATGACAAAAGGTAAGAAATTGATTCATGATTAAAAAACAATTAGAAATTATTTTCCCTAATCGGTTAAATAATGTAAAATTAAATTAGATTACATTCTATTTGAAAAATCCATAAAAATTTAAAACACAAGATTATGAACACACCCGTAAATAGAAAACTCATTTTTATTTACATTGAGCCTAAAAAAACATATGAAGTTTTGAAAGAACAATAACCAAAAGCCCTAAATTTATAGATTTCTAAACGGTTAAATTTAAGGCATTCCATCATATTTAAAAATATGACGGAAAATTCGCGTTTTCTGATTTTTTAGCCAAAGAACATAAGTAATTCCCCCTTAATTCAACACAAAATTTATTAATTTATTCTTAGTCAGGATTATTATAACATAATTTTTTCCTAGACCAAGCATTTTTTTTTTTTTGCAGAATATTAAATAAAATCGGCATAAGACAAAAAAGCTATAAATTCATAAAACAAAATTTATTTACAGTTTTTTTAGATATATTAATTTATTAGTTTATAATTCTAAGCGTAACATTAATTTTTTTTAAAGGAAAATAATAAAGAATGATACCAACCTATAAAACTAAAAAATTTATTGATGAAATTAAATTTTTTAATAAAAAAGTTCTTTTACGTGTTGATTTTAATGTTCCAATTCTTGAAGGGAAAATTACTTCAACAAAAAGAATTACCGCGAGTTTAAAAACCATTGAGAAAATTGTTACTGATGGTGGTAAACTTATAATTTTATCACACCTTGGTAGGGTTAAAACCCCTGAAGATTTGAAAAAAAAGTCACTACGAATTGTTGCCGAAGAATTAGCTAAAATTTCACAAAAAGAAGTCAAATTTGTTGCTCAAAACCGAGGCAAAGAAGTTGAAGAAGCAATTGATCAACTTGAAAACGGACAAATTTTAGTGCTTGAAAACACAAGATTCCAAGATCTTGAAAACAAAGCTGAATCAAAAAATAATCCAGAACTTGGAAAATACTGAGCTTCATTAGGTGATGTTTTTATAAATGACGCCTTTGGAACACTTCACCGTGCTCATGCATCTAATGTCGGAATTGCAACTCACATCAAAGAGTCAGCAATTGGTTATCTTGTAAAAGAAGAACTTGATGCACTATCAAAAATTGTTTTTGAACCAGAAAAACCTTTTTATGCAATTATTGGTGGGGCAAAAATTTCTGACAAAATCGGGATAATTTCAACTCTACTTGAAAAAGCTGACAAAGTTTTAATTGGTGGAGGAATGGGCTATACATTCAAAAAAGCCCTTGGATACAAAATTGGAAAGTCAATTGTTGAAGAAGACAAAATTGATTTAGCCCTAAGTTTAATTAAAAAGTACACTGATAAATTAATTTTACCGCTTGATGCTGCTTTGTCTGAAACATTTGAAGATGTAGCCCCAGTTTATAACGAAAAAAATCCACTTGAAATTCCAGATCACCTTGAAGGTTTAGATATTGGTCCAATGACTATAAAATTATTTGAATCACATTTAAAAGATGCAAAAACTATTTTGTGAAATGGGACTCTTGGTGTTGCTGAGTTTTCTAATTTTGCCACCGGAACTCGTGAAATTGCGAAAGTAATCTCAAAACTTGAAAATTGCTACAGCGTAATTGGTGGTGGTGATTCAGTTGCCGCAATCGAAGCTGAAAAATTAGGTGATGCTTTTAGTCATGTTTCAACTGGTGGTGGTGCTTCAATTAGTTTTATTGAAAAAGGCGATCTAATCGGCCTAGGCCCAATTCAGGAAAAAGCCTAAGAATTTATAGTATTTTTTTAATTTTCTCACTTAACAAGTCCTGTTTTTTAAGTCAAAAAAACAGGACTTGTTCATTTTTTATTTTATAAGTAAAGTAGATTAATTTTTATGAAAAGTGTTTTCTTTGACGAAAAAATTGTTGAATCTCTAACTAAAACTGAAAAAATTATTATTAAATTGGCAGAGGAAAATCCACAATTTTTCTATCAGTCCAATCTAAAATCATTAGCAAATAAAACCCAATCTTCAATAACGCTCATTTCAAATTTAGCAAAAAAATTAAGCTTTTCGAGCTTTAAAGAAATGCAGTTTCATGTTTATTATTTATTCCTTAATTCAGAACAAATTTCAAATAAAGTTAAAAATCAGCAAAAAACAGATAAAAACAAGCTAATTATCGAACAACTTTATAAATATTATCATAATTCATTAGTTCAAACATTAGAGCTTGTTGATCTTGAAAAAATACAGGATTTTGCCCGTAAAATTATCGAGAGCAAAAAAATTTTTATCTATGGGGCTGGTTCTTCTTCAATTGGGGCCAGCGAACTAGCGATTAATTTGCAAAAATTAGGACTAAATTCAGTTAGTTTTCGTGATTTTCATAATTTTTTATTAGTTAGTGTTCAATCTCAAGCCTTAAAAATTTTGTTTTCAAAATCTTGTAAAACAAAGGAAATTAATTTTGTTATTAAAAAGTTTATTGAAAATAACGACAATTTTATTGTAATAACAGCAAAAAAACAAATCGATATTCCCAAAAAAAATTTAATTTTTTACCAAACACTCGAGCAAAAAAACCGTTTTATTTCGATCTCATCGAAAATTAACCAACAATTTATTTCTGATGTTATTTTTTTCAGTGTTGCTAATTTAATTTCTGAGCAATACGAAGAAAATTACAAGAAAAACCTTGAAATTCTTAAAGAATGAAACGAGTAGTTGAAAAACATTCATAAAAAACTTCAAATTTGCAAAAATTTTTTTATTTTTCTTTTATTTTTAACTAAATAATGGATTATTTAAGTATATAAAATTAAAAGAAAGGAAGGTTTTTATGAGTATTTTTTCTAAAGATTTTATTTTTTTAGACCAAGATCTTAATTCAAAAGAAGAAGTTTTTGAATTTATTGCTCAAAAAGCAGTCAATCTTGGAATTGGAACTGAAAAAAATAAAATCTTTGACGATCTTTTGGCTCGTGAAAATGAAATCTCTACTGGACTTGAGTCAAATTTTGCAATCCCTCATGCTCAAAGTAGCGCTATTGAAAAACCGGCCCTGCTGTTTTTAAGTCTAAAATCTGGGCTTGATTGGCAAAATTTTGATGATTCTAAGGCAAAATTTATTTTTTGCATTTTGTTGCCAAAGTCTGGTTTTGAACAAAATCAAGTTGAAATTTTGGCAAAAGTTGCACGAATTATTCTTAATCCCGAAATTAAAGAAATAATTTTATCCAAAGATGAAAATGTTATTTTTAATAGCATTTCAAAGTTTATTTTTGAAAAAGATCAAGTGGAAAATCACGAGACAAATTCCCAAAAAATTCCCATAAATGCAAAAAAAGTTGTTGGAATCACATCTTGTACCGTTGGAATTGCTCACACTTATTTAGCAGCTGAAAAATTAGAAATGGGACTAAAACAAAATGGCTATATCCCTAAAATTGAAACTCGAGGGTCAGTTGGTCCTAAAAATGTTTTAACAAAAGAAGATATTGAAGAGGCCGAATTTGTCATAGTTGCCAGTGATCTTGAAATTGACAGCTCAATTTTTGACCAAAAAAAGGTCTATTTTACAAGCACTAAAGCCGCAATCCATGAAACTGAAGATGTAATCCAAAAAGCAAAAAAAGCACCAATTTTACATAACAAACAAAAAAAACAAACCCAAAATCAGGAAAATCGAACTAGCATTGTTAAACATATTATTACCGGAATTTCATACATGATTCCTTATGTTGTCTTTGGTGGAATTATGATCGCCCTTTCGCTAGGAATTGGAAAAGCCATTTATGGAAATGCTGAGGCAGCGCCAAAAGGTGATTTTCTCTGATGAATGCTCGAAATTGGGGTAATTGCCTTTAAATTAATGATCGGTGTTTTAGGTGGCTACATTGCCTACTCAATTGCCGGACGGGCCGCTCTTGCACCAGGATTTATTGTTGCAACTGTCGGTAATACGAACGATTTATTCTATGGTATTGGCGGAATTTCTGTTCAAACACCGATGGGATTTATTGGTGCGGTAATTTTTGGAATTCTTGTTGGTTACAGTGTTAAATTTATTAACTCCCTAAAAATTCAAAAATCTTTAAGCGCAATTTTACCAATTTTTGTAATTCCAATTGGAGTCAGTCTATTTTGATCATTAGTCGTAATTTTCTTAATTGGTGCTCCTATTGGTTGAGTGCTTGACAAATTAATCGCTGGATTAAAGCATGTTTTTGAAAACAAAGACGGAATTGGCCTTGGTGTTGCCTTTCTTCTAGGTCTTTTACTTGGTGGAATGGCAGGATTTGACATGGGTGGTCCAGTAAATAAGGTTGCTTTTTTAACCTCAACAGCGCTAGTTTCAACTCAAGTTTATGAACCAATGGGAATGATGGCAGCTGCAATACCGGTTGCGCCAATTGGAATGGGAATTACAACCTTAATTTGACGGAGAAAATTTACAAAAGAAGAAAAATCACTCGGACTTTCAGCAATAATAATGGGATTTATTGGAATTTCTGAAGGTGCTATTCCTTTTGCAATCGCTGATCCAAAACGGGTAATTAGTGCTAATGTTATCGGTTCAGCAGTTGCTGGTGGACTTGCTGGACTTCTTGCTGTTACAAATCAAGCCGGACATGGCGGACCAATTGTTGCAATTCTTGGTGCTGTTGGTTCAATAAAACACGGAATTGGCCTTGGAATTGCCTTTTTCTTCTTGTCAGTTATTGTCGGAAGTTTTACTACTGCACTAATTTATGGGCTTTGAAAGGATCGTAACTTTAATATTTTTAGCAATTTAGCACGAAAAAATCACAAAAAAGGAGCTAAATAATGAAAATTAAGAAAATAGATAATAAAAAACTCTTTTATATTGTGATTTTTTTGGCCTTAGCTGTCCTTATTTTTGGAATTATCCTTATTAGTTTAAATATTACCGCACACCAAGAATTTATTAACGCAACAATTGCAAAAAAAGAAGCACTACCAAGTCAAGGTTTTGTTTATGGCGTATTTTTACTAGTTATGGGAATTTTAGGACTTATTTTATCAGCATTTATCGGAAATGATGTTTTTAACAAAAAATTAGGTCAGTCTAACTAAATGAAAGATTATTTTGTTTTTGTTGAACCATACCAAAAAAATACTTTATGAGCGGGGCAAAATTTACAAAATCAGTTAAAATCTAGCCAAAAAATTGGCGAACTCTGACTAATTTCAGCACAAAAACACGGTATTTCGCGTGTTAGTGGGCAAAATTTAGACGAATTTTTTGCCCAAAACCGCAAATTTTTTGGCTTTTATCCACATAAAACTTACCCAAATCTTCATAAAATTATTGATGCTGGTCAAAAACTGAGTCTCCAAGTTCATCCTGATAATAAATTAGCAAAAAAATTGAATTCTTTTGGCAAAGATGAGGCTTGACTTGTGCTAAACAAAGGCGATGATCCTTTTATAATTGGTGCAAAATCAAATGATTTTGCTGAGAAAATTACAGAAATTAACAACGAAAATATCGACAAACACTGTAATTTTTGTAATCTTGAAAAAAATGATTTCGCCTATATTAGCGCCGGACTTATTCATTCTATTCCACAAGGCGCCCTTGTTTATGAAATTCAGCAAAATTCAGACTTAACTTTTCGAATTTTTGACTTTGACCGACTTGACACTAACGGACAAAAAAGAGAACTTCATTTTGAACTTGCAAAGGTAGCAATAAATCCAAAATTAAGTCCAAAAATTATTCATGACAACAAAAAAAGTCAACAATCACTAGTTAAAAATAAATTTTTTAACCTTGAAAAAGTAAAAATTAACCAAAAATTTTTACTTTTTCCCCAAAATGATGTTTTTTGGTACGAAATTATTATAATTTCTGGTCATGGAAAAATTAATGATGCTCCTTTTAAGCCATTTGATGCCATATTAATATCAGGACAAATTGAAAAACCAATTGAATTCCAAGCAGAAAATGCACTAATTTTAATAAACAAAATAATTTAATTTTTTCTTGTTTTACCCGAGTTTGCCAGTTTGTTGAGATAATCTTAAAAAGTGTCCATTTTTTGGGCACTTTTTTAACTTTTTTAGTAAAAGTTAATTACCTATTTTAAAACACTGGCAAAAATCAATTTATGGATAAAACAGCAAAAACCATCAAAAAATACAACTACTATTTAAACTCAATGCAAATAGAAAACTCGTTTTTATTTGCAGCGAGCCTAAAAAAACATATGAAGTTTTGAAAGAACAATAACTAAAAACCTTAAATTTGGTGATTTCTAAACGGTTAAATTTAAGGCATACCATCATATTTAAAAATATAATGGAAAAATTCGCATTTTCTGATTTTTTTATGGCAAAAACATAATTAATTCCCCCTTAATTCAATATCAAAATTTATTAATTATTCTTAAGTGAAGTTTATTATAACATAATTTTATTTTATGCCAAGCATTTTTTTTTTTTTTGCAGAATGGTAATTTTAAAATAATAAAGATTAAGATTGTAGTGTCAAAAAACACTGATTTTAAACTAGGACAAAGAAAAGTAACACTAAGGTGTTGGCTTTTTTTGTCCGATTTTAGGAGAAAGCTAGCACTCAAAGTGTTAGCTTTTTTAAATTTTCAAATGCAACAAAAAGGAGAATACTAATGTCAAGACACTTTAAAAAAGACGAGTTTGATATGATTTATAAAATTTACAATGAATTTGGATTAAAAAAAACAATAAATTATATTAATGATATTTCGCCAGATACAAATTTTATAACCAGAGATCAACTAGTTCGAAGAATCAAAAAAATTATTAGATATTATAATAATGGTATGCAAGACCAATTATTAGATAAAAAGGGTGCAAGAAGAAAGCCAGGGAGTGGCAAACCTAAAAAACAAATTGAACCCGATTGAAACGAATTTACAAAACAAGAATTAATAGAAATAGCTAAGAGATATTACGAAACCAACAAAGATAAATCAAAATCAGGAAAACTTAGTGAAGCCAAAACACTAAATATTCCCTACAGCAAATCTGCAAAAATTTTTAATGTATGCAGACAATCAGTGGCAAAATCTAAAACTAGAGTTATAAAAGTAAAGGAGCACAAAAATGACGCAATAATTAAAAAATCCTTTCTTGACAACAAAGGTAGATATGGTCGCCTAAGGTTGAGTGCTTATATTTCTATGAAATATAATATTGACATTCACCCTCGAACTCTTGGAAGACATTTAAAAAGATTGAATTTAGTATGCAAAATTAGAAAACGAAGAAGAAAGAGCGAAATTAAGAACACCAAATTCGCACTTCCGGATATTGTTAAACGCGACTACAATGATAAATTAAATAGAAATATTTTTGCTACTGATGTTACATATATAAAAGCTCCCAGAGATGTTAAGGAAAACCATGTATTTTTGTCTGTGATAATTGAGCATAAAACTAAAAAAATCAGAGATTTTAAATTATCACTAAGCAATGATCTTAATTTAGTTATGGATAATATAAAGACATTCAGGACTATAGATAAAGATTTTGTTATTCATTCAGACCATGGATTTCAATACACTTCAAAAGTCTATATTGACAAAATAAATAAAATGGGAGGAACTGTTTCGTTGTCTCGCATAGGAAATTCTTTGGATAATAGGGAGGCTGAATATTGATTTTCAATTATAAAAAGTGAATGCTTAAACGAGTTAAACTACAGTAAAATAACTTTTGAAGATCTGAAAAAAATAATTGCAGATTATATATTTTGATACAACAATTATAGAATTCAATCGATTTTAAATTGAAAAACACCACAGCAATATGCTATGATGTTATAATAATATTAAACTGTTAATTTTCTTTGCCCTAGTTTATTTACCGGTATTTTTTCATATTTACATTCACTAAAAAGTGAATTTTTGCCATCAAACTGTCAAACTCAGAATTTAATTTTCCTTATTTTTTGCAAAAATAAAAACCGCTAAATGCGGCTTTTATCTTTAAAAACTTTGAAATTTTACTCAATTGCTTGAAAAGTATCTCTACTATTTTCAACATGTTCTGGTTTAAAAACAATTTTTTCTGAACCATCATCTTTTCAGAAAATAAATGTGTAAAATTTACCTTTTTCTAGTTTTTGATCTTGCTCATCTCAGTTAAAAACTAACGGAAATTCAATATTATCACCTTCAATTGCGGTTGTACGAGCCACCTTAACTTTCAAAGGATCAACTAAAGTATTGTCATTTAATGATTTTACCTCACTAGCATAGGCACTTCATTTTCCTGTAACTCCTTTTACCGGTGAGTGATGCAATTGGAAACGGAAAACACCTTGACTATTTAGCCTATTTTCACTTCTTGCAGCTGGAAATAATAAGGTTCGAGTTTTGACATTATCTTTTTTTGGAATATTAAATGGAGCAGAATGAAAGTCGATTGTTTGATTGGTTTTTCTAGTTGTTGTTTTTTCTTTTTGAGTGTCCATTTTTACTGGTTTAGTTTTGTCTTCTTGGCTAGATTGGGAACCTTTTTTAGTTTCAGGAGCTGTTTGGTTATTGTGTTGGCATGATAAGACAATAAAAACTGGCAGCACAGAAGCTATTGGAAGAAGCCTTAATTTTGCAATTTTTTTTATATTTTTGAACATTTTTTTCCTTTCTTGGTCTGTTTTTTATTTTTTTGCTTTGAAAAACAAAGAATTTAAATAAAGCAATAAGATTTTACAGACGCCTTAATTTAAATTTGAAATTACAATATTATACTATTAATTTTTAAATTATTAATGCAAAAGTGCAAAAAAATTTTATATTTTTGGATTTTGAAAATTTACATGGTATATTTATTGTAAAATCAAAGGAAAAAGTGCAATAATTACTAATAAATTACTAGAAAAAATTGATAAAAATGGTAAAATCAAAACAATAGATAAAAAAACTAGCTGACTGAATTTTTCACTAATTTAGCCACTTTTTAGCTATTTTTATTGGAAAATAACTAAAAAGTGGATTAAAAAAGAGTATTTTATAATAATTCCTTTTAAAATTGAACCAAGGAGTAAAAATGAAAATAATAAATGATTATTTTAAGTTTGAAGACTATAAAAACAAGGCAAAAGAGGAATTTCGGCCTAAATTAGACGAAATTATCAAGAAAAAACATTCAACTACTCTTGAAAAACTTGCTGGAATACAAGGTGTGGCAAAAACACTTAATATTGTCTCGTCAATTTCATTCGTTTTAACTGTGATTGCTATGTTTGTTGCTCTCAGTTACGAGCTAGGAATTGGTGGTATCATTTTAGCAGTTATCCCCGGAATAGTTGCAATTGCTTCTACTTTTTATTTAGGAGTCAAAAAAAGGGAAATTAGGAAAATCACCGATGAAGTTTCAAAAGATGTCCTAGATAGTTTTCAGCCAGAAGTTGCTTACAAAGCTGCCTATTCAATTTTAGATAAAGGAATGGATTATTTAGGTTTTAATCACCAAGCTAGCAACATTCTAATTTCAAAAAATGAAATTAGCAGATTTACTCCTGTTGAAATAATTGGCTCATCAAAGGCTTGAATTAGTGAACTTAGGCCTCTGAAAGAATTATTGATTGATGAAAAATTCCATGTTAGTTTTACAAATGTCCGCTGACAATGAAAAGAATGAAGAAACAAAGAAACTGTGATAAGGGAAAGTTTTACTGGAATTTTAAAGATTGATACTTCAATTTTAGGTGAAAAGGCATTTGATTTTAAACTTCTAAAACCAAGGGGCTGATTTTCTCAAAATGACAAAATCAAACTTGAAAACGAAGAATTTAACGAGGTTTTTAATCCAGAATCCAGTGACAGATTTAAAATCAGAAAAATGTATACACCGCTTGCAATGGAACTTTCGCTAAAAAGATATTTTGACCGTGAAGGTGTTAAGGTTAGGGATGTTACCATTGAATCTTCAGGAAATGCGATCTATTTTACTTACAGATGTGACTGAAATTTTATGTACGTTGATTTTCCAACACACATAAAAACGGCGGACGACTTTATTAATCACATTTTCAAAGATTTTTTGCTTGACATTTACAGTTTGTATTATCTTTTGTGTCTTATTTACGTTACTTTGTATTTGGATTAGTTAAAAATATGATGTTTTTGAAAAAAAATATGGTATAATTTGTAATTTAATTAATATTTAAAGGAAAAAAATGTCAAATTTATACAACCCTAAAAATGCTGGAAATATCGAAGGATTTGAACCTCGAATTGATAATGACTCCAAAAAACCGACTGTTTCAACGGCGGCTAAAGTTGCATTTTGAACTTTAGGGACTCTATTTTTATTTATTGGTCCGATTTATTACATTTCGCAAAAAAATAATTTTATGCGTCAACAGAATTTAATCAATGAATCAGCAGGTACAATCGAGGTTCAACTTGAGCAACGTAGTGCAACTTTATTGAAATTAGCTGACCAAGTTCGTTCCTATCGTGAATATGAAAAATCAATTTTAAGCGATATTACAAGATTACGAAGTTTAAAATCAAACATAGAAAATGCCCAAGAAATTGAAAATTTAAACAATTCATTATTTGGTAGACTAATTGCAGTAAGTGAAAATTACCCAGAATTGCAAGCATCAAAAATTTATCAAGAATTAATTGAGCAAACTTCCTATTTAGAAAGAGAATTGGCGGCTGCAAGACGACTTTATAATAGCAATGTTAATTCTTTTAACACCGAAATTTTTGTTTTTCCTTCTTCAATTGTTGCATCTTCGATGAATTTAACAACCTACCCAATGTTTAGCACAAGCAACCAAAATCGTCAAGATGTATCATTCAAAGATTTTTAATTTCTTATTAAAAATTAAACACGTAAAAAAGCATCCTAAAAACAGACATAATTTCTCAATAAATTTACAATTCAAACAATATAAAATTTAAAAAACACACTTTTAGACAAATAATGTCCTTTTAAATCTAAGAAATATTTGCTTAAATTAATTCTTTAGATTTTTTTGAGATTATTTGTCTTATTTTTTTATATTAATTTTAATTAGATTAGTTCACTAATTTTGGTTAGCCAAACTAATAATAAACTACATTTTAAAAGTCTAAAAAAACTCCCGAGTTTCCCAGTTTCATAAGGTAATTTTAAAAAAGTATCCGGTTTTAGGGACTTTTTTAAGTTTTTTGGTAAAAGTTGGTTACAATTTTATTAGTGATTTATTAAGATATCAAAGTAAAAATCATATCTATTTCAAATGTTTGGATCGCTAGGGACACCATCGTGTTTTTTAAATATAATTTGCTGATCTAAAGTGTTAAATTCAACCCTTTGTCTTAATTTTTGCAACATCGATACTAAACCAACTTAGTTAATTTTCCCGAGTTTCCCAGTTTCATAAGGTAATTTTAAAAAAGTATCCGGTTTTAGGGACTTTTTTAAGTTTTTTGGTAAAAGTTGGTTACAATTTTATTAGTGATTTATTAAGATATCAAAGTAAAAATCATATCTATTTCAAATGTTTGGATCGCTAGGGACACCATCGTGTTTTTTAAATATAATTTGCTGATCTAAAGTGTTAAATTCAACCCTTTGTCTTAATTTTTGCAACATCGATACTAAACCAACTTAGTTAATTTTTGTTTTTTCATAATTTATAATTATACCATAAAATTACTTAAAATGCTACCAAATGCTACTTATAAAATTAAGGTTTTACATTAAAAAAACACCGATTTACGGGTGTTTCTTCATATTTATATTCACTAAAAAGTGAATTTTTGTCTTAAAACTGGGAAACTCGGGTTGTCTTAATTTTTGCAACATCGATACTAAACCAACTTAGTTAATTTTTGTTTTTTCATAATTTATAATTATACCATAAAATTACTTAAAATGCTACCAAATGCTACTTATAAAATTAAGGTTTTACATTAAAAAAACACCGATTTACGGGTGTTTCTTCATATTTATATTCACTAAAAAGTGAATTTTTGTCTTAAAACTGGGAAACTCGGGAATAAACTACATTTTAAAAGTCTAAAAAAACTTTGACTTTATAAATAAAAAACAAAAAAACCTTGTAATTTATAGCGTTTTTTAGTTATTTTAATTGGAAAACAACTAAAAAAGTGGAAAAAAAAGAGTATTTTATAATAATCCCTTTTAAAATTGACCAAGGAGTAAAAATGAAAATAATAAGTGATTATTTTAAATTTGAGGACTACAAAAACAAGGCAAAAGAGGAATTTCTTCCCAAATTAGATGAAATTGTCAAGAAAAGAAATTCAAGCTCACTTCAAAAAATTGCTGTATTACAAAAAGATTCAAAAAAACTTATCATTATTTTTTCAATTTCATTATTTTTAACTTTTATTATTGTTCTTAGTATTTCCTTGGCCGAAGTTGCATATATTACCTTAATTTTTGCAATTATTCCGGGAATAATTGCTTTTTTCTCTGCTTTTTACTTTTGAATGAAAAAGAAGGAAATTTGGTCAATCACAAATGAAATTTCAAAAGACGCCATAGTTAATTTTAGACCAGAAGATGCTTATAAAACTGCCTTTTCAATTTTAGATAAAGGAATGGATTATTTAGGTTTTTATGACCAACTAAACAACAATTTTCTAATTTCAGGAAATGAAGTTAGAAATTTTACTCCTGCAGGAACTATTGGCTCAGCAGATGCTTGAATTAGCGAAGTTAGACCTGTCAAACAATTATTAATTGATAAAAAATTCCATGTTGCCTTTACAAATATCCACTGAGAATGAGAAGAAGAAATAGAAGACGAAGATGGAAAAGTTAAAACTGTGATAAGGCATAGTTATACTGGATTTTTAAAAATTGATACTTCAATTTTGGGCGAAAAAGCATTTAATTTTAAACTTTTAAAAGCAGGCGGCTGACCTTTTCAAAGAGACAAAGTCAAACTTGAAAACCAATTATTTAACAAAGTTTTTAGACCAGTATCAAATGATCAATTGAAAATCAGAAAAATGTATACACCGCTTGCAATGGAACTTTCGCTAAAAAGATATTTTGACCGTAATGGTGTTAAAGTTTCCGATATTTCCATTCAATCCTTTCAAAATGCGATCTATTTTACTTACAGCTGCAACTGAAATTTTATGTATTTTAATTTTCCTAGGTCAATAAAAAGCCCTGATCATTTTATTAATCGAATTTTCAACGATTTTTTGACTGACACTTACAGTTTGTATTATCTTTTGTCTCTTATTTACGCTACTTTGTATTTAGATTAGTTAAAAACATAATATTTTCAAAAAACCCTGTAATTTATAGCACTTTTTAGCTATTTTTATTGAAAAATAACTAAAAAGTTGGAAAAAAAGAGTATTTTTATAATAATTCCTTTTAAAATTGAATCAAGGAGTAAAAATGAAAATAATAAGTGATTATTTTAAATTTGAAGACTATAAAAACAAGGCAAAAGAGGAATTTCGGCCTAAATTAGACGAAATTATCAAGAAAAAACATTTAAAGACTCTTGAAAAACTTGCTGGAATACAAAGAGTGGCAAAAAAACTTGATATTGTCTCGTTAATTTCATACATTTTAACTTCGGCTGGTATTTATGTTGCTATCAAATACAAGCTAGTGATTGGTGGCATCATTTTTGCAGTTATTTCCGGAATAATTGCAATTGCTTCTACTTTTTACTTAGTAATCAAAAAAAGAGAAATTAGGAAAATCACCAATGAAGTTTCAAAAGATGTCATAGATAATTTTAGACCAGAAGATGCTTACAAAACTGCCTTTTCAATTTTAGATAAAGGAATGGATTATTTAGGTTTTAATGACCAACCTAGCAACAACATTCTAATTTCAAAAAATGAAATTAGCAATCTTACTCCTGTTCAAATCATTGGCTCATCAAAGGCTTGAATTAGTGAAGTTAGACCTCTGAAAGAATTATTGATTGATGAAAAATTCCATGTTAGTTTTACAAATGTCCACTGACAATGAGAAGAAAGAAGAAAAAAAGAAACTATAACAAAGCAAAGTTTTACTGGAATTTTAAAAATTGATACTTCAATTTTAGGTGAAAAGGCATTTGATTTTAAGCTTTTAAAACCAAGTGGCTGACTTTCTCAAAAAGACAAAATCAAACTTGAAAACGAAGAATTTAACAAGGTTTTTAATCCACACTCCAGTGACAGATTGAAAATCCGAAAAATGTATACACCGCTTGCAATGGAACTTTCACTAAAAAGATATTCTGACCGTGATGGCGTTAAAGTTTTGAATGTTACCATTGAGTCTTCAGGAAATGCGATCTATTTTACATACAAATGCGACTGAAATTTTATGTATGTTGATTTTCCAACATCAATAAAAACCCCTGATGACTTTATTAATCACATTTTCAACGATTTTTTGCTTGACACTTACAGTTTGTATTATCTTTTGTGTCTTATTTACGTTACTTTGTATTTGGAGTAGTTAAAAACATAATATTTTAAAAAAGCTTGTAATTTATAGCATTTTTCAACTTTTTTAATTGATTTTTAATTTAAAATATCATTAAAAATCAATTAAAAATACTAAACAGATAAAATTTTTTCCGTTTTGTAGTTAGGTTTATATTCAACCAAATTTTTTAAAAAAATACCTTAAAAAGCATATAAATTGCTAAACTTGTTTTTATAGTGTTTGTCCCGAGTTTCCCAGTTTGATGAGATAATCTTAAAAAAGTGTCCGGTTTTACGGCGTTTTTAACTTAAAAACCAAAATATGAAATATTTAAACTACCTTTTTTAGTTAAAACACTGACAAAAATCATAAAAAACACAACTACTATTTAAACTCAATGCAAATAGAAAACTCATTTTATTTAAATTGAGCCTAAAAAAACATATGAAGTTTTGAAAGAACAATAACCAAAAGCCCTAAATTTAAAGATTTCTAAACGGATAAATTTAAGGCATTCCATCATATTTAAAATATAATGGATAATTCGCATTTTTTGATTTTTTACACAAAAAACATAACTAATTCCCCTTAATTCTAAAATCCATATTTATTAATTATTCTTAAGTGATAGTTATTATAACATAATTTTATTTTAGACCAAACATTTTTTTTTTTTTTTGCAAAGGGTTAATTTTAGAATAATAAAAATTAAGAGTTTAAGTCAAAAAACACAGATTTACCGGTATTTTTCGTATTTGTATTTACTAAAAAGTGAATTTTTGCCATTAAACTGTAAAACTCAGGAACACACTCAAAAAAGCATATAAATTACTAAACTTGTTTTTATAGTATTTTTTGCTGTTTTAAATTTTAATATACTTTATATTTTTAAATTTAATCGCTTTTTAAAATGCAATTTTATGGTATAATAGCTATTATTTCAAGTTTAGGAGGCGGTAAGATGATTAATGTTAATGAATTTCGACCTGGAATCACCTTTGAATTTGAAGGTGAAATTTTTGTCGTAATTTCAGCACAACATTCAAAACAAGGTCGCGGACAAGCAAACGTAAAAGCAAAAGTTAAAAATCTTCGCTCAGGAGCAACCACTATCAAAACATTTTCAGGTGGTGAAAGAGTTCAAAAAGCTCGAATTGACAAAATTACAATGGTATTTCTTTATAATGAAGGTCAAAATAGTGTTTTAATGGATGATTCAACTTATGAGCAAATTAGTATTGATAATGAAAAAATAGCCTGAGAACTCAATTTTTTATCTGAAGGTGTTAAGGTAAAATTGCGTAAATTTAATGATGAAATTTTAGATATTGAACTTCCGCCAAAAATTGAATTAAAAGTTGCCTCAACATTTGATGCCGTAAAAGGTAATACAACAACAAATCCAACAAAAAGAGCAACATTAGAAACTGGTTTTGAAATTGATGTTCCTTTATTTATTAAAGAAGACGAAATTATAGTAGTCTCAACTGAAGAAGGAAAATACGTTTCAAGAGGAGGACAATAAAATGAATAACGACACTAAAATAACTAATGCAGCAGAATTGGAATCAAAAGAAAAAGTTGATAAATTCAAAAAAAAGTTTAAACATCTTGAAGAGTTAAGTGTAAATTCTCTAAGAATTCACAGTAACGAAGCAATAAACAAGGCAAATTCTGGTCACCCTGGTGTTGCAATTAGTGCTTCAAAAATGATTTATGCTCTTTTTCGTGATCATATAAATTTTGACATCAGTGATCCACATTGAATTAATCGCGACCGTTTTGTTTTGTCTGCAGGTCATGCATCTTCGCTTTATTATTCACTTTTATATAGTTTAGGTTTATTAAAAAAAGAAGATCTTGAGAATTTTCGGCAAAAAAATTCAAAAACACCTGGACATCCAGAATACGGTCACACTGTTGGAATTGAAGCGACAACTGGCCCACTCGGTCAAGGAATTACAATGGCCGTCGGAATTGCCCTTGCTCAGTCACATTTAAATGCAAAATTCAAAGAAATTAACCACTACACTTATGTAATTTGCGGGGATGGTGATCTTCAGGAGGGAATTTCCTATGAGTCACTTTCACTAGCAGGACATTTAAAACTTAAAAATTTCATTGTTTTGTATGACTCAAATGATATTCAACTTGACTCACCAGTAAGCGTTGTTTTTAGCGAAAATATGAAACAACGAATTGAATCTCAAGGTTTATTTTACCAATTGGTGCCAAAAGATGATGTAAAATTAATCTCCAGGGCGATTTCTAAGGCAAAAGCTTCCCGAAGACCAAGTTTTATTGAAATCAAAACTGTTATTGGTCAAGGTTCATCTAAACAAAACACTACCGAAGTTCACGGTGCTCCACTAGGAGGCGACATTGTTAATTTAAAGAGAAATCTTGAATGAAAACACGAAGAAGATTTTTATCTTGACCCAGAAATTAGCAAACATTGGCAAAAAACACTTGTAAAAAGAACTCAAGCTAAAAAAGAAGCTTTTAAAATTTCACCAGAACTTGAAGAATTTTTACAAAAAGGGCAAAATATTAATTTGGAAATTGATTTAGACCTTCCTAAAAACCAGGCAACCCGGGCAACTTCGTCTTTAATTCTTGATTATATTTCCAAAAAAGTTCCTTATTGAATCGGTGGGTCAGCTGATTTATCAGTTTCAACAAAAGCAAAAGGTTCAGATGGTTATTTTAGTGACCAAAATTATCAAGGTCGAAACTTAATGTTTGGTGTTCGCGAATTTGCAATGAGTGCAATTGCAAACGGAATTGCGCTTCATTCAGTTTTACGTCCTTTTGTTTCAACATTTTTTGTCTTTGCTGACTATTTAAAGCCTGCTTTAAGACTCTCATCATTAATGAAATTGCCAGTAACTTACATTTTTACTCACGACTCCTTAATGGTTGGCGAAGATGGACCGACTCACCAGCCAATTGAACAACTTGCAATGCTTAGATCAGTTCCTAATTTTGCTGTCTATCGTCCTGGTGATGAAAATGAACTAAAAGGAGCTTACGAACTTGCTCTTGAAAGCAAAGATAAACCTTGTGCAATAATTTTAACTCGCCAAAATATCAAATCATTTGCTGAATCAAAAGATAATTTCAAACTTGGAGCCTACTTAGCTCAAAAAACTAAATCCAAATGAGCAATTATTGCCACCGGTAGTGAGTTAGGACTAGCAAAAGAAGTCACTCAAGAATTAGACCTCAATTTAATTTCTTTATCAAATTGACAAAACACACCAATTTGAGATCCAAATTTTGCAATTTCACTTGAATTAGCTTCTACTTTTGGTTGAAAAGCACATGCAAAATATAATTTTGGTCATGATACCTTTGGAATGTCGGCTCCTGCAGAAGACATTCTTGATGAAATTGGCTTTCGAAGCAAAGATCTTGTTGAAAAAATTAAAAAAATTATTGCCTAATTTTTTTAATTAGCATATTAATATCTGACACATTCAAAAAGGTGTGTCAAAATTAAACAATACAAATTCACAGTTGAGAATAAATTTAAATACATCAAAATTACTGATTTAAAGGGTTAAAAATTCCAATTTTGCATTTTGCAGTGGATTTTAGACAAATTTAAACATATATATGATAATAATTTAATAAGAAAATCAAAGTAGACGGTAAAAAGTTTACAAGTAACATTGATTTGATCAGCCTTTTTAATATAATTATAATATAATTTTATTTAATTACAAATTTAAGGAGGCTTTAAATGCTTAAATTATCCAAATTTAAAATTATCCTTGGAATAACAACCTTTACAACAGTTGCTACTTTACCTTTTTTAATATTAAGTATTAATGAAAAAACTGTTGAAAATCATAAAAATATATCTGACATAACTTTCTCTAAAGTATTAAAATCCCAATCTCTGGAAGTAATTTCGGCTTTAAGACAAAAAAATGCCGAGTCCTTTTCTTCTACTAACGAAAATACTGAAGCACAGATTAAGGATTTTTCAAAATTTGAAAAAGATTTTCAAGATTTTATCGATGAAGTTTCACAAAACCCGAATTTAAACTTGGAAAAACTTGCTAAAGAAAAATTACTAAAAAAAGGTGTTACCGCCGATAATATTGAAAAAATATTCGCTTCAAAAAATTCAAAAAATTCAAAAAATGATAAGATTCAAAATCAAGATTTACTTGTTAAGCCTCAATCCTTTTCTTCTAAGAGTTCTCCTAATTTAAAAATGAAAGAATTTGCGGATAAACTTTTGCATGAACACATTCTTACTGCCACGCTTGCTGCTGTAAATTACGGTCTTGCAGTGGCTTATGGAGTTATTTGAATGTGGGGATCAGCATTTGCTAGCACTATTGCAGGCGGGATCTTAACATGGCTTTCAGTTGAATACAAAAACGCTTATAATTCTCTTGTGTATGACAAAAATTGAAATGCTATTAAAGGAATATATTTACCTGACCTTCTTTCCAGAGTATCGTCGTATGTTGGTCTTGGATTAACGGGGCGAGAAATATGGAAACAAATGGGTAGATTAAGAAAAGTGCAAGTAGCAGCAACTGCTGCCCTAAAACCGGTAAGATGGGTAAACCCCAAAATTGTAATTGTATTAGCTACAATAGATCTTTTCCAAACAATTATTTCCTTAGGTTAATTAATAAAATGAACTTTTGGTCAAGAGCTGAAAAATTTTTAAATCTTAAAATACCAAAAAAATTTTCAATAATCCCGATTTTGTCTAATCTTGTGTATTTTTGACTTTTTTATTATTTAGTTTATCGGTTAAACCCTAACAAGAAAAGAAGACATTATTTTTTTCTTGTTTTACTTTACTTAATAAGCTACCCCTTTCCTTTTTTTGTACTTGTTTCTGTACTGAGTTTAAGTCATAATGGTGACTTTTTAAGAGTTTTTTATTTGAAAATTTTTAACAAGTATTTTTTAATGCATTTGTTTGAAATAATTACTTACTTAATTTTTTATTTCCCTTATTCATATGTTTGTAGTTTTTTACAAAAAATGTTCCGTTTTTATTTAACAAAAAAAGTGAAACAAAAATTAGGTCTACTAAACCCAGAAAATAAATTCGATTTTTTAACTAACTTTGATTATGATAAATATTATAAATTTGCGTGTCAAAGAAAACTTTATGATCGCTATGTTGAACAGCAAAATTGGTATAAACCTGATCAAAATGTTGAAAATATTATTAAGTCAATAAACAATTATAACTGACACCAAGGCTATGTAGCGAGATATTATTGCCATATAATCTTACAAATTTTTTTGTTTAATTCCGAAAGTTCAGAATTAAAAATCAATCAAAAAAACTGAAAATATTTTTTAATAATCTATTTTATTTTTACAACACTACATTTCATATTTTCATGATACTCTATATGACTATTTTGGGGATATTTTCTTTGAAGCAAGCCAAATACTGAAGATCTTTATAAACAACTTTTTGAAAGTGGAGTCGTTTTTCTTATAGCATTAATGTTTGCTGGGATGGGGTTTACTTTTATACCTCAACTTTTTTATTATCCAAAGACGTGAGTAACATATCGACTATTTGAAAGTTAAAAATTACTTTAAGTGAATTTTAAGCGGCTTAAAAACGAAAATTATAAATAAATCAATATAGTTTTTTAGGCTTTTTATATAAATTAGTGCTACTTTATTCAAGGAAATTTAAAATGAACTTTTGGTCAAGAACTGAAAAATTTCTAAATCTTAAAATACCAAAAAAATTTTCAATAATCCCGATTTTGTCTAATCTTGTGTATTTTTGACTTTTTTATTATTTAGTTTATCGGTTAAACCCTAACAAGAAAAGAAGACATTATTTTTTTCTTGTTTTACTTTACTTAATAAGCTACCCCTTTCCTTTTTTTGTACTTGTTTCTGTACTGAGTTTAAGTCATAATGGTGACTTTTTAAGAGTTTTTTATTTGAAAATTTTTAACAAGTATTTTTTAATGCATTTGTTTGAAATAATTACTTACTTAATTTTTTATTTCCCTTATTCATATGTTTGTAGTTTTTTACAAAAAATGTTCCGTTTTTATTTAACAAAAAAAGTGAAACAAAAATTAGGTCTACTAAACCCAGAAAATAAATTCGATTTTTTAACTAACTTTGATTATGATAAATATTATAAATTTGCGTGTCAAAGAAAACTTTATGATCGCTATGTTGAACAGCAAAATTGGTATAAACCTGATCAAAATGTTGAAAATATTATTAAGTCAATAAACAATTATAACTGACACCAAGGCTATGTAGCGAGATATTATTGCCATATAATCTTACAAATTTTTTTGTTTAATTCCGAAAGTTCAGAATTAAAAATCAATCAAAAAAACTGAAAATATTTTTTAATAATCTATTTTATTTTTACAACACTACATTTCATATTTTCATGATACTCTATATGACTATTTTGGGGATATTTTCTTTGAAGCAAGCCAAATACTGAAGATCTTTATAAACAACTTTTTGAAAGTGGAGTCGTTTTTCTTATAGCATTAATGTTTGCTGGGATGGGGTTTACTTTTATACCTCAACTTTTTTATTATCCAAAGACGTGAGTAACATATCGACTATTTGAAAGTTAAAAATTACTTTAAGTGAATTTTAAGCGGCTTAAAAACGAAAATTATAAATAAATCAATATAGTTTTTTAGGCTTTTTATATAAATTAGTGCTACTTTATTCAAGGAAATTTAAAATGAACTTTTGGTCAAGAACTGAAAAATTTCTAAATCTTAAAATACCAAAAAAATTTTCAATAATCCCGATTTTATCTAATCTTGTGTATTTTTGACTTTTTTATTATTTAGTCTTTCGAATGAACGGGTGTGTTCATAATCTTGTGTTTTAAATTTTTATGGATTTTTCAAATAGAAATGTAATCTAATTTAATTTTACATTATTTAACCGATTAGGGAAAATAATTTCTAATTGTTTTTTAATCATGAATCAATTTCTTACCTTTTGTCATTTTGTAGATGCGTTTTGGAGAGTTAAATAAGTTATTTTTGAAAGGTAATTTACACTTTGAATTCCGCCTTTTGTTTTTGTATTTTTCCTAATTATTCTATTCATTGACTCAATTAAATTTGTCGTATAAATTGCTTGCCTCAATTCATATGGATATTTAAAAAATGTCGTTAGTTCAACGAAATTTGTATACCAAGACTTGATAATTGAAGGATATTTTTGGCCTCATTTTTCCGCAAATTTATCAAGATTTTGCATTGCAAATTCTTGATTAGCCGCTTGATAAATCTTTTTCATATCAAGGACAAACTCTTTTTTGTCTTTGTTAGAAACTTTTAAAAGCGAGTTTCTAATTTGGTGAACAACACATTTTTGAACATCTGTTTGCGGGAAAACCGCTTCAATTGCTTGACTAATTCCGCTTAGATTATCGCAAGAAATTATTAGAACATCTTCCAGCCCGCGAGTTTTTAGTTCGTTAAAAACATCAAGTCAATTACTTGCTGATTCGGTATTTTTAATCCAAAATCCCAGTGCTTTTTTATTTCCGTCCCAATCAATTGCAAGAATAAGATAAAGTGATTTTTTGACAAAAACACCGTTTTCTTTAACATTAAAAAACATCCCATCAATGTACAAAATTGGATAGGAATTCTCAATTTTTCGCGATTTTCACTTTTCAATTTCAGGCAATAATTTGTCAGTAACTGAAGAAATTCAGGCATTACTTATTTCTTTTTTATAGATACTTTTTATTGTGTTAACAATATTTTCATATGACATTCCTGATGCAAAAAGTGAAAACACTTGCTCTTCGATATCGCCTAAATTTGTTTCGTATTTACCGAGTAATTTGTTCTCAAAAGTGCCATTTCGATCTCTTGGTATTTTTAGACGAAAACTATTATGATTATAATTCACAGTTTTGTCCGAAAATCCGTTTCGCTTATTTGGCCTATGCACGCCTTTTTTGCTTCGGTTACTTTTTTCATAGCCTAAATGTTGGCTTAATTCCGCCCTTAAGAGCGCCTCAGTAAAAGTTTTAAACATATGCGAAATTTCGTTGTGAAAATCTTCTTTTTTTATTTTTTTATAATCAGCGTATTTGTCAACAAGTTTTTTAGCTTCTAACTCAAATGGGGATAATGTTTTTTGCTGTTTTTTCATATTTTGGTCCTTCATAATAAATTTTATCAAAATAAATTTACTTTAAAAACACAAAATATTTAACATTACCGAATGAACCCCAACAAGAAAAGAAGACATTATTTTTTTCTTGTTTTACTTTGCTTAATAAGCTACCCGTTTCCTTTTTTTGTACTTGTTTCAGTGCTGAGTTTAAGTCATAATGGTGATTTTTTAAGATTTTTTTATTTGAAAATTTTTAACCTGTATTTTTTAATGCATCTGTTTGAAATAATTACCTACTTAATTTTTTATATTCCATACACGTATTTTTGTGGCTTTTTACAAAAAATATTCAGTTTTTACTTAACAAAAAAAGTGAAACAAAAATTAGGCCAACTGAATCCAGAAAATAAATTCGACTTTTTAACTAACTTTGATTATGATAAATATTATAAATTTGCATGTAAAAGAGAACTTTATTCACGTTACTTTGAACAGCAAAATTGATATAATCCTGATCAAAATGTTGAAAATATTATTAAGTCAATAAAGAATTCCAACTGATACACCGAAGGCTATGTAGCCAGATATTATTGCCATATAATCTTGCAAATTTTTTTGTTTAATTCTGAAAATTCAGAATTAAAAATCAATCAAAAAAAGTGAAAATATTTTTTAATAATCTATTTTATTTTTACAACACTACATTTCATATTTTCATGATACTCTATATGACTGTTTTTTGGATATAGTCTTTGAAGCAAATCAAATGCCGAGGATCTTTATAAAGAACTTTTTGAAAGTACTCTCGTTTTTGTTATACCATTAATGTTTCTTGTGACGGGGTTTACTTTTATTCCTAGACTTTTTTATCATCCAAAGACGTGAGTAACATATTGACTATTTGAAAGTTAAAAATTACTTTAATTGAATTTTAAGCTGCTTAAAAAAGCAAATTACAAATAAATCAATATAGTTTTTAGACTTTTTATAAAAATTAGCACTACTTTATTCAAGGAAATTTAAAATGCATTTTTGATCAACAGTTGAAAAATTTCTAAATCTTAAAATACCAAAAAAATTCTCAAAAATGCCGTTTTTGACTAATGCTTTGTATTTTAGACTTTTTTCATTTTTAGTTTTTAAATTTAATCCTAATAAGCAAAAAAAGCATTATTTTTTACTTGCATTACTTTACTTGATAAGTTTTTCGCCACCTTTTTTTGCAGTTGTTTTAGCATTAATTTTAAGTCCTAATATTGATTTTTTAAGGGCGCCATACCTTAAAATTTTTAATAATTATTTGATTACACTAGCTTTTGAAATAAGCACTTATTTAATTTTTTATATTCCATACACGTATTTTTGTAGGTTTTTGCAAAAAGTATTCCATTTTTATTTAGCAAAAAAAGTAAAACAAAAATTAGGCAGACTAAATCCGAAAAATAAATTTGATTTTTTAACTGACCTTGATTATAATAAGTATTATGAATTTGCTGTAGGGCGTGTAACTTACTTTAGATCTGGGGTAAGTAAAACTGATAAAAATGATCCTAACAAAATTATAAAAAATATTCTCGCAACATTTGAAAGTAGAGTTAACATATTTATTCCTGGTAGAATTTTTTCTAGATATTATGCTCAAATAGTTTTGCAAGTTTTTTTATTTAATAGTCAACATCAAACATTAAAAATTGATGAAAAATACTGAAAAGTTTTTCTTTTTATCCATTTTATATACTTTTTTATTGATTATGGTTTACTTTTATTCATATTTTGATTAGGTGTTGAATTTTTTAGAGCCACTATAATAGTTGATCTTGAATTTAATAGATTTTTATTGTTTTCTTCTTTCCCCCACATTGTTCAACTTGCTTTTTTTATAATTGTATATTCTATAAAACCTTTGGGCTATGATGCCATTTTCAAAAGTATGAGTTAATGATTCTAAAAACATGGTGATAAATTAGTCTTTTTTATTATTTTTAGTTTAGATTTATAATACTTAAAATTCCTAAATCATTAGAGATTTTAATTATTTTTTATTAAACTTGTGATTGGCTCTTGACAAATTTAGAAGGTTTCTTATTTTCCCGAGTTTCCCAGTTTGATGAGATAATCTTAAAAAAGTGTCCGGTTTTTCGGCGTTTTTAATTAAAAAAGCAAAATTATGAATTTTTAAACTACTTTTTTAGTTAAAACACTAACAAAAATCATAAAAAATACAACTGCTATTTAAACTCAACGTAAATAGAAAACTCGTTTTTACTTACATCGAGCCTAAAAAAATATATGAAGTTTTGAAAGAACAATAATTAAAAGCCATAAATTTATAGATTTCTAAACGGGTAAATTTAAGGCATTCCATCATATTTAAAAATATAATGGAAAATTCGCATTTTCTGATTTTTCTATGCAAAAAACATAACTAATTCCCCCTTAATTCAATATTAAAATTTATTAATTATTCTTAGTGATGTTTATTATAACAGAAATTTTTTCTAGACCAAGCATTTTTTTTTTTTTTACAAAAGGTTAATTTTAAATTAATAAAAATTAAGATTTTAGGTCAAAAAAACGGATTTACGGGTGTTTTTACATATTTATACCCTATAAAAGGTGAATTTTTGCAATCAAACTTGCAAACTCAGGATTAGCAAAATGAATTTTATCTTTCTAAATAATTCTTGTACAATTCAAAAAAAGTAAAAAAGTAAAAAAGTAAACTAAAAATGCTAAAAAAGTTAAAAAAATACCGTAAATAATGTATAATAAATAAAATAATCAAATTTTCTCTATAATTTATTTGATTTATCGAAAAAATTGCAACTCTAATTAAAAAAATAATCTAAATGATAAAATGATGATCACAATTAATGGTCTTGAAGCATTTCATTTTTTTAATATTAAAAAATAAAAAAAGATATTTATAATCAAGGAACTTATGGAAAATACTAAAGACATTTTAACAGAGAGAGAGAGAGAGAGAGAGAGCAAGGCGAACTTGCTCTTCAATTAGAGTTTTATAAAACATATCTTCCAAGAGTTGATAAAAATCTTTCAATTGATCAAATCCAAAATTATTATACCGACGGAATTATTAACGGAAATATTCTGGAATTTAAGGTAAAAATTAATAATTTAAATGCAGTTTTATTTCAGACAATAAAATATTTATCAAGAATGAGAATTAAAGGAATTCCGGTTCCTAAAAATATTCTTTTAATTTCATTTAGTACATTTAGTAAAAAACAAGCATATATTTATAATTCCAGCGACTTTTTAGACCACATTGAAAAAGTCTATATCGGTGCTGCAAGCATTAATAATTCTGACTTCCATACAGATAAACAACCAAAAAAATTAAACCTAAATTCAGCAGCAGATCAAGAAGAATTAATAGCTCTGCTCAAAGAAAAGCATTACACAAAAATAAATATCGATGAAAACTGTATTGTCGGCTGGGCTAATAAATTTTTTAGCGAAAATCCCGGAAAAACTAAACAAGATTTTATCGGCGATAATACCGGAAAAACTAGAACTCTAGGTGAAATTCGTGATCCTAATATTTTTGCTAAATATATAAATCCTTATAAAAAAGATTCAAATGTTCGCTTTGAATATTTAATGGATCAACTAAACACAAAAATTCAGCAAAAAAATTTAGGAGCTTTTTATACGCCAAAGCCTTATGTAATTAAAGCTTATAAACTGCTCAGGGCGGCAATTTCGGAAGTTCCTGAAGGGAATGACTATATAATTTTAGACCGCTGTGCTGGGACAGGGAATTTAGAAAAATGACTAACAGACGAGGAATTATCTCATGTTATTGTCTCAACTTACGAGTATTATGAATATAAAGTTTTAGTTGAACTACTGGGAGACAAAGTAAGACATATTATCCCTCCAATTGAAAATGATAACACTTTTCAGCAAGGTTTTGTAAATGGAGCTAATGCACTTAGTGAAGAATATATTAAAAATGAAACGCTACTAAAATATATTAATGACCCAAAATGTTCAATAATTGTTTTTGAAAATCCGCCTTATGTTGAACCCACCTCAATGGAACAACAAAAACTTAAAACAGCAAAAGAATCCCGTGAAAGTTGAAAAAACTATTATGTGGTTCAGAAAATCAAAGAAGAAAGCAAACTCAAAGGTAGTGAATTTAATGAACTTGCAAATTATTTTATTTTATCAGCATTTGAATATTACATTCGCCAAAAAGGTGATGCTCTTGTTGTCTTTAGTCCGGTAAAATATTTTAAATGACAAAATGCTGTTAGTCGAAAAATTGGTGGTGGTTTTGGTTTTAACAGAAAACATTTTCACGCAGGGCAAGATTTTGTCTCTTGTATTTGGTGAAAATTTGAAAAAGAAGAATTTGATCAAATCGAAGTTGAAGTTTTTGACATTGATACAATAACTGATGAACTTATTTATATTAATAAAGCAAAAATAAAAAAAGTTCATACCTTACTTAGCAAAAGTGTTTATAAATACAAAAAAGCAGATCCCCAAAGAGTAGACCCGGATTTAGGACTTGCATGTGATTATAATGGACTTTTTACAAAAAAATCAGGAAAAAGTTTAAGAGGATTGCCAAGAAATTTAGATGATTCAAATTTTATCGGGTATATTCAAACAAAAAGTTTTTCACTTCATTTTGGATCAAGCGCTTTAATACGAGCTAAAAGTTACGATGAAAATGGATTTTGAATTAACAAAAATAATTTTCTTGTCGGTCTGCTTGCTTTTAGTAGTGCTATTTATAAAACAATTGATAATGATTGAGCAAAAAATTATCTAGCAAAAACTGGCGATGGCTTTAGTCGTTTTTTATCAGATCTTGAGACCCGTGCAGAACTAAAACAATTTTTACTTAAAAATTTATTTTTTGTTTCCTTAACAAATTGAAATCACATTCGAAGTCTTGAGGATCCCAGAAATAAAGACAAAATTTATTTAAACGAATTAAGCCTTGATAATTTAGATCAAAAGCCAACATTAGCTCTAAATACATTAAAAAATTATAAGCGCACTGATGAGGAATCAGAAATTGAAAATTTGTGGTTTAGGATTCTTGACTCGGCAAGCAAAACTAGCAATTATCGGTCTGATTTTAAATATGGCTTATACCAAATTATTGAAGAACTAAACACAAAAACACTAATAGGCAGCGCAAAATCAAATAAATATATTTATGACTATCCTGAATTAAACGGAAATATCGAGGCTATCAAACAAAAGCTTAAAAAATATTATCTTGAAAAAATTGCTCCTATTTTATTTGAATATGAATTTTTAAAATAGTTATTTCTTTAAAAATAAGTATAAATTTTTAGTACACTAAAATTTAAGGAATTTTATTTTGAGCTAGAATTATAAAAATTAGAAGAAAATCACAAATTTTAATAGGTCAAAAATTAGAACAAAAAATAATTTTTTTGGTTTTGCACTTAAATTTTGCTGCTCAATTATAAAAAAACCTCCTTTTTACGAGGCTTTTTTATAATTAAAATTTTTGATTAGATATATTCAGATCTAAATTTTTCAAAAAGTTTATTATATTCTTCTTCAGTTTGAGGCGTGTCAAATAAAACAAAACCTTTAAAGGTGATTCCGGTTTCAGATCTTGAAAGTGATAGTTTGTCTAATTGTTCGTCAATGTGTTTTTGACGTTCTGATTTAGTGGTTCCAAAAGTAAAACCTTTTTCAAAATTTATTTTTGCACCATTTGGTATTTCACGACTTCAAGTAAATCTCGGTTTTTTAGCATCATCAGATTCACTAGAATAAAACTTAATGTTCATAACTAATTTATTGTCAGCTTTTTTTTGAACATCCACACCTAAAATAATAGTGGATTCAGAATTATTAAGAAAATCTTGAAAATCTGAGTGAGGATTTTTTGGTTGGAATGCCACTCCAGTTTTATTACCTTCTTTAAAAACTATAATTACACCGTTATATGTTGTTTGAAATCCTTCTTTATTGGGATCAGAAGCTTTAGACGGTGGCTTAGGGACAAAATCAGCACCAATTTCAAAAACATCGTCCAGATAGCGATCCTGTTCAATAAGTAAGTTAAAATCATTTTCTTGTTCACCTGTTTTTAATAAAAAATATTGGAGAAATTTTATTTTTGGCATTTTAGTTGGTTTAAAAGCATAAAAGAAGGAAGTGCCGTCTTCTAATTTTAGATCTGTGTTGTTATTTACAGTTTTATCCAAGGAAATTCCACCTTCGGCTAAATAAATACCTCGTTCTTGTTCATCAATATGGACTTTTTCTTTTGATATTTTTGAAGGTGCTTCATTTGCCTTAAATCTAAAATTCGGATTATTAACGGCTGAAATTGATTTTACAACTTGCTGTTTTTGACCATCTTCTAAAGATTGTTCTTCTGTTTCAATATTAGTTTTTCAATCTAAAAATAGGTGAGTTTTGACAGTATCAGAAAAAGATTTATAAAGTTTATTTTCTTCATTTACATTATCAAGTTCAATTGTTAGATTTCTTTCAACTCCATTAGGGGTTTTAATCTTAAGATTAATTTCATAAGTTTCATCTTTATAATCTCTAGAAAAATAAATAGAAGTGTCTTCAGGAAGATCAGATTTTTCAAGATTTTCAAGAAGTTTTCTTAGGTAATCGCCTAATAAAGATTGTTGAGTTGGGGAGGTAGTTGGGCTTGGAGCTGGGGCTGGAGGAGTTGACTCTGAACTTGTGGAAGAATCTGAACCTGATTCTGATGTTTCTTGGAATAAGGTCGGTAAAGCACTAACATTTGCGGGAACAGCCACAGAAGTATCTGAACCATTAGAGGTCTGATCAGTGGTCTCTTCAGTGCTTGAGACTATTGGAGTTTTAGTAACTTTATTACTTTTTGTTGCAAAAAAATTAAGAGCCTCGAAAAAAGGGGCTAGTTGGGTTGTTATATTTTTTATATCGTAAGGTTTATTTAAAAAAGGTTGGATTTTATCATCAATTGTTGAAGCAAAGACTGTAATTGGCAAGTCTTTCTTGATTTCAAAACTTAAGTTGTCAATATCTTGTGACCCTTGCTGATCAAAACTCTCAATTGCATTTTTAAAATATGCGCCATAAATTTCTTCGGCAGCATCAAATTCTAGTTCAAAATTGAAAGTATAAGTATTATCTTCACCAAGATTTAGACCTAAAGGAAGTAAAGTTCCATCACTAAAATTACCTTCAATATTTAGCCCAACATTGACAATATTAGAATTTTTAGGATTATTTTTGTTTTCTTTTACTGAAAAAGTGACACTTTTTGGGCTAAAATTAGGGATTAAATTTTTAATTTCTTCGAGAAATGTTTTATTTTGATTTTCACTTGAATTTGAAGTAAATCAAGAATTAAACTGTTCAAGATCTAAATTTTGAGGGTTTTGGGCAAAATATTCTGATACACTAAGCTTATTTTGTGCTAAATGTTTAGAAATTGCTGAGTTAAATTTATAATTTTTTTTAAAAATTTTTAATAATTCAGAAGATTTTTTTTGGTCGGTTTTCTTAGGTATATCGACAAAGTTAAGTGTTAATTTGCTACTTTTTTGTGTTTTTTTATCAACTAAACTTAATGCTAAGTCAATTTTATTATTAACATCATCAATATTTGTAAAATTTAATTTTTCTTGTTGCAATTCAGGTTTTATTTCAAAATTGGAAGGAAAAACAAAAACCGGTTCAGAATTTATACTAAAAGAAATTCCACCAAATTTAGAAAATGTTGCAAACAGTGCTGAACTTGAATTTTTTGTTTTTTCAAAATTTTCCTTAAATTCATTATAAAACAAAATTGCAATTTCGGTCGCAGTTTTTCCTTCTAAAAATTGTTGATTTAGAAGACTAATTGATGCGCTTAAATTTTGGGCTGAAAAATTCAAGGATTTATCTTGATCTGAAAAATCTAAGTCAAAACTTGCTGTATAATTTATACTTTTACTCGAATTTGAAATATTAACGGCAAGGTTTTTTATTTTATTTGACTCAATTTTTACTTCTGATTGGCTCTTTGGAACAACCAATCTGAAATTGAAATCTGGATATTTTTGACTAATTTGGCTAAAATCAATTGCATTATTTAAGTCAAAATTATATGCAGTATCAAAATGCAAATTTAGCGCATCAGAAGCACTTAATTTTTTAGCAAATTTTGACTTTAGTTTTAAATTAGCAACTAAGCTATCAAATTCAGTAGTGTTAAATTCGGAATTAACATTTAGATTTGTAGCATTAGCTAGTTTTTCGTCAAATTCCGATAATTTTGAATTATAATTTTTTGACTGTAAGGAGATTAAATACGGAACACTGGCAGAAATACTAACGACCGAGCTAACTCCAATAATTGCAAAAATTATATGATTTAATTTAAGTTTTTTCATAATAATTCCCTTTATAAGCTTATTATTTTAATAATAGAGAGCTTGTATGCTCCATGATAATAACGCGGATAGGCTGACTTGAGAAATTTTTAGGATTTTTTTATCATAAAGATATAAAAATAAATTGTGTTGAACTGGGCTAGCCGGGTTAGTAATTTTCTCAAGTATACCGGTAGTATCAACGTCGTTAGTTTGCATTGATGTTTCTACTGTGCCTGTTGTTTGACTCGGTTTTGCTTTTTTTATTGCATAAAAGCCTAAATCTATATCTTTGTGTTCAAAGGTTAAATAACTACTAAAAGGCAGTTTTTCGACTTGTTTATCAACAGATACTGGCTCGTTTTCCTTTGATTTTGAGATGGCAACTTTGATTTGAGATTCAAAATCCTCAAAATCTTTCTTGGTTAAGAAAACAATTTGCGAATTTGGTGAAAAAGTTGAGACAATTTCATCTAATTTATCAACTTCATCACTTAAAAGTTTATTATCAGGGTTGATTTTTAGTTCAATTTCTGATTTTTTTGTTTGATAAATAACGCTAACTAGATCACCGTTTTTATCAACTGGACCAATATTGTATCAATATTTTACTTTTAAATTTTCAGTTTTTGATTTTTCTAAAGCATCAACATTTGTTAAATTAGGTTCCAGACTAAATTGAATTTTATAATTAAAATCCTTACCAAAATTACCTGTAAAAAGTTTTTGGCTCTTTTGTTTTGAATAAGCTAATGAATAAAAAGCTGCAAGAAAATCGGTAAGATTTTCAATATTATTTTTATTTTCTGTGCTTGAAAAATCAGGTTTAGTGATTTTATTTGATTGTAATTCAATCTGTTTTATAAAATATTCAGGACTAAAAGATGAATTTGTTTTCATCAAATTAAGAGTATTTTTAAGCTCATTACTAATATAAAAACCATTTTCAAGGGGTTTATTTAAATCTAAAAAACCATAGTTAAATGAAAAAAGTCAAACTGTTGGGTCACCAGCTTCATCACCAATTTGACCACGCGGTTGTTTTGTAGGCTTAATTTTAATTTCACTTAATTTTTTAAATAATTCATTACTATTAGAATTTTCTGGTCAGTTTGCTTTATCTTCTATTAATTTAAAATGTTTAAGATAATCAAACCAATATTTTGCGACAAAACTAATGTCTTGTTTTGATAAAAATGACAAAAATTGTGAAATTTTCTCATCACTATTAAAATAATTAGAAAAAATCGATGTTATTCCTTTAGAAGCTGCATCATCAACATTTGAATTTTTAACTAAATCTTCAACAGTTGGTAAATTATAACTATCAACCATTGATTTTAGTTGACTTTCATCAAATCTAAAGCCATAATAGCGAGAATTTTGAAGAACTTTCTTTAATTTATCAAAATTATTTGCCTGAATTAGTGCCAATAATTCGTCTTTTAGAATTCCTTTTTGGTTTTCTTTTCTAACAAATTCTTGGACATTTGGCACAATAGTCAAACTACTATTCTTAACTGAAGCTGCAAAATCAGGATCATTTTGAGCTAATATTTCAAAATTTTTAATACTTTGAGAAAATTTTTTTGTAGCAACAATTTTATCGTTTCTTTTATCTTTTATAACAATATCGCCATTAATTTGGGCAACAACATTGTTATCTTTAAAATCTAAATTAACCTGTTCAGTATCTAATTTTATTTGAACATCTAAAAATTTTGAAATTTGGTTAAAGTTTAAATTTTCTAGTTTATTTTGGAATCTAACTTTTGATATTAGTGGTGTTTTGACAATTTTTTCAATAAGTGAATTAAGAAAATCGGCACGATTTTCTTTGGTTGCAAAAATTTCATTATTATAATAATTTAGAAAATCTCACCCTGTAATTAAAGTCGAATTATTTTGACTAAAATTATTTATTGCAAAATAATCACTGTCAGAAAATTCGCTTAAAACAATATCATCACTAATTGACTTATCAAGGAAAGAATCACTTAAATTGAGTTGAGTTGTAAGGAAAAATTTGGAATTCTTATTAATATCAGCGGCAATTTCCTTTGAAAAATCAGAAGAAAACTGGGCAACAAAGGTTAATTTATAAACCCCTGGAGTTGCAGTTTTTACTAAATATCGATCAGTTATAATTTGATCTTTTACCAAATTTATATCATAGCGAGGTTTTTGAATGCCACTGTCAGATTCAAAGTAAAAACTTTTATTACTAAAAATTTGTGAAATTGTCTCATCAAGGTTAAAATATTTACTAATAATTTCTCTAGCTTCGGTGTCATTTTTTGCGCTATTGACTTCTTTTTGGAAATCTTCAACTGAAATTAACTTTGTCAGTTCTTTTTTAAATGAAAAATTAACCTCACTATCTGTGTAAGGTCTTAATTTCTTGAGCTGATCTTCTGAATAAGTTGAAAAATTAGAAAGCGAATAATCTGGAACATAATTATAAGCAACTTTTTGTTTAAATAAGTCAGAAATTGCTGTTTTATTGTCATCTAATTTTTGTGAAACTCGTCAGTAAACCTCAAATGTTTGCTCATTATCATCAGGTTTGATATCAAAAATTTCCAGTTTGAATGGTTTTCAATTATGATCGGTTGAAAAATTAACGGGAATGCTAGAGTTATTGGTCTGGTAAAAATCAAAAAAATCTGTTAAATCAATGTCAGTTTTTTTGGTGTTATCGTCATTTAAAAGTTTCTTTTTTAGATCTAAATAGTCTGAATTAGCATTTAAATATTTATCCTTTATACTAATGAAAGAAATTGATTTTGCTTGGTTTTGCACATCAATTCGCGGGTTTTTTAGTTCTAAATTTGCAAAAACAACTAGCGGAACGGCAATAATTGCTCCACCAGCAAGAGTGCTTAGCCCTAAAAGAAAAATATTTTTTTTAGTTAGTAGTTTTTTAGTGATTGTACTTTTCATCACCTTTCCTCCTATGTTTTCTATAAAAAATTTTAACAAAAAAAAAAAAAAAAGGAAAGAAATTCCTTAAATTACTTAATAAAGAAACTTTTTTATAATAAAATTTTTTTAAATTTTTAAAATAATTACTTTTATCATAGGCAAGAATTTGTGAGTCGAGAGCTTAAAAGCGCAAAACACTAACCAGCAAAAATCATTATTAATTAGGAAACTCGATTTTTATAAGATAATCAAAAAATAAGTTTTAAAGCACGAATTCATCCAGAATTAACTAAAAGATGAGTTATTTATTGCACTAAAAATTAACTATAAATCAAGCAAAATTTATCTTGTACTATTTGGATTTTCATAGTTATCAGGATAGGTTCCATCATGAATTTGTTGTAAAACTTGGTCTCTTAATTTAGGCTGGCCGGTAACTTTAGAAAATCGATTAGCTTCTAAATTATAATAAATCATTGTTAGCATATCATTTAATTTTACATCAGAAGATGAATATCAAGATGTGCCTCATCAATGCGTGGATTTGGCAGGATTACCTATTATTTTATCGATGAAATTTTTATAATCGTTATCTTTTGTATTGTTTGTATTAGATTGTTCACCACTTTGTAGCGATGCACGTATTACCTCAGATGCAGTATAGGAAGACAAAAGACCACCGTAAAATGCTGAGGATCGAACTCAAGATCATTGTTGAGAAATTCTTGATTCGTATGTATAAAAAAGAAGAATTAACACTAATCTATAAAGAAATCTCCCTTTTGGAGTACTCTTAAAATTTTCAATTGATATTTTTGTCTTTGCACTTTCAGAATACCATATTTTGTGAAATAACTTCGAAATTGCGTCTAATTGAGAATCTTTTCCACCAGATCCACCATTTCCACTAGATCCACTATTGCCGCTGGATCCATTTCCGCCGGATCCAAAAACTTCCTTTAGTGAAATTCCGGTGTATTTTATGTTATTTAATTCATTTAGAATTGGAGAGTTTTTATCTTTATTTGCAGAATTTCATTTTGGTGAGGTGAGGAAAAGTGTATCAAAAAATTCGGCAAATAACTGTGTCGATATTTTTTGGTCTTTTGGTGTTTTTATTGATAAATTCGTCTCATCTATCAAGTTTTGTGTTTCTGTTTGCTGAGTTTGTGGGGTAGAATCGCCAATTTTTGGTTCAATTTTGACAACTAAATCAAGATTGAGAACTTTTGAAAGGTCTAATTTATTAAATAAGGTTTCAAAAAAACTTTTTGCTTGTTGGCTAGTATCTGATTTTTTAATTTCATCAACAATTTGATCCAGAATGCCAGAAATAAGGGGATTTTCAAGACCTAAACCAATAAATTCTCTTAAAAATTTTTTTAGCGTTTCTCTTGGATTTTCAATTGTAAAACCAGAATAATCCTTATTATCTAAATTTAGCTTTAAATATGAAGCAATTACGTCAATCACTAAATCAGAAAATTTATCATTTTTTACTAAAAAATGTACCACGTATCATAAATATGATTTTAAAAACTCACTATTATTTTGTACTTCAGATTGGTTCTGACTTTGGTTGTTTTGGGTTGATGGTTTATCATTTAAAAAATTAGCCAAAAGTGAAGAGAAAGTTTTTACACCTTTAAAAACCATTGGATTTTTATTTATATAGCTCAAAAGTCTAAAAATTAAAGCTTTGTTTGCAGAATCTGGTAAAAATTCCAACAACAATTCTTTGAGTAATGGCTCAATTTCCTGTCTTTTTTCTTCTGACAAATTGCTAAACAATGAAAAACTACTTACATCACCAATAGCTAAGGAATTAATTTTATCTTTAAAAAACTTAGATTGGAAAATTTTAGTTATAACTTTTCAAAGATCATTTTTTTCAGAGTCTTGAATTTTATTATAAACTGATGCAACTTGCTTAATAAGTTCAACAATAAATTCTTCTTTTGCAATTTCAGATTCTAAAAGCAAATTTAAATCTGAAGCTGAAAAATCACCGCTAGTGAACTTGCCTAAAATTGAAATAAACTTTGTAAGTAATGCATTTTCTTTTGTATAAATTGATTCTAATTGAATTGAGTCTGATTGATTTGAAGCAGAAGTTGATGTAGGATTTTGGCCAACATTAGGTTCTGTATCACTAAAAAGTTGAGTCTTTGCTGGCGCTTCGGACAAATCCTGACTTACATTAACGGTAGCGGCTTCCGGAATCAAAAGCTCCTTTGGATCACTTTCGTTCTTGTAAAAATTATCAATATTGTTCTGTATTATTTCTTTGACTAATTTAAAAAGTGGCTGGAATTCAGTTTTTTCGAATTCAGTTTCAAATATTTTTCCTGCTAGTTTTCCAAAATTATCAATTAAAGTTTCATTTTTTTCGTCTAATTTAACAATAAATTCACCAATAATTTTATTGAAATACTGTTTTTCAAATAATGTTTTAATAAGTGAAAAATTATCTAAAGGTTTTTGGATTTTTGCTTTTGCAACTATTTTAAAGTAGGAATTAAACAAATTTTTTAGTTCTGGTGATTTTAAAAATCAATCAAAAATTGGGGTAATATTGTCAAGATAGTCTTGTGGAACATTTTTTAGACCTGCACGAATTTGCTCAGAAATTGGATCGCTACTAATAATTTCAGAAATCAAAGTTGAAATACTATTTTGAGAAATTTTGCCTTGATTTTCGCTATTATCTAGATTATTTGATTCCTCAGTTGAATAATAATTATTTGCAATATCGACACTCAAACTGTCAAATAAAGTCTCAAGAACCGGTTTTTTAGGGGTAGAATTACCTGAAATTGCATCAAATATGATTGAAATTAATGCTTTTATTATTAATGGGGAATGAGTTTTTGTTTGATCATTAAAATCTAAAGTTGAATCTCTTAATTTTGAAAAAATATCGCGAACTAAATCCAAAATTGTCTGAACTGAATTATCTGACAATTTTAAGTTATATTCTTGCAAAATTATTTTTAAAAAGTCAGAAATTGAATTTCAGGTTGAAGAATCTCCTAGAAAGAGTCTAAAAACTTCCTCAATTAGTGGAGTGTTTTCTTTGAGAAAATTTTCAACTAGTGAGTTAAAGTTTGGATGTGATTGAAATTTCTTTTCGTCAAAAAAATACTTAATAAGTTCTGAAAGTAATTTCTCAACTTCCTTTGATTCAAAAAAGTTTGTTAAAATGCTTAAAAGTGAGTTTTGGATTTTAGGTTTGCTAAAAAAACTATTTTGGTTTAATTTTTCAAGAAGTTGTTTGTGCAAAAATGATTGTCCAAAAAGATTTTTGAAAAATAAAACTAAATTGTCATCTGAAATTTTAGTTTTAAAATTAAGGCTTGCAAGGTTTTTTAAAAGTTTATAAATTGTATCTTGACTAAAAAAATTATTTAAAAAGTATGATGAAAAATTTTGAAAGGATAATGTTTCATCAAGTGAAGCCATTTTGTGAGAATATTGTGCAATTTCAACTGCTTTTTGTTGTTTTTCGGCCTCTTCAAAACGCAATTTTGCTGAATTATATTCGTCAAAATTTTCTTTAGTAAAAGCTTTGAAATTTTCTAAGGCTGACTTTACAAAGGTAAAAATTAAATTATCAGTTGGGCTTGTATTGTCTTCTTTTCAAGCTTGATATTTATCTCGAAAATCTTGAAAAATTAGCTCTATTATTGATGTAAAAGTCTCAATTGATTTTTCATTTAATCCTTGTGAGATTAATGAATTTGAAATTAAACTACTAAGATTGGTTAAAAATTCACCATTTTCTACGTTTCTGGCGATAAATTCGTAAATATTTTCCTCAAGTTTTGGCAAATTATTAGCTAAAAACTGAAAACCAAAACGATTTAAGTTGTCAATTTGCTGATATATGCTTTTATTTACTAAAAAATCATCAATGGCTTGATTTACAATGTCAGCCAGTGGTTTAAATGAATTTGAAGACAAAAAATCTTTAGCCGAATCTAAAAAGAATGAAAAACTGGCAAAATTAGGGTCTGAATCATCAATAAAATTAGTTATGTCAAATTTTGTTAAAACTGGGTAGAATTTAGTGAGTAATTTTTTTAGTGAATCAATTTGGTTTTTACTCAAATCAAAACTTAGTAGTTCGTGAAATAAATCAAGTAGATTTTTTGAATCTTTAAAAAAGGATGAGTAATTTGTATAAATTTGCTCTGAAAAAATTGAGGCAATATTTTTAGCGATATCAGTAGTTTTGATTCCTTTAATTACACCTAAGAAATTTTTGGCTGCTTGATCATTTAGTTTAGCCCAAACATTAGTGCGAACAACAACATCAGCAATTGAAACTAAAAGATTAACAATCGCATTCTGATCTGCCTCGTTCAAATTAAACTCGAAATTATCGTTAATAATTGATACTAATAATTTAACAGAGTCATGATGTTTTAGTGTTTCAGAGATAAAATTGCGAATAAAAATAACATTATCATTGTCATTGTCAGGATTTTCTAAATAAGTACGGATTATTTCGTGAAAATTTTGTGCGTTTTTATATTCGCTTGATCGAAGATGATAATCAGTAATTATTTTAGAAAATAATTTTCTTATTGAATCAAAAGTAAAGACAACTTTTAAATCTTCTTTATTTTTAAGGTCGATTTTGATAATATTATTTATTAGCAAATCTTGGATTATTGTTTGGCCAAAAATGGATGAAAAAATTAATTCTTTAATTTTTTCAGGATTTTTATCTGCAAATTCAGAAGTTACAACAGTATTTAAAACATCAATTATTTGTTTTTCGTCAAAATCAGCAAAAATATAATTAACAAGGTTAGAAATTGTTGCTTTTTCTCAGTCTTTTTTATTAGTTACATCTTGAACATAAGTCTGAAAACGTTTGATAATTTTGCTAAAAAAGCCACTTGAGTAAATTTTTTGCAAAATTTCGGAAAAAGAAGCACCTGAATTTTGATTTTCTTGTCAAAAATCAGTTAAAACTTTTTGCACGCTTGAATTATTTTGAACAGCTAACTGCATAAAACGGCTTAAAAACGCGCCAAAATTATTATTTAGTATCACGTTTATAAAATTTTCTATCGGTGATTCTGTTGATTTTTTAACATTTTGAGTGGTTAGCTTTTCAATTTCAGAGTCTTCTGAAATAAATTTTTCAGGTGAATTGTCAACTGTTAAAGCGTTAAAAATTTCTAAATTGTTACCTAAATTTAGAATTCGACGGTAATAATTAGTGTCTTTTTGGACATAATTTTCGCCCCATTGTAATTTAGTATTTGCTTCGTTTTTGAACTCGAGGTCTTGTTGAAAAGCTAATTTAAACAACAAATCCTGGGCCATTTTTTTATAACCCTTAGTTGATGGGTGGATATCTAGGTCGTTTGTACTAAATTCAGAGGTTTTTGCTTGTCAAATTGATTCATTGTATAAATCAACATAATTTACTTTTTGGCTTTTTGCGGCTTTTTTGATTGTTGAATTCAAACGTTTTATTACTGAATCAACATAATTTTCTGGAACACCGATTTCATTTGTGAGCATTTTTTCAAAAAATTTAATGATTTTTGAAGACAAAGAGTTATAGCCAACTAAAACTATTTGTAAATCAGGGTTGATTTTTCGCAAACTTTGAATTAGTAATTGTAAATTTCTGTAAATTTTTTGGTTTACAATTTCAATATTTTGGGCAAATTCAAAATTTGCCTCACCTTTTGAAGCAAGTTTTTGCATCGGCTTAGCAATTGTGCGAAAATCAATGGATTCCATTAAATCATTTGCACCTAATGAAAGAGTCAACAAATTAGAATCTTTGATTTTTTTATATAATTTTGGATAGCTATTTGAATTAAAATCACCAAAAACTTCACGAATTTGCTGTCCATATGGTGAGTCTAATTTTTTGTCTAAATGATAATTAAAATTAAAATGCGTCTTATCAGAATGTTTATAGAACTGATTTTCGGGATTAAGCAAGTAAAGTCAATCGCTAATTGTTGTTCAAGAAAGCGCCAAATTATCAAAGGATTTAAGTGCATTTGGTTTTATTTTTTGAATAAAACTGGCAAAAAAAGCAGGATATGAGAGTCCATTAATTTTGTTGTTTTCATCAATTTTTCCGCGGAGGTCAACAGAATAATCTCAATTAAAACCAGCAGAAATTGAATCGCCTATTGATAAATAGTTAATTTGATCTAAAAGTTTTTCGGTTTGCTGGTCTGAATGGGTTATTGGTATATTGATGTGCTCGGTTTTATCGCGATTTTTTATCCCAATCAAAGTAATTCCAGAAATGGCCAGAGATAAAGTACCAAAACTTAAAAATATTTTGAATGCTTTAGTAAAATCAGGTTTGGAGATATTTTTTTTCATCATTTTACCCCGCTTCTTTTTGTTATTCCAGATTTTTTTTATACAAATCGATTAGATTGGTCCAATTAGATAAGGAGCAAACTAGAAAAATTAAATTAAATTATACACTAAATTAACATAAAAAATCAGATAATTATCTTTTTTCTATATTTTATTTTAAATTGGGCTGTTATTTCTTTATAATTTGTTAATTTTTTTCAAAAAGACCCTTAATTTGTATTTCCTTTTTGTTTTGCTAGAGATTTATTTTTGCCATGGGGCTTGTCAAATTTTTTGCACATTTTACAAAGTTTTTTTGTCAATTTCTTATTGAGTTATTGTCATATAGACGTTTAAATTTGACTAAATTTGTCTGAAAAATGCAAAATTGTGATTTTTAAGCCTTTAATAAATTCAGCATTTTGATGTATTTAGTTTTTTAAACCTTAATTTATATTGTTTTATTTTGGCACACCTTTTTGGCTGTACCTGAAACTAATATACTAGTGTAATGAAAAAACTCCGCGGTTAACGGAGTTTTTTCATATGGTGGAGGTGCGGGGATTCGAACCCCGATCCAATTAAAATAATTTAGTGGAGTCGACAGTTTAAACTAAAAAATCTAATTATAAAGGTATAAAAATATAATAATTTATAAAAAAGAATTAATAATTTATAAAAAAGAATAAGAATTAAAGAATAAGTTAATAAAAAGAATAAGAATTAAGAATAAGAATAAGAATTAAAGAATAAGAATTAATAAATCAAAGGAGTTAAATAGTCCTGTATTTTAAAATGTATTTGAAAACCAAAAACAAATATTTACTAATTATTTTAGTATTTACAGGGAAAACTTAATATATTGAATTAAGGAAGATATATTATGTTATTTATATTATTGAAATAAAAAACTGATAGGTTTTATTATGAATTAAAGTGTTGCAAAATTTAATTGGGTATTCATCATTGCAAAATTAAATGTTGCATCGTCTTTAGCTTTAATTGAATCTTTTGCGTTTAGATTTACATGGTATTATGGTCTACCAAACCACTGCATCCAAAAAATTTTTTTAATTGTCAAAACCAGAGTCACCCCCATTTATGTTATAGCTATTTCAAGGTATTTATAGAAATAGCTATAACACATTATAACATATTTTTTAATTGCTATATAAAAAAAAAAAAAATAACTACATGGATAAATTGGTAGAAAAATCTCAGACAATTAGTTTTTTACCTATGATTTTGATTACACCGCTTTTGTTAATTTTTTCTAGCATGTTCATTTTAAAAATTTGGACAAATAATTTACCTCATATAATAACTTGGAGTTTTATATGATAAGCAACTTTGAGGTCTTTCATAGTTATACCAATGAATAAATGAACTTATTTTTTGATAAGCAATAGCCACATTTTCAAAATTTTGACCCTCAATATTAATTAATTCGCGTTGAAAAACTGCATAAAAATATTCAATAGGGCGGTTTGCAAGAGCATTTCCTTTTGGTGACATTGATTGTTGGATACCATTTTGCTTCAAAAAATTAGCAAATTTGTAGTTTGCATATTCCACACCATGATCTGAATGGAAAAATTTTGGTTTAATATTATACTTTTTAATTGTTTGTTTCACTAAGTTTATAGTTTCTTCTGAAAATCTTGTTTTAGAAATCGAAAAATTGAGCAAGTAATTGGATTTTGTTTCAATAATTGAGTGTAGGTAAAATCATTCGTTGTTAATTTTGATAAATTTAATATCAGCAAACCATTTTTCACCAAAATTTTCTGAGGAAAATTCACCTTTGATATGATCTTCAGTCCAAATTCGTGTAAACTTTTTCTCTTTTGGCGCCGGTTTTCCTTGCCTTTTATAAGCAATTGATTTTAATCCTAAAAATTCGTAGTGTTTTTGAAACACGTACGTGCTTACATAATTTCCCTGATTTATGTAAATATTATATAGGATGTCTCGGCCTTTTACCTTTCGATTCAAATGGAAATTTTCACGAATTCACTCAAGTAATTTTTCATCATAAATCATTTTCTTTGGTGGTTTTTTTACCCTTATTTTCTCATAAATAGAAGTGCGATTAATGTTAAAAACACTACAAATTCTAGTGGAATTTTCGATTTTGTTTTTATCTTTTTCTTGCTCTTGTTTTCGTTTTTTGAGTTCCTCAAGAACAATTGCGGGGTCAATTCCGTATCTTCTAAGAACATTCTCCATTATCTCTTGATAAACTTCACGATCATTTTCAGAAAGGTCGTTAATTGTATATTTCTTCTTTGGTTTGCGTGGAGATTTGATTTTTCCACGAGTACTAATTAAACTTTTCATATCATTATTATAAAACTTTTTTTGCCAATTTCTTATCAAATTATTAGCGTATATATGCAACATTCATTCTTTATCCGCTTTTTTACTTTTAGATTTGTTTTTGTAAATTTCTCTAAATTCTTCTGCAAAATCCAAAATTGCGTTTTTTAAGCCTCTAGATTCGGCAATTTTGATGTATTTAAATTTCTCTTCAATTGTGAATTTGTATTGTTTCATTTTGACACACCTTTTTTCGAATAAGTCTGAAATTGGTGTACTAATTTAAATAACTACATGGATTCAAAATTGGTACTAATTAATAGTTTTTAAATTATAAATTAGGGTTATTTTTATTAATTTCGTCAATTTTTTCAGCTATTTTAGTAATTTTAAATGCATCAATTTTTTGTGTTAATTTATTTAAATAGTCATCAACAATTTTATTAAGGTTCTCTTGAATTTCGCTTGCATCCTTGATAATTCTTTCTGCTAATGATCTACTTCTTTCTGCTTTAGTGTTAATTTTGTTTATTGATGCTTTTAGTGTTTTTTCTTTTCATTCATCAAACTTTTGAATGATTTTACTTGCATCTTCAAGACTTTGACTTTGAATCTCTAATTTATTTTCTTTTAGAATTATTGATTTTAAAAGCATTAAAAGCGCTAAATAAAAATGCGGACGGCAAATGAAAATTTTTTCATAATTAGGGGCAACATCAATTGTAAAGTATTTCTCAGGCTCGAGTTCTGTTACTAAAATTGCATAGCTAGCTTTTTTCTTTATACGGTCTGCCTCAATTTTTTTGAAAAAATCTTTGTTTTTTTGTTTTCCAGATTTTTCTTTTGATTCAGATTTTGCTTCTAAAATGATTTTTGTTTCAACATTGCGGCTTTGATCATTAATTGTAAAAATAAAGTCGGATTTTGTTGCTTTTTCTCCTGGTTCATCCTTAATATTTACAGTATCTTTTTTTAGTTCAACAACAACTGAATCATTGTCGTCTTTACCAAAAGGGAAAACGTCTCTATACCTTTCTAAAATTCAGTTTTCAAGATTTTCTCCTATTTGTTTTGAACTAATATTTTTATATTTATATTTATTTAATTCATCATTTAGGTCGTTTATTTCGGTATCTTTTGCCTTAAGGGAGTCTTCATATCATGTTTTTGCATCAGCAATTCTTTTTTCTTGTTCTTCAGTTATTTCTTTTCGCAATTGTTCTCGCAATTGTTTCTCAGTATCTTGCTTAAATTGCTCATTTACTTTAGATTGAGCAAGTGAAAGATCTGCTTCCTTTTTCTTAATAATGTTATCCTGGTTTTCTTCCATACCTTTAATTTTTTCTTGCAATTGTTTAATTGTCCCTTCCATTTCAGCAATTGCAACTTCTTTTTGAGTAATTTCTTCCGAATGTTTTAAACTTAAGTCTGCTTTTACCTTATCATTTTGGCCTTTTAATTTTCCAATTTCCTCTCTAAGATTTTTATTTTCCTCTTTTATTTTTTTAATTTCAAGATCATTTGCATAAATATCGTTGCGGATTTGGACAGTATATTCACTTAATTTCTTTTTTGTTTGATCGTCTATATAATTTTGAACTTCACTTACAAGGGAAAATCAATCGCCTTTTTTGGCATCCTCTAGAAGTTGGTATGTTAGTGTTTCTTTATTAATTAATTTGACTTTTATTTCATTGTTTTTCTTTATTTCCATAACAAATTAATTTTAACACATATTTAAAAATAGGCAAATTTTACAAATTGAATAAAAAAATTAAAAATGTGGTATAATTAAATTTTAGTTAATTTAAGAACGACCTTAAATTAAAATAGTCAAACTAATTATCTTAAAATGAAAATTAAAAAGAAATCAAAAGAAATTCACTTTGCTGAATGGGATCAAATATTAGATTTAACTCAAAGTCAAAAAAATAATATTTTTTCAAATTTTGATTTTGATGATAAAATAAGTTTTGACTTTCACGGTTTAGACACTCAAAAAACAGTAGCAATTGTTGAAAATTTAATGTTTGAATTTAGAAAATCCAATAAAAAATGTATAAATCTAATTTGTGGCGTTGGTTTAGGACATGTTCGTGAGCAAATTTTGGATAATTTATCATTTTATTCTAACGAATTTCTAATTGGGTTTGAAAATCAAGGTCTAATTCGTGTTTGCAAAAAGTAAATTTTCGAAAAAACTAAAATTTTGTTAAAATTTGTTTTTATTTAAATTCAAATGAAGTCAATCCAATTTTTAGTCTAGCAGTTATGACTAAAAATTGTTGTTAGTTTGAAAATCATTTTTATAATAAATAATTCATTTTTATAAATTTAGAATTTATTATCTTTTAAAAAATATAATATTTGATAATTATGACAGGAAAAATATGTCACTAACTACTAACCCAACGCGTTTTTTTGGTCTTGGCGGAATGCAAGAAATCGGCAAATCAACCCTTGTAATTGAAGATAATTATGATATTGTAATTATTGATGCTGGTATTAAATTTGCTAACCTTTTTTCAACAGGAATCAAAGGAATGGTTCCAAATTACCAATATCTTTTAAAAAATCAAGCAAAAATTCGCGGTATTTTTATCACCCACGGTCACGAAGATCATATCGGCGGAATTGTCTATCTTGTTCAAGAAGTTCCAATTAAAAAAATTTTTGCGCCAAAAATTGCAATTGAATATTTAAAAGCCAAATTTGTTGACCATAAAATTAAAAGGGAAATTGAATTTGTTGAAATAAAAAAGGACGATGTCTATCATTTTCAAAGTTTTAAAGTTGACTTTTGAACAGCTCAGCACTCAATTCCTGATGCCTTTGGTGTTCGGGTAACTTCAAAACATGGCTCAATTATGTGTACTGGTGATTTCAGGTTTGACTATACACCAATTGGAAATTACACAGATTTTGATAAACTAAAACAAATCGGGAAGAACAATCTGACAGTACTTTTTTCAGATTCAACTAATGCAATGCGGCCAAACCACTCTCCCTCTGAACGGGACATTCTTGCTGATATTGAAATGCACATGCGTGCTGCGACACGAAAAATTATTATTACCGCATTTGCCTCAAACTTAACAAGAATTAAGGCACTAATTGAAATTGGAATTAAATTAGATAAGAAAATTCTTGTCTTTGGAAGATCAATGGTAAATGGAATTAATATTGGACGGCGTTCTGGCTATATTAATGCTCCTGATGAGGCTTTTCTTGGTAAAAATTTATCAGGTGTTGAAGAAAATCAGATGCTAATTTTAACAACAGGATCTCAAGGCGAGCAACTAGCTGCTCTTGATCGAATGTCAAACAAAAAACACCCTAAAATCAGTATTGAACCGCGTGATATGGTCATTTTTTCTTCATCGCCAATTCCAGGAAACAAAATTAAAATTGAGCATTTGATTAATCGACTTTATAAATTAGGGGCAATTATTAAAGAAAATGGGCCTGATGGTTATCTTCATACTTCAGGACATGCTTATAAATCTGAGCATGAAAAAATTTTCCAACTGACAAAACCAAAATATTTTTTCCCGTATCATGGCGAATACCGAATGGCGCTTGCTCACTCTCAGACGGCAATTGAATCTGGAGTCAGTCCAAAAAATGTAATAATTCCGGATAATGGTGAAGTTTTTGAAATTGTTAATCAAGAAGTTCGCAAAACTAAGAGAAAAATTCCGTGCGAGCCTATTTATATTGATGGAGATACAATTTCCCGCGATAATTCGCGGATTATAAATGAACGTCAATACATGCGTGAAAACGGTGTTGTTTTTATTTTTGTTCCTTTTGATAAAAAAAACAATGAAATTAAAGGTAGAATTTCGATTATTACAAAAGGTGTCTTTTCTATTCGAACAGGAAGTCCAATTATTGCTGATATTAGGCGAATTAGTTATTCATCAATTCGCTTTTTTGTGCAAAAAGATCCAAACTGATCAATGCCCCAAGTAAAGCAACTGTTAAAAAATAGATTGGGTGCATATTTCCATCGGTCAAAACGTTGAAATCCGGTTATTTTGTCAAAATTTATTTTTGTTGATGAAAAATTTGATTTTTTAGCAAACTATGAACAAAAAGAAGCAGAAAAATTTGTTGACTATAAAGCAGACCAGACAAAATTGGCAAGTGCAGTTGACAAAAAAGTCGCAAAACCAAGTCCAAATAATAAGTCATCAAGCACAAATTCACAAAAAAGTGGCAACTCAAGCGAAAAAACAGCTGTTAAGCCGAATAATTCAAGCAAAAAAAATCTAAATTATTATAATATCCCAAAAAGCACAGATGAAAAATTAAGTCAACCAAGTCAAAAAAATATTCCAAATAAAACAGTAAAAAAATCATTAAGTCCGCAAAATCTTCTAAAAAATGAGGCTCAGACTAACTTAAATCAGGAAAAAACTTTTTCTAATAGTGAGTCTTCTCAAAATAAAAAAACACGGATTATACGAAAAAAACCTGATTATTTGACAGCAAATTCAGCTAATTCTGGGGATAATTTAAACACTAAAAATATTCAGTCAAAATTTAGAAAAAATCAAAATACACCAAATTCTAAACAATTTTTTGCAAAAAATATAAAGGAAAATCCTGTTGCTTTTTCAAAAAATGCTGATAGTGATAATTTTGAAAACTTAAATTATAATAATAAAAAATTTAATAAAAACAGTAAAAATTTAAATCAAAATTTTGTTAAAAAGCAAACTGCCGGCTTTAAAAACACTAAAATGTGTCCGGTTTTTTACCCTAAAAGTCCCGATTCTACGCAAGCAACTTTTCATAAAAAGCCAATGGCAGCCAGAAAAAATTATAAAAGCCAAAATTTGAATGATAAAATTGGCAAACCTGAAAATTCAAAACCTAAACAAACAACAGAAAGCAATTAAGAAATGTTAAAAAATAAAGACACGCATAATTTTATTTACATCAAAGGTGCAAGCGAGAACAATTTAAAGAATTTTGACCTTGTAATTCCTAAAAATAAATTAGTTGTCTTTACTGGGGTTTCAGGATCAGGAAAGTCATCTTTAGCCTTTAATACGATTTATGAAGAGGGAAAACGACGTTATATAGACTCTTTGAGTTCATATGCGCGACAATTTTTAGGCGGAACTAAAAAACCAAAAGTTGAAGCTATTTACGGACTTTTGCCAACAATTTCGGTTGAGCAAAAAACAAGTCATAATAATCCCCGTTCAACTGTTGGAACAATTACCGAAATTTATGACTATTTTCGGCTTTTATTTGCCAAAATCGGTAAGCCTTTTTGCCCTAATCATAAGGCTGAAATTATTCCGCAAAAAATTGTCAACATTTTAAATTCAATTTTGTCGCGGCCAAAAGGCACAAGAATTGTGATTATGGCTCCGGTTGTCCAATCTGAGCGCGGATCGCACCGAAATTTAATTGAAAATCTTAAAAATCAAGGTTTTTTGCGACTTAAAATTAATGATGTTACATATTATCTTGCAGATGAAATTAACCTTGATCCAAAACAAAGACACACAATTTCTGTTGTTATTGATAGATTTATTCTTGATGATGATGAAGAAACTAGACTTCAATCTTCACTTGAACTGGCTTTTCAAATGGGAAAAGGAATTGCGCTTTGCGAGTTCGATGATTCTGAAGTAGTTAGATTTTCAAAATTACAGGCTTGTCCTTTTGGTGATTTTGAAATGCCAAGTCTAGAAAACCGGCTTTTTTCATTCAATTCGCCTTATGGAATGTGCAAAACTTGTAAAGGATTAGGGACAAATTTAGAGGCTGATTTTGATCTTGTTGTTCCTGATAAAAATTTGTCTATTAATCAAGGCGCCATTAAATACTTCGGAAAATCGATAAATACAAAATCACTAGAATGGCAAGAGTTGCAAATTTTACTTGAGTATTTTGAAATTTCACCTGATAAAAAAATCCACGAACTTACAAAAAAAGAGCTTGAAATTATCAATTATGGCTCAAAAGAATCAATAAATTACTCCTTAGTTTCCGAAAGTGGAAAAAGATATGATTATTTTCGGCCAATTGAAGGTATTTTAAGTCGAATTCAGCGTAAATTTTGGGACACAAACAGTGAAGATCTTCGTCTTTGATTTAAAAAAATGATGTCTGAATTTTTGTGCAGCACATGTCAAGGCGCTAGACTAAATAATTATGCTCTTGCGGTAAAAATTGAAAATTACAATATTTTTGAATTATCACAGCTGTCTATTAAAAATCTAATTGAGTTTTTTAAAAATTTAAATTTATCTGATTTTGATCAACAAGTTTCTAAATTAATTCTTTCAGAAATTCGCGATCGGCTTTCTTTTTTAGATAATGTTGGACTTTCATATTTGAATTTAAGCAGGTCAGCGGCAACACTTTCTGGAGGAGAATCGCAAAGAATTCGGCTTGCAAGTCAAGTAGGATCACAATTAACTGGGGTACTTTATGTTCTTGACGAACCTTCAATTGGATTACATCAAAAGGATAATGACAGATTAATTGCAACTTTGAAAAAAATGGTTGAAATTGGTAACAGTTTAATAGTTGTAGAACATGATCTTGAGACTATTTTGGCTGCTGATTTTTTAGTTGATATAGGTGCTAATGCTGGTGAAAACGGTGGGTATTTAGTTGCTGCCGGAAAACTTGAGGACATTGAAAACGAACCAAAATCGATTACAGGGCAATTTTTAACTAATAAATTAGCAATTCCAGTTCCTAAAAAACGTCGCAGTGGCAATGGTAAATTTATAATTATCGAAAAAGCAAGAGAAAATAATTTAAAAAAAATCAGTATAAACATTCCTTTAGGTAAATTTGTTGTTATAACAGGGGTATCAGGTTCAGGTAAATCAACATTGGTCAATCAAATTTTGGTTAATGGGATTGCAAAACATCTTGGCGCAACAAATATTCGTGTTGGAAAATGTGATGAAATTAGGGGACTTTTTAATATTGACAAGTTAGTTGCTGTCAATCAAAGTCCAATTGGAAGGACACCTCGCTCAAATCCGGCGACATATACATCTGTTTTTGATGATATTCGCGAGATTTTTGCAAACACCGAGCAAGCAAGATCGCTTGGATTTTCTAAGTCAAAATTCTCTTTTAACTTACAATCCGGAAGGTGCGATAAGTGTCAAGGCGATGGGCAAATAAAAATTGAAATGCATTTTATGCCCGATATATATGTTTTATGTGATAACTGTCAAGGAAAAAGGTATAAGCCTGATGTTCTCCAAATTCGTTTTCACGGTAAAACTATCGCAGATATTCTCGAATTAACAGTCTCAGCGGCACTTGAGTTTTTTCATAACTGGCCAAAAATTGTAACAAAATTACAAACTTTAGTTGACGTTGGTCTTGGATATATAAAATTAGGTCAGTCAGCCACAACACTTTCAGGCGGCGAGGCTCAAAGAATTAAATTAGCGACATTTTTACAGAAAAAACCAACAGGAAAGTCACTTTTTGTTCTTGATGAGCCAACAACGGGGCTGCATAATTATGACGTTGCAAATTTAATTAAAGTACTTGATAGAATAGTGGATAATGGCGATAGCGTCGTGATTATAGAGCACAACTTGGATGTAATTAAAGTTGCAGATTATATTATTGACCTAGGACCTGAAGGCGGACAAGAGGGAGGAAATATCGTTGCAAAAGGAACTCCGGAGGCTGTTGCAAAAGTAGAAAAATCCTACACTGGCGCTTATTTGAAAAAGATTCTAAACGTTAAATAAGCCCCTTAATAGAAAAACCACCAAAAAAAGTTTTGGTGGTACAGTTTTTTGCTTTAACTACAACTGCAAAGTCAGAGAAGTTCATTTGAGCGGTTTGAACATAACCAAAGCATAACATACCTAAAAGGTAGCTCAAAGGTAATTATACAATATTTTTGAAATTTAAAAAATATTGTTTTTTTTTTTTTTTAAAAAAAAAAAAGCAGCAATTTTGTGGGCTAATGAATAAAGTGTCTAAAAAAGTAAAAACCCACAAATTTGCGGGTTTTTAAATAGAAAATAATCAAATTGAATTGCTAATTGCTGAAAAATAATGGACATGATTTGCAAAAATTCAAATTTTTGCAACAAACAGCAACATTTTTATAAACCTCAAGTAGTAAAATCCAATCAAAATTCCTTAAGTAGAGTTTATTGATTGGATGGTTTTTTCTTTAATTGTAATTAAAAGTAATTATGCTCAAATTGATAAAGCAAGTATCAAATTTTTATCGTGGATTTAGATAGAGAGGATTCTTGCAGGTGATAAAAAAATCACTACTTGTGAGTATATAATATTAAAAAAGGGATTATTTTTTACTTTTTGGTTAACAAAATGAAATTTTAATAGAAAAATATAGTAATACTTGCATAATTATTTTGCTATAATTTTATTTGCTTACTACTTACTCTAATAAAAAATAGGAGAATATTTGAAAGTAAAATTAAAAATTTTCATAGGCACTAGCATGAGACTAGCTCCTATGTCTTTTTTGGTTGCTTGTAAAGTTCAAAGTAATAATGATGATAAAATCCTTTTTAAAGCTTCTCAAGGTTTGCCAAGACCATTTATGCAAGCTTTGACAGGAAAAAATCAATTGGTAACATATTATAAAAAAATCTTGAAAAATGATCAAGATTTTGTTGCTGTTAAATCTCAAGTTAACCAAGAAAATCCTAACAAACTAAAAAAATTAGAGCAAAAATACTTGCAAGAAATTAATGATCAACAAAACAAAAAAGGAATCAGTGTAAAACAAACAGACAGTAGTAAGATTCACTGAAATCCTTATTTAAAAACGCTGAATTTAGCAAATTCAGTTATTATTTGGCTGAAATCAATGTTGAATTTTCTTAAATCACAAAATACTAGACTTGTCTGAAAAACTAAAAACAAAAGTATAGCACAAATTTCTAACAAAATTGAAGATGTATTAGGTGAAAGTACTCAGCTTAAAAATCCAATGATTACTAAAGCAAATAAAATTCTAGAACAATCGACGGTAGTATAAAATCACTAATTAGTCAAAAAAGTCTATAAAAATAGACACTTTTTATGAAAAATGATTAACTTATAAGGTTGGCTAATGACAAAATTTGAAATGCTTTCTGTCTTTTGAAATACTAGAGTTGCCTTTATTGAGTTTTTAGGATCATTGCTTTTAATATTTTTCTTTTTGACATCAAAACATATTGTACATCAACTAAAGTCAAATATTTTTGTTTCAAGTTTTCTCTATACTCTTTCATTTTTTTCAGCACTTTTTATCGCTCAAGCAGCTTCTGGATTTTTATCAAATTCAGATATTAAACCCTTTTTAATACCACAAATTGTCATATTTGAATCAATTATCAAAGGCCTGACAAATTCTTTTACAGGAACACTGCTTTATCAAGGTTATTTTTACATTTTTGCTAGTCAAATTTTAGGCGTTATTTTTGGTTATTTGGCCTTCTTTTTATATGTAAAAATGGTAAAAAATATCACAAAATATAAAGAAGATTTTCAAAAAATGGTTATGGTCGAAAAAGCCCCTAAAATTAGCACTTATTTACAAAAAGAGATCTTTTTTGGTTCACTGTTTGTCTTTATTTTAATGAGTATTCCAAGAATTCCGTTTAGTGCCAATTTAACTTTATTTGATCATCAGATTGTTTTATTTATCTTGTTGCTATTTTTCTTTATTATTAACACCAATACCGGTTTTATCAATTTTAATTTATGGTCAACTTTAGTGATCATACCTTACTTAGCAATAAGAAAAGTTAATAATTTTAATATTAGACTTTATTTGTGGCAAATCCTTATTAACATACTGACAACTATTTTAATACCTGCGATTTTAAGTCTGATATTTTTAGGTATTGCCAGTTCTTCAAACTTAAGCTTCAATTTATAAAATCTAACAAAGGAAAGAAAATGTTTAGAAAAAAATACAAAAAACTATTTTTAGGTGTACTAACTTCTGCTTTGTCCGTCTCAGTGGTGGTTTCTTGTGGAGTAACTAACAGTGCTAATGTATTTACGAGTTCTACTAATTTAGAGTTAAACAAAAACAACCCTTACTATTCAATTTATGAGCCACAATTTAATATTGATTTGTTTAAAGCGAATAATTTAGAACAATTTATAACAGCAGAATTTGCTAAAGTGCCTTATCAAGTGCAAAATTCTAACTCCAAATTAATTAACATTAATCAAGACTTTCAAGTATCGCATATTTCTGACTTACAACAACTTAATTCTAACAATGAAATAATTAATCCAACAGTTGAAAATAATACTTTAACTTTAGATCAAGCTAAAGTGGAAATCAAAAATTTTAAGCAAAATAAATTAGCAAATCGCTTTATCAAATTAAATTTAGATCTGCAAGGCCTAGAATCCAAAGCTAAACAAATCAATATGGACTTAAATAATTTCTATTATGAAATAAACTATAATCAAATTCAAGAAAATAATGATGACACAAGAATTTTAGATATTCCTATCACTATTAGATATTATAATGCCGATGACAAACAAAACCCTTATAAACGAGAAAATTTCATTACAATTTATAAACAAATTAGTGGTTTTGCTCCAAATAAAGCAAAGCAAGATAATATTAATAAAGCCAAAATGATTAGTAAAATTAACTATAAAAATAAGGCTAATGTTTCTATTTATAGCGCTCTAGAAAATTTAAATTCTAAAGAAGAAATCAAAGGTGAGACTGATACTTTAATTAGAACTAAATATCTTGATAAACAGCTAAAAAATATTGATTTGTTTACAGTAGAAATTCCTGAAAATACTAAAAGTCAATATTATCTAAAAGATGCAAAGCTAGGTGAAGATCTAAAGTCTATTTTAGTTACTGTTGTGACAATTACAGGCAGTGGACAAAATGCTTACAGTACAGAAAAAGTCTATAAAATTGAAGACTTTAAGCAACTGGATCAACAAGAAGTCCAGCAACTATTTAAAAAATATCTAAAAGTTCAACTCAAAGGTGGAATTAGTTTTTTTAACTATGATTTTGCCAATGTCAATAAAGATGATTTTGTAACTAATTTTGATCAAAATAGCTTTTTTGATATTAAAATTAATATTTTAGAAAAAACTAACGATACTAGTTTAGCTCCATACACAACTAAGGCTAAAATTAGCTTTAAATCAAAAAGTTCTATTTTCCAAGATTTTGATATTGACGATTTTAATATTGGAGTGCCAAAATTTGTTCCTTTATTTGATTCATCAACCTCATTATTAAATAAAAATCAAATTTTTTCACCTTATAATGCTTCAGTTTATATACCAGAATTAGAAAAAAGAAATATTGGCGAAATCAGTAACAGTATTAACGAAGAGAGTAAATCTTTTGTGACTTCTGGTGGTTACAAAGAATTTCGTACTTTCTACACTGATAATAAATTAACTCAGGCCGTTCACTATGGTGAAGATGTCTTAGTACCAAGTGGTCTACCGCTAAAAACTTTTTCAAAATCAAAATTACTAGGGGCTTACTACTTACCAAATCAAGGGGCCGCTGAAGGAATTGGAACTACCGTTGCATTACAAGTTGATGTTAAGGACTTAGAAATTAGCCAAGAAATTAAGGACAAATATTTGCGTAATGTAGATGCTGTTGTTTTCTTTTTTATCCACCTAGACAATAATACACTTTCACTTTTAGGTCAAACAGCACAAGTTGAACAAGGTAATAAAAATACTTCAAGAATAGCAACTTATCTAAAAGATGCTAGTCCGATTAATCCAAAAGAATTAGAAAAAAATACTACTTTTGGTACAATTGGACAAATGACTAACAATGGTGGTTGATCACCGCACGTTCACATCGAAGCTTATCCAATTCGATATGAAATCAAAAATGGTAAAAAAGTATTTGCCGAGAAATTTTTAAATCAGAAATATTTGCTTGAACCACAAAGAAATATTAGAATAGCACCAAACCGTATTAATAAATATATCAATGTAGACGAGCAAAATAAGCAAATTATTAGCTTAACCAGTCTTAAAGCTGCGGGTGTACAAATTGATCAAAGCAAAGACATTAACTTAGTTGATAATAGTGGAAAAGATACTAAAAAGCTTGACACACAATTTAAGGGCTATAAAAACAGAGATTACACTAAATCAATCGAGGATTTATTTATTAGAAATCAGGCATTAGATCCAAATATATTTTTCCAATTTCGTGATGATAAATCCTCGCGAGTAAGACTGGATAACTTATTTACAAAGGCAAAACAAAATAGTTAAAAACTAAAAGATAAAAACACAAAGTTCGCTGTTGAATTTTTATCCCGAGTTCCCCGTTTAATGTGATAATCTTAAAAAAGTGTCTGTTTTTTGGGCACTTTTTTAACTTTTTTGGCAAACCCAGAAAAAATAACTATCAAAGCAAAAAAACTAAATTTTAAATCTACCACTCATGAATCCAAAATCTACTTATTAATAAAATAAGGCAAACTAAAAAAGGCTAAATTTTAACTTAAAAGCAAAATTATGAAATGTTTAAACTACCTTTTTTAGTTAAAAGCTGACAAAAACAATGGGTGTGTTCATAATCTTGTGTTTTAAATTTTTATGGATTTTTCAAATAGAAATGTAATCTAATTTAATTTTACATTATTTAACCGATTAGGGAAAATAATTTCTAATTGTTTTTTAATCATGAATCAATTTCTTACCTTTTGTCATTTTGTAGATGCGTTTTGGAGAGTTAAATAAGTTATTTTTGAAAGGTAATTTACACTTTGAATTCCGCCTTTTGTTTTTGTATTTTTCCTAATTATTCTATTCATTGACTCAATTAAATTTGTCGTATAAATTGCTTGCCTCAATTCATATGGATATTTAAAAAATGTCGTTAGTTCAACGAAATTTGTATACCAAGACTTGATAATTGAAGGATATTTTTGGCCTCATTTTTCCGCAAATTTATCAAGATTTTGCATTGCAAATTCTTGATTAGCCGCTTGATAAATCTTTTTCATATCAAGGACAAACTCTTTTTTGTCTTTGTTAGAAACTTTTAAAAGCGAGTTTCTAATTTGGTGAACAACACATTTTTGAACATCTGTTTGCGGGAAAACCGCTTCAATTGCTTGACTAATTCCGCTTAGATTATCGCAAGAAATTATTAGAACATCTTCCAGCCCGCGAGTTTTTAGTTCGTTAAAAACATCAAGTCAATTACTTGCTGATTCGGTATTTTTAATCCAAAATCCCAGTGCTTTTTTATTTCCGTCCCAATCAATTGCAAGAATAAGATAAAGTGATTTTTTGACAAAAACACCGTTTTCTTTAACATTAAAAAACATCCCATCAATGTACAAAATTGGATAGGAATTCTCAATTTTTCGCGATTTTCACTTTTCAATTTCAGGCAATAATTTGTCAGTAACTGAAGAAATTCAGGCATTACTTATTTCTTTTTTATAGATACTTTTTATTGTGTTAACAATATTTTCATATGACATTCCTGATGCAAAAAGTGAAAACACTTGCTCTTCGATATCGCCTAAATTTGTTTCGTATTTACCGAGTAATTTGTTCTCAAAAGTGCCATTTCGATCTCTTGGTATTTTTAGACGAAAACTATTATGATTATAATTCACAGTTTTGTCCGAAAATCCGTTTCGCTTATTTGGCCTATGCACGCCTTTTTTGCTTCGGTTACTTTTTTCATAGCCTAAATGTTGGCTTAATTCCGCCCTTAAGAGCGCCTCAGTAAAAGTTTTAAACATATGCGAAATTTCGTTGTGAAAATCTTCTTTTTTTATTTTTTTATAATCAGCGTATTTGTCAACAAGTTTTTTAGCTTCTAACTCAAATGGGGATAATGTTTTTTGCTGTTTTTTCATATTTTGGTCCTTCATAATAAATTTTATCAAAATAAATTTACTTTAAAAACACAAAATATTTAACATTACCAAAACAATAAAAAAATACAACTACTATTTAAACTCAATGCAAATAGAAAACTCGTTTTTATTTGCTCGAGCCTAAAAAAATATATGAAGTTTTGAAAGAACAATAACCAAAAGCCCTAAATTTATAGATTTCTAAACGGGTAAATTTAAGACATTCCATCATATTTAAAAATATAATGGATAATTCGAGCTAACTGATTTTTTTATGCAAAAAACATTACTAATTCCCCCTTAATTCTAATTTCAAAATTTATTAATTATTCTTAGTGACTCAATTATAGCAAAAAATTTTTTTAAACCAAACATTTTTTTTTTTTTTCTTTTTGCAAACGGTCAACTTTAAAATAATAAAAAGCCCCTCTGGCTGAAACTCAAAGGGGCTTTTTATCTAAAAACCCACAAATTCGTGGGTTTTTAGCTTCAAATTTTAAAGAAAAAGTTATGAATTAAGGTATTTTGAAAAATCAACTTTTTCAAGGATGGCGATTATTTCTTCTTTTGATGTAGCTTTAATAATTTTGTCAATATTATCAACATCTTCAAAAGCGGCAACTATTTGGGGCAGGGCAACTGCGGTGTGAATATCAGCACTTGTTGCTCCAAGAGTTATTAAAATTTGAACAGGACGGCTGTCTTGGTCAAAATAAAAAGGCTTATCAAAAACCACAAGTGAAAAACAATCTTTAAATACGTCTTTTCCAGCTTCGGCATGAGGCATTGCCAAAAAAGGGGCTAATATATAATAAGGTCCGTGCTCGATTGTTGAGTTGATTATTGACTCGACATAATTTGGGCTTATTAAGTTTTTTTCAATCAGCGGCTGACATGAGAGTGCGATTGCTTCTTGCCAAGTTTGGGCTTTTTGATTAATTAAAATTGAATCATTTTCAATTAAATTTGTGAGTAAATTAACTGACATAAGATTTTCTCCTAAATCAAAAAAGGATAAATCTAAACAAGTTGCTCAAGAACTGGACTTAGTGCAGTTTTAATTTCATTTTCGTCCATTAAATTAGTTACACCAACAATTTTAGCTTTTTGGTTTGGATTAAATTCACTAACAAGATGTTTTGAGGCGATAATTATATCTACTGAATTTGTTAGTCCTTTTGACTGACCCATTGAAAGGGCCTCAACAGAAGCTTCAACCCCTAATTCCTTTACTATTTTTTGAACTTTCAACTTGATTATCATTGAAGTTCCCATTCCATTTCCACATGCAGCGACAATTTTTAATGACATAATTACTCCTTTTTTTAGTACAAACAGACAAACAAAAATAATTTTTAATACTATTTTAAAATTATATAACAATTTTGCAAAAAGCAAATAAAAAAATCTCGGTTTTTGCAAGAACCGAGATTTTTTGTACTAAAAGTATAAAAATGTCAAAAACTAAATAATTAGGCTGTTTTTTCAACTAAATCAACATTGACTTTCAGTAATTTTTGCAGTCATGTTTTTTTAGTTTGTTTTGTTGAGTCAACTCCTTGGGCTAAAAGAATTAGACCAATAATTCCAACAAAAACAGTAATTCATCCTAAAACATAGTGGAATTGACCGATAATTAGGCTTAGTCCGAAGAAGAGGTTTCAGTCACCCATTCCTAAAAATCCGGTTGTAACTGGATTTTGACCTTGCGGAATTCCAACATCGCCGATATTTTGCACCAGTTTTAGACCAAATGAAATTACAATAATTTCAAAAAATCCAATAATTGCCGGAACAATAAAGGCAGCTTTTCAACCTCCAGATGCATTAGCATAAACTCCCATTGCTCCTGAGTTGAAAAATAGTGTAATAAAGAGTGGAATTGCAACTAGAGAATAATTATTTCCTGGAATTGCAGCAAGTCCAACTGCGACAAATACGGCCAAAAATTGCCCTAGAACCCCACCAAGGAATCCGTAAGTAACAGCATTAATTGAGTATCCATAAGTAGCGGCAATGTCAATAGCAACAACAGCACCAGGAATTACTTTTTCGGAAATCCCGTGGAATGACTGTTGTAATTCAGTAACAAACATTCTAACACCAGTTATAATTGCAATTAAGGCAGCAATTATTCTGAGTGTTCCACCTAAAATTAGGAACACGAAGTTTGCGCCTTGGAATGTACTATTATTTCAAGCACTACCGATTTTCGCTGCTTGCCCAGCAAAGCCACTGTAAGTAGAATTAAGAGTATTTTCTATACCGTGGTAGCCAATAATTATAGCAAATAAAACTGCAAAAAGAAGTAAAATAATTATTGTTTGTGTGAAAATGTTATCTTCAAAAATTTTGAGTGATTCAGGAAGTTTACGATTTTCAGCACTGTGCTCTTTGTTTCCAAAAAAGCGACCCATTTTGTAGCTAGTAAATAAAGTAAGCATTTGTTGGTGGCCAACAGCAAAACCAGCATTTTGGGTAACAAGGTTAGTTATTTTTAAGGTAGCTACTGACGAAGTTGCCCAGTAAATTCCTAAAAATAAACCTGAAATAAGTACAAGTCCGACTTGAGATCCAGCAGAAATTGCCCCATCGTCAAGTAGCGGAATTGAACGGAATAAAATTACATATAAAAGTGCGGTAACAACTGTTGATTGCTGGAGCATAATATGTCCGGTAATCACAATTGAATTTGTGTTAGTGAACCTTTTTGCTAAAACCATTAAAATATTAACAATAAAAGCAGCAATGAATGTGAATGATGCTAAGGTAAGAAAGTTATTTGCTTGTCCAAAGCTTGTTTGAAGAAAATTCTCAGCAGAAGTTCAGCCCAAATAAGGATCAAGCGGAACAACACCACCGGATTTAATAGCTCCAATTGCGTCAAAAACTGGACGAGCCAGACCAACTAGCCCACCTGCTCCAATTGACAAAAGGAAAATTCCAATAGCGGTCTTTAGAGCTCCAAGAAATGCATCGCGACCACCACGGCCTAAAACAAGATAACCAACAAAAACCAAAGACCCAAGCAAAAGTGCATTTTGTCTTAAATAGTTATCAAGATAAACCACTCGAACAAGGAAAACAAGAGCAGTTGAAAAACTCTCGCCATTGTGTCCCATTCGAACACCGAGGGTGATCCCGATAATTAAAAGGTTAACAAACAAGAAAATAAGTAGGCCAAAAAGTAATTTATTATTTTTTTTACTAAGCGACATTTTATTTCCTTTCTTAAAATTTTTTTTAAAAATTTAAACTAACAAAATAGTTTTGTTAGAATTTAAAATCGCTAGATTTTAAAGGTTTTTTTGAGTTCTAATACGTACTCAGGAAGAATTGACGGATCAAATTTTCGCGGCTGATCAAAGGTCAATATTTCGGCTGGATTGTTAATCAAAATATCATCGATTGCTTCTTGACTAACACCAACTTGTCTTAAAAGTGGAATAAACCGATCAAAAAGATAAGCAAATCCATGGCTCACCTTCCCTTTTAGCATTCCGTAGTTTTTCTGATATAAAACCCGGCCTGCATCAAGTGATAAAGTAATATGCTTTTGGAGTCCAAGATCAACTAGATATTTAATGTTTTCGGCTAAGGTTGCATCAGTATAATACTTAACACGATCAGGGCCATCAAAACACAAAGTCACACCTAATTCCTTGATTATTTTTGCATAATAATATTTATCAGGATTTTTATTTAAGTGTGAAAGTTGAATTTTACGCGGATTAGCGCCAAAATCAATTAAATATTTAGCAGCCTCATAAGCCATTGTTCCTAGTTGGGTGTGAACCAAAATTGGCGCACCGGTTTCAATTGAGGCTCTTGCGGCAACTTCCAGTGATTTTAACTCAAGGCGGTCAATAGCCCCATAACCTGTTCCGGCTTTAATTATTCCTGCTTTTGCCTTTGAACGTTTAACAACTGGGCCAGAATAATTATACTCATCCATTCCTTGGGTTATTTCGGCAACAACCATTTTGGTAATTTCATCAGTTGGAACAAGCGCGAGTCAAGAAGCACCTTTGTCATAAAAAGCGGCCTTGTGGAAACCGGTGGACATAATAATATGAACTTTACCAGCTAATTCCTGGGCGATTTCGAGCATGCGATAAACATCTCTACCAACATTTGGCGGGTCCATTGTCACCAATGTTTTCCCGCCACGAGCTGCAAATTCGAGCGATTCGGCAATTGCAGCTTCGTTTGAAAGCATCACAAAATCAGGGTGTTCATGAGCTTCAGGACCATAATTTTTAATTAAATGGTCATGACAGTCAACGACCCCTAATTCTGAGGGACAAATATCTCCTAAAACAGTTCTAGAAAATTTTTCCGTATTTTGCATTAAAAATTTTTTTTCCTTTCTTTAGTTTTAAAGTCAACACTTAACAAATAAAATTTGTTTTTAAAATATATTTTTTATTATACCACTTTTTTGAGCGAATGTGAAAAAAGCAAAACAAAAAATGTTTTGCGATTATAAACAACTATATTAAGCTTCGTTAAGCTTCTTTGAAAATATAAAATCCGTATTATTTTAACAAAAAAAATAAAAAATAAAAACTAAAAATTTTTGGAATTTTTCTGAACTTACCAGTTTGATGGAAAAATTCACTTTTTATTGAGTATAAAAACACAAAAATACCCGTAAATCCGTGTTTTTTGACACTAAAACCTTAATCTTTATTATTTAAAATTACCCTTTTGCAAAAAAAAAAAAAAATGCTTGGTTCAAGAAAAAATTATGTTATAATAACTCTCACTTAAGAATAATTAATAAATGAATATTAGAATTAAGGAGGAATTACTTATGTTTTTTGCCATACTAAAATCAGATAGTGCGGATTATCCATTATATTTTTAAATATGATGGAATGCCTTAAATTTACCCGTTTAGAAATCTAAAATTTATGGCTTTTAATTATTGTTCTTTCAAAACTTCATATATTTTTTTAGGCTCAGTTTAAATAAAAACGAGTTTTCTATTTGCATTGAGTTTAAATAGCAGTTGTATTTTTTTATGATTTTGCCAGTGTTTTAAAGTAGGTAATTAACTTTTGCCAAAAAAGTTAAAAAGCTAAAAACCGGACAATTTTTTTAAGATTACCTCACCAAACTGAGAAACTCGGGAAAATATATAAAATGCGTATTATTTTAAGAAAAAAATAAAAACTAAAAATTTTGCGAATTTTTAGTTTTTACAAACAGCAGAATTTATATTTTTTTTTTAAAATTACCGCTAATTTAAGTTTTTATTGATTAATTAATGTTAGTAATTTTTCAGGAGTTTCGGCTTTACTATTTTCGAATTTTGTTGATTCAATTAGTGAATCTGTAATTGTTGCCGAAATTTTTGCTTCTTTAAAATTACCATTATCACTTAGAATTTTAACTTTGGATGCATCTTCTTTAAAAGCATTAAGCATTGATTCCATTGAAATTATAACTGATCTGAGATTTGCCATTTTTTCATACAAACTTCAGTCGATTTTTTTGGCATCTTCGCCAACTAGTTCAATACTTTTCTTGTTATTAGATTCAAATTCAACAATTTTATCATAGTATTCTTTATATTTTTTCTTTACTTGTTCCAATTTTTCTTGAGTTACAACCGCTTTTGTAGGAAGAAAATAACCAGTATTTTCCATTAAATAATCAGCATTATCGACCATTGTTCCGGGTTTGTCAATATCATTTTGACCAGTAAAGAGTCATTCTAAAAATTTAATTGCTGCTTTATTAATTTTTTCTGTGTCAGTTTTAATTGGGATTAGGGATGATCCACCTGAGTTATAGACAAAAAAATGAGAATCTTTGCGTGACTTTAATGGTTGGTTTGTTGTGAATACGTCATTAAATGTTGCAAAACCTTTGGCAAGTTCAGAGTTGCTTTTTGCGAATAAGCTACGGGTTGTTGCTGTGTCAATTGATTGCTTAATCCCAACTCCAGGAACATAGCCAAAAACGGTACGATATTGAAGAATATCATGACTTCCTCATTCACCAATGTTGTCTTTTTTCTTAAAGTTTTTAAACTGAAATGCTTGCAAAATCTTGGTTTTTTGACCTACTTTTTGTTCGATTTTTTTGTTAGTTTTTGTAAATTTTTCGTAAGTTTTTTTAAATTCATCTTGCAAGGATGTATCTGTCGCAATATTAAAAGTTAAATCTTTACCTTTTGCTTCTCAGAATTTTTTACCTGATTTTGAAATAATATTTTTGTGGAAAACTAGACCTGAATAGTCAATATCAAAAATAGACGCATTTTCTGTATTTTCATCAATTTTTGCATCAGCTTTTAATTTTACACCATCAATAAATTTAGTTGAAAACTCAAGTGCTTCTTCAATATTTGAAAAAGTATCATAATTTACGTTCAAATCTTTGAAAATTTCGGCAGATTTTACTTCAAGATTGCTAAAAAAACTGTTTTCAGGAGTCGAGTTTCCTTTTTGAGCTGATTCTTGTGCTTTTTTGTAAATTTCGGCTGACTCATCAACTTTTCCGCCACCTTTTTTTACTAAGTCAAAAATAATCCGTAAATTATCAAGGTTAAATCCAAGTGCATCAACATCATTTACGTTAAAAGGAATGTTATAAAACTTATTTTCGCCAAAATTAAATGAATTGTATTTTCCTACAATTTGATCAGTGAATATTCCTGGCTTCAATTTATCACTTGTTATTTCTAAAAGTCGATTACGTTCTTGTAAAACACTCGCAGTTGAAGAATCCCCTAAAACAATTGATGGAAGTTGATCTGAATTTGTGTCCAGTAATTTTTTAATGTTTTCGGTTGTTTGTTGTTGAGTTACTGCTTTTGACTCATCACTCAAAACAAGTCTAACTGGCGCAAAATCAGGATCATCTTTAAACTTTTGGTTGTAATAAGGGATTAATCCTTTTTGATTTTTACCATAAACATTAAGTCCAAAAATTAATGGTCAAAAAGGACCTTGACTTGTTGTCATAACAACTTGAGTTTTTGGATCAATTGTATTCTCGCTTACTCCACAAGCACTCGCAATTAAGAAAAGACTTGGTGAGGTAAGTAACAAAGGTTTAAAAAATTTTTTAAAATTCATATATTTCTCACTTTTTCTAATTTTATGAAATTTTTTTCAGAAATATCAATAATTAAATATTAGTTATTTATAATTTTAATAAAAATAACTATACAACATTTACAAAAAAATTTTGAAAAAAAGGTAAAATTTTTTAATATGAATCACTTAACAATTGCTATAAGTATTAAAAACCTTATATTTTCGTATGATAAAAAGGCTTTTCTTAAAATTAATGACCTCGAAATACCAGCAAATAATATTATTACAATTTTAGGACCCTCAGGTGCAGGAAAGTCCACTTTCCTTAATATTTTAGCGGGTTTTTTACCAGTAAAGACAGGTATTGAATACCATGAAAAATTCAAAAACTTTGGCTATATAATGCAGAAAAACAACTTATATGAAGAAATTTCGGTAAAGAAAAATCTTTGGATTAGTGCTAAAAATTCGCCTGAATGAACCTCAAAAGTGTGAAAATTGAGCTGGGAAAATTTCAAAAAAGATAAAAATAGTCAAGATTTTAGCGACTCTCTCGGAAATTTGCTTTCAAACAAATCTACTTTAGGCGTACAAAAGGTTATAAAAAAATTCAAATTTTACTTTTATATATTGAAAAATATAAAATTTTATATTTTTTTCCTAAAATTTAGAAAAAAATATTTCGAAAAAGAAGTCCTAAATGTGTTAAAAGCCTTAGAAATTGACGACATTTTTTTAAAAAAAGCCAAAAATATTAGTGGGGGTCAGCAACAGCGCGTGGCTTTTGCCAAATCAATTATAAAAGGGGATAATTTAGTTTTAATGGATGAACCTTTTTCATCACTTGATGCAAAAATTAAGGAATCAACTATTAAATTATTACTTAAAATCAAACAAGAATTTAACATGACAATCGTTTTAGTAACTCACGACCAAACTGATGCAATGAAAATTAGTGACAAAATTATTCTTTTAAATAAAGGGGAAATTTTGCAATATTCTAATCCAGAAGAACTTTTTGAAAATCCCCAGTCTATTTTTGCCGCTAAATTTATTGGAATGCCAGAAATCAATTTTATTGAAAAACAAGGAGAAATTGAATATTATATCCGCTCTAAATACATTAAAATTTCAAGCACATCTGAACCAACCAATGGAAAAGTTTTCTATAAAAAAAATATTGCAGATAATTTTTATTACCAAATTCATGATACTGAAAAAAATATCGACCTTGAAATTATAAGTCCTATTGATATTCAAGGTGAAAATGTAAAAATAGAATATAATAAAGATAAAATTTTTGCTTTTGACAAAGGCGGAAATCGTGTTAATAGTTAATAAAGAGTCCGTAAAAACAGTTCTTTTTCACAAAAATACAAAAGCAATCTTACTTATAGGACCACTATTTATTTTTCTTTTTATTTTTTCAGTCTACCCAATTCTGGATTCATTATTTAACTCTTTTAATGTCGGATCTGGCCAAAACAAACATTTAGGATTTGACAATTTTAGAGAATTATTTGCAAAATCAAATTTTAATGACGCCCTAAGAAACAGCACTTTACTATTTTTTATTAGCTCACCGATTGCACTTTTTCTAGGATTTATTATTGCAATTTTGCTCTCAAAACTTAAGAGTAAATTTCTTAGAATGTTAATAATAACTGGACTTTATTCCCAGTTTTTTATTTCATCTTTTGCAATCGGGACAGCTTTTTCTTTCCTTTTTGGTCAAAAAAATGTCTTTGCAAAAATGCTCAATCTAAATTTTTCATTTGTCGGCGGAGACAATAAAATTGATTTAATTTGACTATATTTAATTTATCAACTCTGAAGGGCAATCCCTTTTAATTCAGTGCTTTTTTTCTTTGCAATTTCGAGCATTCACACAAAATATCAAAAAAATTTACAAATTGACAGAATTAACCTAAAAGATAAGATTTTTAACCTTTATTTTAAGGAAATTGGTAATCAATTTTTAGTCATTGCCTACACAAACTTCATTTTTGCAACAATGCTATACCCAAATGTTATTACAGGCGACATAAATTTGGATCTAAATAGAGGCCACACTCTTGCATCATATATTTTATCTTCAAGCGATAATTCAGGACTCCAATCTGCCGTGAGTTTAATGACTTTCTTTTATCTTATAGCAGTTTTTTCAACTTTTATTATTTTTAGACCAAAAACATGGAAAAAAATGTTAAAACTTATTAAAAATAAAAGGGGTAAAAATGTCATTAAAATTTAATTTAAATAGTTTTTTTCTACAATTTTTGCTATTTTCCTTTTTAATAATAGTACTTATTTTTTTCTTGTTTCCTTTATATTATTTAATTGTAAATGCTTCGCTGCCTAATGAATTGCAAGATAATCCTAATTTGACTTTGAAAATAGGCTCAAATTTACTTGAGAACTTTAAAAATTCTATTAATGATAATTTTTGAATTGGAATTACCACTTCAATTTTAGTAATTATGCTCATTAATTTTTTTAGAATTCTCCTGTATTCACTAGCATCTTTTGGACTTTGAATGGCAAAAAAAAGACTGAAATTAACGTTTATTTCTCTTTTTGTAGCAATTTCTTTTATTCCGGAAATTAGCACTTATATTCCCCTTGCAAGAATTCTAAACAGCAATCAATTAGTAACAAATTCGCCAGTTTTTGCACTGACAGTTAACCAAATTTTTTCCTTTTTTAACTTTTTTTACCTTTATAAAAGTATTAACAAAATTGATAAAAAGCAACTTTTACTTGCAAGAATTGACAATTTATCACTGTTTTCAAAGATTAAATTGATAATTTTTCCAAAAATAAAAATTTCCTATTATTTATTAATTATTTTTACAACAATTCAAGCTTGAAACGACTTTTTATGACCAAATTACATTTTTTCAAACCGCTCATACCAGACAATTTCAACTTGATTTCAGTATTCAGGTCAAAGTAGCCTTGGATTTTTGCAAAACATTCAAGCAGCAGGCTCACTTTTTACAATAATTGTTCCGTTATTTTCTTATATAATTTTTTCCAAATTTATTAATAATGCAACGGCAAACAATATTAAATAATTTTGAAAAATGCAAAAAATTATCACAAAAGAAGCTGTTTTTGAATTAGAAATCAAAAAATCTAAATTTATTTCTTATAGTTTTCTAGTAGAATCAAAGGAACACTCAGAAGCGGTACTAACAAAAATTCAACAAGAAAATAAACATGCAAGTCATATTGTTTATGCAGTTTGTTTTGATTTATATAATTGTAAATTCAGTGATGCAAACGAGCCAAAAGGTTCAGCAGGATGACAAATTTTTAACATTTTAAGAACAAAAAAAATTACTAATTCATTAATTATTGTTGTCAGATATATGTACGGGGCCAAATTAGGGCTAGGTCTGTTACAAAATAGTTACAAAAAAGCGGCAATTGAAGTCTTAAATCTTAGTTTGGTTGATGATTTTAAAATTTCTTATCACTATTTGTGCGAAGTTGACTTGGAAAAAATGAACTGGGTACTTCAATTAATAAAGAAAAATGGCTGTACAGTCCAAAAAAAGGAATTTGGGCTAAAATTAAAAATTGAATTTAAGTGTCCTTTAAAATTAGAAGAAAATTTTGAACTTAACCTTAAGGAAATTATAAAATAATTTGTTAAAAAAATTATTTTCTGAGTTTGACAGTTTGATGGCTAAAATTCACTTTTTAGTGAATATAAATATGCAAAAATACCGCTAAATCCGGGTTTTTTGACCTAAAATTTTAATTTTTATTATTTTAAAATTAACCATTTGCAAAAAAAAAAAAAAATGTTTGGTCTAAGAAAAAAATATGTTATAATAACCTTCACTAAGAATAAATTAATAAATTTTTAATATTGAATTAAGGGGGAATTAGTTATGTTTTTTGCATGATAAAATCAGAAAATGCGAATTATCCATTATATTTTTAAATATGATGGAATGCCTTAAATTTAACCGTTTAGAAATCTATAAATTTAGGGCTTTTAGTTATTGTTCTTTCAAAACTTCACATTTTGTTTTTAGGCTCAATGTAAGTAAAAACGAGTTTTCTATTTGCATTGAGTTTAAATAGTAGTTGTATTTTTTTATGATTTTTGTTGTTTTATCCATAAATTGATTTTTGTCAGTGTTTTAACTAAAAAAGCTAGTTTAAATATTTCATATTTTGCTTTTTAAGTTAAAAAAGCACGGAAAACCAGACAGTTTTTAGGATTATCTCATCAAACTGGGAAAGTCGTGGAAAAAAAGAATTTGTACTAAAATTAAAAATTGAATTCAGCCATCCTTTAAAATTAGAAGAAAATTTTGAGCTAAATCTTAAAGAAATAGTAAAATAATTTGGTTGAAAAAATTTTTTTATATTAAAATATACACAATATTAAAAAAGCTATCTAGGTGCAAAGATGATTCAAATTCGTAACATCACAAAAAGACTCGGAACAAAAATAATTTTAAATAACATTAGTTTTGATATTCCAACTAATAAATTAACGTTCATTTCTGGTCAATCTGGTGTTGGAAAAACGACGCTTTTGCATATTATTGCCAAAATTGCCAAAGCTGACAGCGGGCAAATTTCCTTTTTTGATAAAAATCAACAAGTTTTAAAAAACCCAAATGTTGACATTTTTTTTCAAGATGTCAATCTTATTGAAAATATTTCAGCTATTGACAATGTTCGAATTGGGACAAGTATTTTGGGTTATAAATTTAAACAAGATGAATTTAGTAAAAATGCAAATTTTTTAAATCTTGACCAAAGTGTTTTTAAAACAAAAATGGAAAATCTCTCTGGTGGTGAAAAACAAAGAATCGCAATTCTTCGTTCTCTAAATCGGGGTTCAGAATTTATTTTGTTTGATGAGCCAACTGCCGCACTTGATAAAGAAAATGAGCAAATTATCTTTGAAAAAATTAAGCAAATGTCAAAAAATCACACAGTTGTGGTTATAAGCCATAATACTGAAATGATTCACAAATATGCTGATCAAATAATTTTTTTACAAAAAGACAAGCCACCAATTATTAAAATTAACGACACTAATATAATAGAAGACCAAAATTCTGAACAAACTAGCGAAACTAAACATAAAAAAGTTGCAAAAGTAGTTCAATATAAGAATAAATTAAATATTTCGCCGATTTTTGTTATTGCTGATATTAGCAAAAAATTAACGCTTAGTATTTTAATTATAATAGCTTTTTTAGCGGCCGTATTTTCGATTAGTTTTGCTTTTGAATTAAATCTTGGAACGGCAAAAGTCGAACGGCAGCAAAAATATACGCTCTCACTTGACAAAAACTTAATTGAAAAAAAATCAAATGCTGCTTTTAACCAGGATGAAATTAAAAAAATTAGTGAGCTTGAATCAATCAACGCGCTTGTTGCAAATAGGCCAACGACAAATATAAACTTGCACTATGAAAATCGAAAAATTAATCTTAGAGATGTTGATCAAGTTGAAATTAATAGCTTTTTCAAAAACAGAATTGAAAATGATCTTGTTAATTTTGAAGGAAAATTCATTGAAAATTCTCGGGAAATTATCCTTTCAAAATCAGCAATTGACATACTTAAAATTGAAAATCCAATAGGAAAAACAATTCATTTGGTTTATGATTCTAATAAAGAAATTGAGGAAAATCAAAATAAAATTGAACTAAAAATTGTCGGAATTAATAATGGAATTAAAAGTTCCGTTGCCAGATTAGATACTTTTAATTTAATTAGTTTTCCATCTTTTATTAGCACTCAATCAATTAAAGATCTTGAAAATTTAGTTAAGCAAAATACAGTTGAAGAAAACAAAGACCAAAACCCTCAACTTTTTAAGGAAATTAACTCCTATATTCCTAGTGAAAATGCCCAAAGCTCCGCGCTTGAACCATTCAAAATTCCGCTAAAAAACACAAAAGTTTTCCCGCAAAACAATCTAGAATTAATAACTGGAACATTTCCAAGAAAAGTCGATGAAATTCTACTTTCAACAACAGCAATTGATTCAAATGCTAAATATAAATTAAAAGTTGGCGATATAATTCAAACAAACTCACCTTTAAATCAAACATTTAATTTACTTGTTGTTGGAATTTTTGACTCGCCAGATTCAGAATTATATTATCACAAAGATGCCAAAGAATTTTATACCAGGTTCCAACCAGCCAATCTTACTGCTTATTTAACAACAACTGACGAACAAAACAACCTTGATTTAGAGGCAAAAAATGCTAAATTTGACCTTAGAATTACTCCACCTTCAAGCTTAATTCGGGTAATAACTAGCCAATCTTTAGCGATTATTTCGATAGTTAACAAAGTTACTTTTGCAGTGTTTATAATTTTTGTTATTATATTAATTTCGTTCATTTTAGTTTATGCCAAAACAATTTCTGAATCAAAACAGAGAATGATTGGAATTCTAAAATCGCTTGGTGGTTCGACTTTATTAACACTTTTTTATCATACTTTAAATATTGTTTTGATATCGATTGTTGTTCTAATTTTAAGTTTTGTAATCATTTTCCCGTCAATGGAATCGATTCATATTTTAATAGTTGGCAATGATTTTCCTGCCGCTTCTCAAGAAAATTTAGCCCTGATTTTATTATCCTCTTGAGCCGGACTTTCAGCTGCTTTTATTCTAATTTATGTTTTAATGTCGTTAATTACTTACAAAAAGACCACTCAACAGTTATTAAAATAAAAATGAAAGGTGTAAATGCCTTTCATTTTTTATTTCTTTAATCCTGAGTTTATCAATTTGATGGCAAAAATTCACTTTTTAGCGAATATAAAAATGCAAAAATACCGGTAAATAAACTAGGACAAAGAAAAGTAACACTAAGGTGTTGGCTTTTTTTGTCCGATTTTAGGAGGAGGCTAACACCAAAAGTGTTAGCTTTTTTAAATTTTCAAATTCAACAAAAAGGAGAATACTAATGTCAAGACACTTTAAAAAGGACGAGTTTGATATGATTTATAAAATTTACAATGAATTTGGATTAAAACAAACAATAAATTATATAAATGATATTTCGCCAGATACAAATTTTATAACCAGAAGTCAACTACTTCGAAGAATCAAAAAAATTATTAGATATTATAATAATGGTATGCAAGACCAATTATTAGATAAAAAGGGTGCAAGGAGAAAGCCAGGGAGTGGCAAACCTAAAAAACAAATTGAACCCGATTGAAACGAATTTACAAAAGAAGAATTAATAGAAATAGCTAAGAGATATTACGAAACCAACAAAGATAAATCAAAATCAGGAAAACTTAGTGAAGCCAAAACACTAAATATTCCCTACAGCAAATCTGCAAAAATTTTTAATGTATGCAGACAATCAGTGGCAAAATCTAAAACTAGAGTTATAAAAGTAAAGGAGCACAAAAATGACGCAATAATTAAAAAATCCTTTCTTGACAACAAAGGTAGATATGGTCGCCTAAGGTTGAGTGCTTATATTTCTATGAAATATAATATTGACATTCACCCTCGAACTCTTGGAAGACATTTAAAAAGATTGAATTTAGTATGCAAAATTAGAAAACGAAGAAGAAAGAGCGAAATTAAGAACACCAAATTCGCACTTCCGGATATTGTTAAACGCGACTACAATGATAAATTAAATAGAAATATTTTTGCTACTGATGTTACATATATAAAAGCTCCCAGAGATGTTAAGGAAAACCATGTATTTTTGTCTGTGATAATTGAGCATAAAACTAAAAAAATCAGAGATTTTAAATTATCACTAAGCAATGATCTTAATTTAGTTATGGATAATATAAAGACATTCAGGACTATAGATAAAGATTTTGTTATTCATTCAGACCATGGATTTCAATACACTTCAAAAGTCTATATTGACAAAATAAATAAAATGGGAGGAACTGTTTCGTTGTCTCGCATAGGAAATTCTTTGGATAATAGGGAGGCTGAATATTGATTTTCAATTATAAAAAGTGAATGCTTAAACGAGTTAAACTACAGTAAAATAACTTTTGAAGATCTGAAAAAAATAATTGCAGATTATATATTTTGATACAACAATTATAGAATTCAATCGATTTTAAATTGAAAAACACCACAGCAATATGCTATGATGTTATAATAATATTAAACTGTTAATTTTCTTTGCCCTAGTTTAAAATCCGGGTTTTTTGCGATAAAACCTAATCTTTATTATTTGAAAATTAACCTTTTGCAAAAAAAAAAAAAAAAATGCTTGGTCAAAAATAAAATTATGTTATAATAAACTTCACTTAAGAATAATTAATAAATTTGGATTTTAAAATTAAGGGGGAATTAATTATATTTTTTGCCATAAAAAAATCAGAAAATGCGAATTATCCATTATGTTTTTAGTCATGAATGGAATGCCTTAAATTTAACCGTTTAGAAATCTATAAATTTATGGCTTTTGATTATTGTTCTTTCAAAACTTCATATGTTTTTTTAGGCTCAATTTAAATAAAAATGAGTTTTCTATTTGCATTGAGTTTAAATAGTAGTTATATTTTTTTGATTTTTGTTGTTTTATCCATAAATTCATTTTGCCAGTGTTTTAAAATATGTAATTAACTTTTGCAAAAAAAGTTCAAAAAGCGCCCAAAACAGGAGACTTTTTTAAGATTATCTCATCAAACTGGGAAACCCGGGAAAATATTTAAAATCAGAATTATTTTAACAAAAAATAAAAAATAAAAACTAAAAATTTTGCGAATTTTTATTTTTTATAAACAGCAGAATTTTTACTTCTTTAAAATTCCGCGGGTGTGTTCATAATCTTGTGTTTTAAATTTTTATGGATTTTTCAAATAGAAATGTAATCTAATTTAATTTTACATTATTTAACCGATTAGGGAAAATAATTTCTAATTGTTTTTTAATCATGAATCAATTTCTTACCTTTTGTCATTTTGTAGATGCGTTTTGGAGAGTTAAATAAGTTATTTTTGAAAGGTAATTTACACTTTGAATTCCGCCTTTTGTTTTTGTATTTTTCCTAATTATTCTATTCATTGACTCAATTAAATTTGTCGTATAAATTGCTTGCCTCAATTCATATGGATATTTAAAAAATGTCGTTAGTTCAACGAAATTTGTATACCAAGACTTGATAATTGAAGGATATTTTTGGCCTCATTTTTCCGCAAATTTATCAAGATTTTGCATTGCAAATTCTTGATTAGCCGCTTGATAAATCTTTTTCATATCAAGGACAAACTCTTTTTTGTCTTTGTTAGAAACTTTTAAAAGCGAGTTTCTAATTTGGTGAACAACACATTTTTGAACATCTGTTTGCGGGAAAACCGCTTCAATTGCTTGACTAATTCCGCTTAGATTATCGCAAGAAATTATTAGAACATCTTCCAGCCCGCGAGTTTTTAGTTCGTTAAAAACATCAAGTCAATTACTTGCTGATTCGGTATTTTTAATCCAAAATCCCAGTGCTTTTTTATTTCCGTCCCAATCAATTGCAAGAATAAGATAAAGTGATTTTTTGACAAAAACACCGTTTTCTTTAACATTAAAAAACATCCCATCAATGTACAAAATTGGATAGGAATTCTCAATTTTTCGCGATTTTCACTTTTCAATTTCAGGCAATAATTTGTCAGTAACTGAAGAAATTCAGGCATTACTTATTTCTTTTTTATAGATACTTTTTATTGTGTTAACAATATTTTCATATGACATTCCTGATGCAAAAAGTGAAAACACTTGCTCTTCGATATCGCCTAAATTTGTTTCGTATTTACCGAGTAATTTGTTCTCAAAAGTGCCATTTCGATCTCTTGGTATTTTTAGACGAAAACTATTATGATTATAATTCACAGTTTTGTCCGAAAATCCGTTTCGCTTATTTGGCCTATGCACGCCTTTTTTGCTTCGGTTACTTTTTTCATAGCCTAAATGTTGGCTTAATTCCGCCCTTAAGAGCGCCTCAGTAAAAGTTTTAAACATATGCGAAATTTCGTTGTGAAAATCTTCTTTTTTTATTTTTTTATAATCAGCGTATTTGTCAACAAGTTTTTTAGCTTCTAACTCAAATGGGGATAATGTTTTTTGCTGTTTTTTCATATTTTGGTCCTTCATAATAAATTTTATCAAAATAAATTTACTTTAAAAACACAAAATATTTAACATTACCAATTCCGCTAATTTAAGTTTTATTGGTTAATTAATTTTAGTAATTTATCAGAACTTTCGGTTTTACTATTTTCAAATTTTGTTGATTCAATTAGTGAATCTATAATTGTTGCAGAAATTTTTGCTTGTTTAAAATTACCATTATCACTTAGAATTTTAACTTTGGATGAATCTTCTTTAAAAGCATTAAGCATTGATTCCATTGAAATTATAACTGATCTTAAGTTTGCCATTTTTTCATACAAACTTCAGTCGATTTTTTTGGCATCTTCGCCAACTAGCTCAATACTTTTTTTGTTTTTAGATTCAAAGTCAACAATTTTATCATAGTATTCTTGATATTTTTTCTTTACTTGTTCCAATTTTTCTGCAGTTACAACCGCTTTTGTAGGAAGGAAATAACCAGTATTTTCCATTAAATAATCAGCATTATCGACCATTATTCCGGGTTTGTCAATATCATTTTGGCCAGTAAAGAGTCATTCTAAAAATTTAATTGCTGCTTTATTAATTTTTTCTGTATCAGTTTTAATTGGAATTAATGATGATCCTCCTGAGTTATAAACAAAAAATGGAGAATTTTTGTGTGATTTTAACGGTTGATTTGTTGCAAAGACGTCATTAAATGTTGCAAAACCTTTGGCAAGTTCAGGTTTTTTAACCGCAAATAAATTACGGGTTGTTTGTGTGTCAATTGATTGCTTAATTCCAACTCCAGGATCGTACCCAAAAACGGCACGATATTGAAGAATATCATGACCTCCTCATTCACCAATACCTGTTCCTTTAAAGTTTTTAAACTGAAATGCTTGTAAAATTTTGGTTTGTTGACCTACTTTTTGTTTGATTTTTTTGTTAGTATTTGTAAATTTTTCGTAAGTTTTTTTAAATTCATCTTGTAAGGATGTATCTGTTGGAATATTAAAGGTTAAGTCCTCACCTTTTGGTTCTCAGAATTTTTTACCTGTTTTTGAAATAATGTTTTTGTGAAAACTTAGATCTGAATAGTCAATATGAAAAATAGAAGAATTTGGTGTATTTTCATCAAGTTTTGCATCTGCTTTTATTTTTACACCGTCAATAAATTTAGTTGAAAAGTCTAATGCTTCTTCAATATTTGAAAAAGTATCTTGATTTACGTTTAAATCTTTGAAAACATCCGCAGATTTTACTTCAAGATTACTAAAAAAACTGTTTTCAGGAGTCGAGTTTCCTTTTTGAGTTGATTCTTGTGCTTTTTTATAAAATTCGGTCGACTCATCCACTTTTCCGCCACCTTTTTTTACTAAATCTAAAATAATTCGTAAATTATCAAGATTAAATCTGAGTGAATCAACATCATTTATATTAAAAGGGATATTATAAAACTTATTTTCACCAAAATTAAATGAATTGTATTCTTTTACAATTTGATCTTTAAATAATCCTGGATTCAATTTATCGCTTTTTATTTCTAAGAGTCGATTATGTTCTTGTAAAACACTCGCTGTTGAAGAATCTCCTAAAACAATTGACGGAAGTTGATCTGAATTTGTGTCTAGTAATTTTTTAATATTTTCAGTTGTTTGTTTTTGAGTATTTGCTTTTGACTCATCACTCAAAACAAGTCTAACTGGCGCAAAATCAGGGTCATTTTTAAACTTTTGGTTGTAATAAGGGATTAATCCTTTTTCATTTTTACCATAAACATTAAGTCCAAAAATTAATGGTCAAAAAGGACCTTGACTTGTTGTCATAACAACTTGAGTTTTTGGATCAATTGTATTCTCACTAGGTGCGCAAGCGCTCGCAATTAAGAAAGGACTTGGTGAGAGAAGTAATAAAGGTTTGAAAAATTTTTTAAAATTCATATATTTCTCACTTTTTCTAATTTTATGAAATTTTTTTCAGAAATATTAATAATTAAATATTAGTTACTTATAATTTTAATAAAAATAACTATATAACATTTATAAAAAAATTTTTAAAAAAGGTAAATTTTTTTAGTATGAACCGCTTAACAATTGCTATTAGTATTAAAAAGCTAATATTTTCGAATGACAAAATGTTTTCTTAAAATTAATGACCTCGAAATACCAGCAAATAATATTATTACAATTTTGGGGGCATCAGGTGAAGGAAAGCCCACTTTTCTTAATATTTTAGGCAGTTTTTACCAGTAAAGACAGGTATTGAATACCATGAAAAATTCAAAAACTTTGGGTATATAATGCAAAAAAAAAAAAAAATGTTTGGTCTAAAATAAAATTATGTTATAATAAGTTTCACTAAGAATGTATTAATAAATTTTTGATATTGAATTAGGGAGGAATTAGTTATGTTTTTGCCATAAAAAATTAGAAAATGCGAATTTTCCATTATATTTTTAAATATAATGTGATGCCTTAAATTTACCCGTTTAGAAATCTATAAATTTAGGGCTTTTAATTATTGTTCTTTCAAAACTTCATATGTTTTTTTAGGTTCAATGCAAATAAAAACAAGTTTTCTATTTGCATTGAGTTTAAATAGTAGTTGTATTTTTTATGGTTTTTGTTATTTTGTCCATAAATTGATTTTTGCCAGTGTTTTAAAATTGTAATTAACTTTTGTCAAAAAAGTTAAAAAAATGCCAAAAACAGAGACTTTTTTGAAATTATCTCATCAAGCTGGGAAACTCGGGAAAAAAAGAATTTGGGCTATAATTGAAAATTGAATTTAAGTGTCCTTTAAAATTAGAAGAAATTTTTGAACTAAATTTTAAAGAAATAGTAAAATAATTTGGTTGAAAAAATTATTTTATATTAAAATATACACAATATTAATAAAGCTATCTAGGTGCAAAAATGATTCAAATTCGTAACATCACAAAACGACTCGGAACAAAAATAATTTTAGATAACATTAGCTTTTATATTCCAACTAATAAATTAACGTTCATTTCTGGTCAATCTGGTGTTGGAAAAACGACACTTTTGCATATTATTGCCAAGATTGCCAAAGCTGACAGCGGGCAAATTTCCTTTTTTGATAAAAATCAACAAGTTTTAAAAAACCCAAATGTTGACATTTTTTTTCAAGATGTCAATCTTATTGAAAATATTTCAGCTATCGACAACGTTCGAATTGGGACAAGTATTTTAGGTTATAAATTTAAGCAAGATGAATTTAGTAAAAATGCAAATTTTTTAAATCTTGACCAAAGTGTTTTTAAAACAAAAATGGAAAATCTCTCTGGTGGCGAGAAACAAAGAATCGCAATTCTTCGTTCTCTAAATCGGGGTTCAGAATTTATTTTGTTTGATGAACCAACTGCCGCCCTTGATAAAGAAAATGAACAAATTATTTTTGAAAAAATTAAGCAAATGTCAAAAAATCACACAGTTGTGGTTATAAGCCATAATACTGAAATGATTCACAAATATGCTGATCAAATAATTTTTTTACAAAAAGACAAGCCGCCAATTATTAAAATTAATGACACTAATATAATAGAAGACCAAAATTCTGAACAAACTAGCGAAACTAAACATAAAAAAGTTGCAAAAGTAGTTCAATATAAGAATAAATTAAATATTTCGCCAATTTTTGTTATTGCTGATATTAGTAAAAAATTAACGCTTAGTATTTTAATTATAATAGCTTTTTTAGCGGCCGTCTTTTCGATTAGTTTTGCTTTTGAATTAAATCTTGGAACGGCAAAAGTTGAACGGCAGCAAAAATATACGCTCTCACTTGACAAAAATTTAATTGAAAAAAAATCAAACGCTGCTTTTAACCAAGATGAAATTAAAAAAATTAGTGAGCTTGAATCAATCAACGCGCTTGTTGCAAATAGGCCAACGACAAATATAAACTTGCACTATGAAAATCGAAAAATTAATCTTAGAGATGTTGATCAAGTTGAAATTAATAGCTTTTTCAAAAACAGAATCGAAAATGATCTTGTTAATTTTGAAGGAAAATTCATTGAAAATGCTCGGGAAATTATCCTTTCAAAATCAGCAATTGACATACTTAAAATTGAAAATCCAATAGGAAAAACAATTCATTTAGTTTATGATTCTAATAAAGAAATTGAGGAAAATCAAAATAAAATTGAACTAAAAATTGTCGGAATTAATAATGGAATTAAAAGTTCCGTTGCTAGATTAGATACTTTTAATTTAATTAGTTTTCCATCTTTTATTAGCACTCAATCAATTAAAGATCTTGAAAATTTAGTTAAGCAAAATACAGTTGAAGAAAACAAAGAACAAAACCTTCAACTTTTTAAGGAAATTAACTCCTATATTCCTAGCGAAAATGCCCAAAGCTCCGCGCTTGAACCATTTAAAATTCCGCTAAAAAACACAAAAGTTTTCCCGCAAAACAATCTAAAATTAATAACCGGAACATTTCCAAGAAAAGTCGATGAAATTCTACTTTCAACAACAGCAATTGATTCAAATGCTAAATATAAATTAAAAGTTGGCGATATAATTCAAACAAACTCACCTTTAAATCAAACATTTAACTTACTTGTTGTTGGAATTTTTGACTCGCCAGATTCAGAATTATATTATCACCAAGATGCCAAAGAATTTTATACCAGCTTCCAACCAGCCAATCTTACTGCTTATTTAACAACAACTGACGAACAAAACAACCTTGATTTAGAGGCAAAAAATGCTAAATTTGACCTCAGAATTACTCCACCTTCAAGCTTAATTCGTGTGATAACTAGCCAATCTTTAGCGATTATTTCGATAGTTAATAAAGTTACTTTTGCGGTGTTTATAATTTTTGTTATTATATTAATTTCGTTCATTTTAGTTTATGCCAAAACAATTTCTGAATCAAAACAGAGAATGATTGGAATCCTAAAATCGCTTGGTGGTTCAACTTTACTAACACTTTTTTATCATACTTTAAATATTGTTTTGATATCGATCATTGTTCTAATTTTAAGTTTTGTAATTATTTTTCCGTCAATGGAATCAATTCATATTTTAATAGTTGGTAATGATTTTCCCGCCGCTTCTCAAGAAAATCTAGCCCTAATTTTATTATCGTCCTGAGCCGGACTTTCAGCTGCTTTTATTCTAATTTATGTTTTAATGTCGTTAATTACTTACAAAAAAACCACTCAACAGTTATTAAAATAAAAACGAAAGGTGTAATTGCCTTTCATTTTTATTTCTTTGACTTTTTAACGCCATAAATTGTTGAAATATCTTCTTGCCAGAACATAAATTTTCTTTTTTTGATAGATTACTAGACTTCTCCCAAGTTTCCAGTTTGATGGCAAAAATTCACTTTTAGGAATATAAATACACAAAAATACCCGTAAATTCGGGTTTTTTTACGCTAAAATCTTAATTTTTATTATTTTAAAATTAACCTTTGCAAATAAAAAAAAAATATTTGGTTTAAAATAAAATTATGTTATAATAAATCTCACTAAGAATGAATTAATAAATTTTGATATTGAATTAGGGAGGAATTAGTTATGTTTTTGCCATAAAAAATCAGAAAATGCGAATTTTCCATTATATTTTTAAATATAATGTGATGCCTTAAATTTACCCGTTTAGAAATCTATAAATTTAGGGCTTTTAATTATTGTTCTTTCAAAACTTCATATATTTTTTTAGGCTCAATGTAAGTAAAAACGAGTTTTCTATTTACATTGAGTTTAAATAGTAGTTGTATTTTTTTATGGTTTTTGTTGTTTTATCCATAAATTGATTTTTGCCAGTATTTTAAAATAGGTAATTAACTTTTGCCAAAAAAGTTAAAAACCGCCCAAAACTAAACTAGGACACTTTTTTAAGATTATCTTGTCAAACTGAGAAACTCGAGGTGTAATTGCCTTTCATTTTTATTTCTTTAACTTTTTAAGTCCATAAATCGTTGAAATATCTTCTTTTCAAAGCATAAATTTACTTTTTTTGGCAGATTCTTGGGCTTTTAAAATTTGGTCTATTAAACTTTTATATTCAGGATAATAATAAGTTTTTTTAGGGTTTTGATATTGGGCATAACGATGAATTGCAAGACCTTCGCTAACCATTTTGATATTAATTATCTCACGCTTTTCGTTTTTTAGAACAACAATAATCCGCTCATACGGATCATGGCCAACGACTTCAAATGAAATTCAGCGATTTAAAATTAGCTGTTCTAGACGTTTTTTGGCTATTAAACCGTGAAATTTCATAGTTTTTACGTTAATTAAACGATTTGGACGGCTAAGTTCAAGTTCGGGAGTGTCAATCCCGAAAATCCGAAAACGCATACCGTTTTTATCAGTAAAAGTGTCACCGTCATAAACACTTTTTATAAATGTTGTATAAGTTAGACCTTGTTTAATTCGTGAATTTTTAGAAAAAATAGGTAGTTTTTTTATTGGATTTAAACCATCAGTTGGAACTATTTTTTCTGAAATAATTTCTGAAAGATAATCATAACAACTTGTAAGCGAAAAAAGTGGCAAAAATCCTGGAACTAATAGTAATTTTTTAAAAATTTTTGCGCCTCCCTTTTTTGATCTCGTTCTTTTATGGCGTTTCTTTTATCAACCTTAGTTTTCCCTTTTGCAAGTGCAATTTCGATTTTGATTCTACGGTTTTTTAGACCAACAAAAAGTGGAATAATTGTTAATTTTTGTGTAACTTTTTCTTTAAAAATTTTTTTTAACTCATGTTTGTGCAATAAAAGTTTTCTTGAGCGATCAATTTGACCTCGGGATCCTTTATAAGCACTAATTGTAGCATTTGACAAATAAAGTTCTAAACCCTTAAAATAACAAAAAGAACCTACAAGCGATATATTTTTTGCCTGAACAGATTTAACTTCTCATCCTTCTAAGACAATCCCCGCTGTAAATTTGCTAATTATTTCATAGTCAAAATAAGCTCTTTTATTTTCAATTAAAATTTTCATTTTCGAACCTAAAAAATTATATAATTATATTCAAAATAATTTTATATAAAAAAAGGCAAAAATGATCAAAAAAGAAAAAAAAGAGAAAATCGACTATAAAAATACCGATAAAATTACATTTTTAGAGCAAATTGACAAAAAAAGGGGGCTGAATCAAGAACAAATTGAAAGATCAAAAAATTTTTTTGGCGAAAATAGACTACCAAAAATTCCGGAAAAATCGTTATTTTTCCGTATTTTATTGCAACTAAAAGAGCCGCTTACCTTAGTTTTAATTTTTGTTATTATTATTTCGGTTATTATTAGTTCGGTTTTTGAACATGATTTGCCTTTTTGAGCTAAATTAATTTCGTATCTTGAGCCAGTAGTTATTGCTTTAATTATTGCAATTAATGTTTTTTTCTCTTTGGTTCAAGAAACTAAATCAAAAAAAGCAATAGATGCAATTTCAGATCTTAACTCGCCAGTTTCGACACTAATTCGTGATGGAAAAAAAATAAGCCTAAAATCTGATGAGATTTTAGTAGGAGATATTCTTGAAGTTAGTTCTGGTGATTTAATTAGCGCCGATGGACTCGTCATTGAAAATAAAGAATTATCCGTATCTGAGGCAATTCTTACCGGTGAGTCAACATCAGTTTTTAAGGACGAATTTAAAAATTGGGATGATAAAGCCGCAAAAGTTTACAGTGGAACAAGCGTCTTGAATGGACAGGCAAAAATTTTAGTCTCAGATGTTGGCCAGAATACTGAACTTGGAAAAATTGCTTCACTTGTAACAAAAACAGACGAATTAGAATCTCCACTTCAGAAAAAAATCGCTAAATTTTCAAAAATTATCACTTTTATTGCCGCTTTTTTAGCAATTTCTTTCTTTTTTATTTATATATTCTTAGTTGAAAATGGCGATTTTAACCAGTCAAAACACGCAGTTATAATATCACTTTCACTAGCAATTGGCTTTATTCCCGAGGGTTTGATTCCGCTTGTTACTATAAATTTAATTATTGGTGTTAAAAAATTAGCAAAAAATAATGCGATTGTAAAAGATTTAAAAACAATTGAAACTCTTGGAGCAGTTTCAATTGTTTGCTCAGATAAAACTGGGACAATAACTGAAAATAAAATGCAAATTAAGGAAATTTATTATCACCAAATTGAGTCAAAAAATTTCTGGACACAAGCTGTTTTAAACACAACCGCATATAGTTTTTTTGATAACTCAGTTGAAAAATACTACGGTGATCCTGAGGAAATTTTAATTTTACAAAAGGCAAAAACTTTTGAAATTCAAAAAGAAGCAGTTGAAAAACAACATAAATTTTTAGACAAAATTGTCTTTAGTTCCAAACTTAAATTTTCAGCTACTTTTTATGAAATTGATAACAAAAAGTTTCTTTTTATCAAAGGGGCTCCTGAAATTATTTTTAAAAAGGCAGACAATTTAGACCCTATTTTAGAAGAAAAATTAACCCAAATGCAAAATTTAGGATACCGTATTTTTGCATTTGGATATCGTGAAATTGAAAATGAACTTCAACCTAATGAAAATCTAGAAAATTATGTAAAAAACATAAATATTTCAGGCCTTGTATGCTTTCAAGACCCGCCACGAAAAGAAATTAAACCAATTGTCAAAGATCTTTTAGATGCAGAAATTAAAACGATAATGATAACAGGAGATAATTTTCACACTGCCTCATCAATTGCAAAAAATGTTGAAATTTTAGGTCCTGAATCACTTGCAACAGGCAATCCTGATTGAAAAAAAGATGACTTTTGACGTGAAAATGTTGAAAAATTTCACCTTTATTCACGTGTTCAACCTGAAGATAAATTAGAAATTGTCGGCGCACTACAATCAAAAAAACATGTTGTTGCTATGCTAGGTGACGGAGTTAACGATGCTCCTTCATTAAAAAAAGCTGATGTTGGTTTTGCAATGGGGATAACAGGCTCACAAGTTTCAAAACAAGTTGCGAATGTTGTTTTAGCGGATGATAATTTTAAAACCCTTTATCAAGCAATAAAAATTGGCCGTAATATTGTTGCAAATATTAAAAAACTGTTTGTTTTTTTACTAGTTGCTAATTTTTCAATGCTTTTATCAGTTATTTTTGCAACTTTAATTTTTAAGGAACAAATTTTTACATCTCTACAAATACTTTGAATAAATGTTGTTTCTGAAACTTTCGGGGGAATCGCCCTTGGTCTTACAAATATTTCAAAAAATGTTATGAATCAAGGCTTTTTAAACGAAAATAAATCACTTTTTAATAAAAAACTGATTTTTAGCATAATGTTTTGGGCAATTTTCATCTCATTTTTAGCGCTGCTAAGTTTTTGAATCACAAATTCACAAACCTTTTCCTTTTTAATTATCAGCATTAGCCTTTCAAGTCTTTCTTATATACTTGCCGCCGATGAGAGTATTTTTAAATATAAATTTGCAGATCTAAAATTTTTACACCTTGGTTTCTTAGCTAGTTTTACTTCAATTCTAATTGTTTCCTTTATTCCCGGAATAAATTTTGTTTTTTCCCAAAATGATTTTAGCAACTCAAACTATCTTATTTTAAAAAATAATTATAATTATCTGTTACTTTTAACTATTTTTGCCCCGTTTGTATTAGACCAAATTCTAAAATTTTTTAAAATATACTTTAAAAAATTTTAATTAATTTTGATTTTTTCAACAATCAAGATCAACTGTGGTTTCATCAAATTTAGATGGGTCTTCAATATTAAACAAAATATACAACATTGTTCGTTTTATGCGTGAATTTGTGTAACGTTTTGAATTAGTGGCACTCAAAAAACTATCTAAGTCAGGTTGGTCGATATGTTTTTTGAATAAATTTTCAATTCCTTCTTTTACTAGTCAAATTTTTCTTAGTGATTCAGGCGACTTTTGACGAATAATTTCCTGAAATTTTGGATATAACAAGGCTAACGAACAAACTGGTTGGCTAAATTCCATTGGCGAAAATTCAGAAATTGACTTATTTTGGCTAATTAATTTTCGCAAGTAAGTTGCTGAAGCAAACTTTCCAGTTGGTGTTGTTTCATTGTAATCAACAGTTCTTTTAAGACTATATGGCTGAATTGGATAATTATTTAGCACAATTTGTTTAACATATTCAAATCCGAGAATATCATTAGGGTAAATAATTTTTTGCGAACTAATTTTTTCAAGGGCAATTGCTGCTGCATTTGGAAAAGAATTGCCTAATTTCAATGCTTTTTTAAGATGAACATTATATTCATCAATGTTATTTTTTCACAAATTTGCTAAATTATACAGATTTTGAACATCATTTGATTCTGATCCAAAAATTAATTTGTCTATTTTATGGTCAAAAATTAATTTTAGCGCGCCTTGGGCAAAAATATGAGCAGCTTGACTTGTGTATTCAAAAGGCAATCTAATTACAAAATCAGCTCCATATTTTAGTGCTATTTTCTTTTTTGTTTCAAAATTAGCAAGACTAATCTCACCTCGTTGGGTGAAATTTCCGCCTAAAATTATGTAAATTTTGTCATTAGGAAAGTTTTTTTTAACATATTCAAGCTGATAAATATGACCATTATGAAAAGGATTATACTCAGCGATAATTGCAATTGCCATTTTTCCTCTTTTTTAAAAATAGTGTTACTTTTTAATTTAAAAAAACCTATGAATTTATAGACTAATTTTTTCTTGATTAATTATTTGGTGAATTTTATCTAAATTTGCGCCAGTTTTTGCCGAAACATTTAAACACTCAAGTGATAAATTTTTGCACACTTTTAGCAGTTTTGAGCGCTGGGATTGATTTGTTTTATCGATTTTATTAGCTAAAATTTGCACTTTTATATTTAGTGAAACCAAAAACTCAATCATACTAAAATCAAGATCAGTAAAACCGATTTGACTGTCAATTAGCAAAAAAACTAGTAAAATATTGCTATTTTTACTAAAATAATTAAAAATCATCGATTCTATTTGATCTTTCTTTGCATGAGAAAGGCGAGCATATCCATAACCTGGAAGGTCAACGATTAACTTATTTTGGCTAGTCTGATAATAATTTAAAAGCTGAGTTTTTCCAGGAGTAGATGAAATACGGGCAATTTTTTGCCTTGCTAGCGCATTAATTAGCGATGATTTTCCAACATTTGAACGTCCAATAAAAGCAAATTGATCTTCAGAAAAACACTGCTCTGGACATGATTTAAGAAATTTTCACATTATATACTTCTAAAAATTATAAATTAATTATAAAATCCTTTTTCACTATGACTTGCCTGCCCAAAACGACCGCCAGTTTGAGTGATAACACTAATATTTTTATTATTTCCGGTAGTTTGTAATTGTAATTTTTCAATTATTTGATTTCTTCACATCTCGCGAACCCGATCTACAGCAGCTTCATTTGGATAAAAACCGGCATAAGATTGAGTTCAAAAGGTGATTAAATTTGAGATAGCTTGATTAGTTTTAACTTCTGGCAATTTTTCTAAAAATAATTGCATTTGTGATTCTTTTGTAAATTTGTATTTATCTAAAAGTTTGTAAGCAAAACTGTGATTCAAATCAGGGTCTTTTGCCATAGATTTTACCATTTGATCGACTATTTCTGCATCGGATGAGACGTTAGTTTCAGGGTTTTTTGGACTTGAAGAATTAGATTTTTGACTATTATCATCTAGGTCATTTTTTATTGGTTGCGATTTTTGTTCTTGTTTTTGTTGGTCTAATTCTTCGGGTGGTTTTTGGTTTTGAATTTTTTCTTGACTTTCAGTTTTAGGTGCAATTTCTATTGGTTTTTGATTTTGGGACTCTATAATTGGTTGCTCTGGCAAATTTTGCACAGGTTCACTGGTCAAACTTAATGGAAGTTTTTCCTGAGGTTCGTTTATTTTTTTGATTTCAGATTCAACTATTACTTGCGAAGATATAGTCGGATTTTTGGGTTTAGTTTTGTCTTTTGAGTCTAAAATTGATGGTGAAAATGAAGTTTTTGGCTTGACATCTTTTTTGTCAACTTTTGGAATATCAACAGGTAAATTAGCTGGTTTTTCAGCAGATTTTTGAATTTTTGGACTTTGAGATCTAGGGGTTGCAAAACTTCTTATTGAATGTGAACTTTCAATTTTTTGTTGCTTTTTTTCAATTTTTGGTAGTGGAACTGCTCTTTTTGACAAAATTATTATATTCTTTGGGGCCTTATTAGTTTTAGCGGTTGGCGGCAAAGTTAAGGGAGTTTTAACTTGATTATTCTGAGTTTGATTAATTAACTTTGAATCAATTTGACCTTGTTTTTCCGTTGTTTTTTTAGTATTTAAATCAGAAACACTAGAATTTTTAGGTTCCTTTTTATCTTTAGCTAAATCTTGTAAAATTATTGTATCAGCAATTTGATTTCCAGCTTTTTGTGAATTTACAAGCGAAGACGCCAAGGTACTAACCTTAATATTTCCTTCACGAACTTCATTTTGATTCAAAGGAAGGGTAGAATTACCTAGACTAAAATAAACTACCGTCCCTACAGAACCAGCAACAACCGGGATAAACCCTAGAGCTAACTTAAATAATTTTGTCATTTTTTCTACTTTTATAAATTTTTAGGATTTTTTAGCACCGGCTGGCGTTACTGGTTGAGCCTCAACTCACCCATCGCTATTTATATTTGTTTCATCGATAATAAACACATGACCACCTGTTGTTCTGTTAAAAGCGCCAATTTCTGGTGTTTTAATAATTGTAAGAACTTTTTGAAGTTCTTTTTTTCAATTTTCACGAGCAGTATGGGAGCTTGCACGCCTAGGATAAAAACGAGCGTAATTATTCTCCCAAAAGATATATAAAAATGCTGCTGCTGCTTCAGTTATTGGTGTTTTTGGGAATCTTTCTTTAAAAAGTCTCATTTGGTCGTTCTTTTTAAAGACATATTTATAAAGATTATTTTTTGCTTCGCGATATTTCTGAGCATTTTCGCCTACTGAAGATTTTAATAATATTTTTAAATCTTCTTGTAATTTGTCAATTACTTCATCAACTTCAGCCTCTGATTCGGTTGTTGCAGGAGAAATTGAATTGGATGATGTTGACTTGGAAATATCACTTTGGGTTTGGGTTTTAGGTTTGGGAGTATCTTCTTTGTGTTCAATTTTTGGAGTTTCACTAATAACGATAACTTCAGGAGTTTTTACAATTTTGGGCGGTAAAACCGGTTTTACATCTTCATTAGAAACTACAGGAGAAATTAATGGGGTTGGATCTTGAATTTTCTCTTCATCCTGAGTCGGTTCTTGCTTAATTATGACAACTTTTTGAACAATTTCTGGTGAGTTTGATGGGGATTTGTCTAAATTTGTTGGCTTTTGGGGTTCTAAAACTGAAATAGAAGAATTTTTACTTTCACTACTTTGAATTTTACTAACTGAAACAGATTTTTTTGTTTCATCAACTGGTTTTTTAACAGGTTCGACCAATAAGATTTTTGGTTGTGTGTTTGATGAATTTTTTGGTAGTTCAATTTGTTTATTAGAAAAAATTATTTTTGGTTTTTTTGTGTTTTTAGTAACATTAATAGGCTGAGATTTTGGAGAATCTTCTGAGACTTCCGGACTTTTTAGAACAATTGTTTCATCATTTTTTACAGTTTCCTGGGTTGATAATTCTTCAGAATCTTGGTTGAATTCATTATCTTGTGAATCAGAAAGTGGTGAAAGATGGGTTTCAACTTGAAGTGTTTGGCGTGCTAAACTTGTATTGTCCAAATTAGAAAAAGCATTACTAGAAGTCAAATAAATAGCCGTTCCTGCTGAGCCTGCAACAACTGGAACTAATCCAAAAACCAATTTTAAAGATTTTCTCATATTTCACTCCTAGAAATTAAAACCAGCACCAATAATTTATAATAATACCACGAATATAAAATTATTTAAAAAAATAAAACAGGAATGATCTAGCTCATCCTGTTTGTTTGATTTACTATATTTATTAATTATAAACAAAAAATTTTAAAAGTCAAGTAAAACCTAAAAAATTTATTTATATCAATTCTTCAGAGTATTAAAATATTTCTAACTTGAAAAATAAAACACAATTATAATAATGCAGTATTTTAACTTCTTTTAGTCTATAATTTAAGGATATTTTAGCTATTTTTCAAATATAACTTATTTACTAGCAATAAAATTTTAGGCTGATCTTTTCATGAATTTGCTGGAATATTAGGATTATCGCTGGACGAAATTATTTCTGGTTGATTTATTTTTTCACTAGATTCTACGGGTTGAAAGCTTGGAGGCGGATCAAAAAGACCATCAGGGACTTCTACGGTAATTGAATTTTTTTCGTCTTCTTTAGTATTTTTATATTTATAAATCAAAACAAACGCAGCTGTTCCTGCTACAACAACAGCCGATCCTAATATAAGTGCTATTTTTCAAAATTTTTTCATATTTCACCCCTAATAATTAAAGTCTAAACCAAAATAAATTAGTATAATTATATCAAAAATATGAACTTATTTATAAAATAAAAATTGAATGTACCTAGCCTAGCAAGAATCGACAAAAATTTTAACCAACAAAAAACAGCTTTCTATGTTTTGAATAATAGTATTTTTTAAAATATATTAGAAAACTAGCTATTTTTATGTTATAATTTAATCTAACTTGTGAGGAGAATTATGAAAAGAATATATCCAAAAAAATGGTTTTTAGGAAGTCTTACAGTTTTAATTCCAACGTTTTTTCTCGCTGCAGCATGTGGGCAAAATAACGACGATAAAAATAAGGAAGATAAAAAAAATCCAAAATTAGACACTATAAAAAACCCTAATCCACCAAAAAGTGATCCTAATGTGCAAGGAGATCCTGTTGCTTTTCTTGACACACAAAAAGGCAAAATTGAATCAGACACTTTGAAATTAATCGAAGAAACAAAAAAACAAAAAGAAAATATCGAAAAAACAGAAGAACAAACAAAAGAAATTCAAGAAAAACAAGCAGAAATAAACAAAGAACTTGATAAAATTAAACAAAATCAAGCTTCAACTGATGATCAAAAAAGTAATAAAATTTCAGAAGATATCAAGAAAGAAAAAGAAAAACTAGAAATTGAAAAGAAAAAATTAGAAAAACAAAAAAAGGAACAAGACGAAAAACTACTTAAAGAAAAAGAACGGCTTTCAAAACTTGAGGAAGAAAAAAGACAAAAAGAGCTAGAAAAACAAAAGATAATACTTGAAAAAAATAGACTTCATATTCAAACAGTCAATGATTTGAATGCTGTTTTAGCAAAAATTCCAAATTCTTTAGAAATTACTGAACAAGAAAAAAAATCATCAAATAATGTTGCAACTGTACTTTTTCATTACAGGGGAAAACCTTCAACTTTTCATTATGAAAATTTTGTAAAAAAAATTGATAACTTTGATGACCAAAATTATACAATTACCTTTAGTTTTCCTTTTGAGGTTAAAACTTTTGAAAATAATAGCGATATTAACCAAAGAAGGCTAGAAAATGTTGAACTTTCAGTGTCCAAAAAGGGGTCAAACACAAAAGTCACAAAACGAGTGAACCTTTTTTGAGATTTAGAAAAATCAAAAAAGGTTCAACAAAATGATGAACCAGAATTATATCAAAAAGAATTACGGCCTGTTTTTAGTAAAATAAGTCCTTCAATTTTGGCATACGCATTAGTCAATTCTGAAAATGAAGCCGTTTTAAATTCGGTACTTTTTGGTGATTTTAATGCTGCATTTAACGAAGTTTCACTTTCCGTTGGCCTTAAAGATGAATTTTTAGGGATAAAATCAATAAATGATGAGGAAAAATTTTCCTTTGATATTATAAGTGCAACTCCTGATGATGAAAATGGGGCTTTAAAAATTCAAGTTAAAAAAACAAAATTCAAAGAGCAAAAAGAACAAATTGGTGATTTTCAAGAATTTACTTTTTCCAATTTAAAGAAAAATGATAAAAATATAGCTGAATTTGAATTTGAAGTTGACAATAATAAAGTTTGGCCTCAAATAAGAGAAAAAGGAATTTTTAAAAACAATAGACATAATAGTAACCAACTATCAGAGATTCAAAAGGGTCGAATAGCTAAAATAATTTTTGACAGCCTCTATTTAAAAATAAAAAATCCCGATCCTGAGGTTCTTTTAAAGGAATTTTTAGTCAAAGATCATATTAAAAACAACAACTTTTTCCCTTATCCACAAATTATTTCCCTAGAATGAGATAACATGATCAGAAATGACGCCCACAAAAAAATTAGTCTCAAACTAGAAAATAAGAAGTTAATTTATAGTTTTGAACTAAAATATGCAAATCTTTTACCAAATTCAACCATTACTCCTCAAGATCAGACACTCCAATTTTCAGATTACAAAACCGCTCAAATTAGAGGCGAAATTCCCCTTGATCAATTTTTAATTTAAATAAAATTTTGTAATTTTACCAACAAAATTATCCTTTTATTTTAGAGCAACAACTAATAAACTAGATGTTAAAACCCTTTGATTTAGATGATAATTTGTATTCTAGGCACTTTTTTTAATAATTTTGGCAAAAAAATATGTGGTCATCACAATTATAAATTTGTTGGCAAAAAAACCTTAATTTTTTAAGTTTCACAGTTTAATGGCAAAAATTCACTTTTTATTGAATTTAAAAACGCAAAAATACCCGTAAATCCGTGTTTTTTGACCTAAAATCTTAATTTTTATTATTTTGAAATTAACCTTTTGCAAAAAAAAAAAAAAAATGCTTGGTCTAAGAAAAAATTATGTTATAATAGAGTCACTAAGAATAATTAATAAATTTTGATATTGAATTAGGGAGGACTTGATTATGTTTTTGTCATAAAAAAATCAGACAGTGCGAATTATCCATCATATTTTTAAATGATGGAATGCCTTAAATTTAACCGTTTAGAAATCTATAAATTTAAGGCCTTTAATTATTGTTCTTTCAAAACTTCACATATTTTTTTAGGCTCAATGTAAGTAAAAACGAGTTTTCTATTTACATTGAGTTTAAATAGTAGTTGTTTTTTATGATTTTTGTTGTTTTATCCATAAATTGATTTTTGCCAGGTTTTAAAATAGCAATTAACTTTTTAAGTATTAAGGACCATCTGGAAATAGTAAAGTTTTGCGAAAATCTTTAAATTCGCCTTCATTTTCAGATAATTTTTTTAAGTTCTGTCGATATGATTTTTCTTGTTTGGGAAACAGTTTTTTATTTGTACCATCAATTAAGTTGTGTCTTAGTCCATAAGAGTCAAAATCAGCAATTTGGACAAAAGGAGTATAACCAGCTTTGCCACTAATGTCTAAATTACCTCCTCTGGTTTGAACAGCAGAATAAATACCAACAGGTAAGCCATAATCGTTAATGACGAGCGACCCAGAGGCTCCATAATACAGTCCACTATTTTCAATAAAGGTTATAAAGCCAAAAGAAGAATAACTTCTGTTAGGGCTGAGGATGTCATTTAGTGCTAAACCATTGCTAAAACTATCGTTGGAAATTGCAAAAGCCTTGTTAGTTAAATTTTTTGGATAATTTCTCATCAAAAATTGTTGTCCATCAAGGCTTGGATAACCTAATAAATAAAGTTTTGTGGTATTAGGAGATAAAACGCCAGATTCGCTAATTCCTAATTTTTCTGGCTCAGCAATACCTTTTTGATAAATTGAGGTATAATCATAACTTATATAAGGTACTGCCTTTTTGTCATGATTTGGATACTGTTGTGTCTGAAACTTAGCAATATCTTGCTCGATGTCTACAATTGCCCTTTCGATATGCTCTTTGAATAATTGAAAATTTTCCTTGTTTGCATCATTTTTTGAAATGAGGTCATCTAATTTTGCTAAATTAACTTTTAGTCCAAAAACGGCAAAATCTTTACCAATTCCATTGTTTATTTTTTGACTACTAGGAGATGTGGTCGATGTTTGTTTTAGTTGCTCATTTGTTTGATCATCAAAAATATTTAAAGCCACAAAGACAGTTTTCGGATTATCAAAAATTCCTTCGATACCAATCTCACTCCCTTCTCCTAATTGCTTGTTAATAAAGTAAACGGGGGTATTGTTTGCATCTGGTCTTGAATTATTATCAATTGCTTGGATGTTAGCTTCTTTTTTTGGCACACCAATAATAAAACTATCTACTTTTTCGCCTTTGTTTGGCTCAGTAAAATATTCAGGGAAAGTGTGTTTATATTTTGAATCTAAAGTGTTAAAAGATCTGGCAAAAATGTGAGCATTTGTAGCAATATACAACATTACTTCCGTCTTGTTTTCATTGTAAGCAGCATCTAATAATCAACCTGTTCCTGTCGGCTCATATTTGACAACATCATCAGGATTGTTCTCATTTGTTTTGTCAACGCTATTGAAAGCGATTGCAAAAGTTCTGTTTTTTAGTTTTTCATATGCTTGCACATCTGTTAGTTTTGCTAAATTAGTTGCTAATTCTTGTTTTTGTTGTTCTCTTAAGCGTTTAGCATTTTCTATTCCTCTTTGTATAAAATTCGGATTGAAATGAGGGACAAAATCCTGTTGGCCATTTTGCGGGTTATTTTCTGATGGAGTAGTTATTGTTTCTTTTGCACTATCTGATGAAGTGTTTGGTTTTTGTTCTATCTCTTTTTTTGGTTGTTCTTTTTCATGGCAAGCAACTAGAAAGGCCACTGTACTTAAAGGTGTAACAATTGAAACGGAAGTGATTAAAAATGTTTTCAATTTTCTTATTTCTTTATTATTTTTTATCATAAGTTTGCACCCCTAAAAATAAAAGTTTGATTAAATTAGTAGAAAAAATTCAGACAAATAGTTTTTTATCTATGATTTTGATTACACCACTTTTGTTAATTTTTTCTACTAATTTAGGTGCAAAGATTTTATTTTAAATATGCATTAATAAAAGAGCGTTTAATTTCTTCGCGAGCTGATTTTCCTAAAGGGCTAGTCAATTGAGGATCATTATAAACAGCAAGACCTTTAAGAATTATAGTAGCATTTGAATTTTGACTTTGATTTTGAGTTGAATCTGGTTCACTTGTGCTAGGATTAGTCGTTATTTTTTCAGGATTAGGACCAATTTGAGCTCAATCAAGATTGAAAAAATTAGGAAATGGGGTTCACTCTTGAGTTAAATGGTTTATATTATAAATTGTTTTAGCATTTAAACTAACCGAGAATGGCGAATTTAGTTGATTATTTGACGAAGAATAGGCTGTAATTTCTAAAGATCAAGGCGTTTTAATAATTTCAAGGAGAATATCCTGGTCTTGCTCAATTATTGGATTAATTTGTTGGCCAACAAATGGTGAAGAATTTCGAAATTCTTGTGAAAAAAAACGGCTTTCATCTGTACGATTTGCAATTTCCATTGATGGGCGATATTCAGAATTAGGCGGAAATCCAGTAGAATTTTCATTTATATCTGCCGAAAAAAACCTATTTTTTATATTTCAAGAATTATGACCAAGAACAACAGCTTGTTTTTCTTTTAAAGAAGTTGAAAATGATTCTAATCCTAAATGTAGTGAATTTTGACCTTGGCGAAAATGATTATTATACGATTTAAAATCTTCAACTTGTTTGAAGTCAATACCAATAACATATTCGTCAATTTTTGCATCAACCTGTCCGGCATCTTTTGAAGGACCGGGATTAATTTCTACTTTACCATTTCCAATTTTTCCTTCAATTGGCTTTGATTTTTCAACATATTTAGATCTTCCAATTTTTTGAATGAAAAGTCCACTACCATTTGAATCTGAAAGTAAATAATGTCTTTTATAGTCGTTAATATTTTTTGGTCTAAAAGCTAAGTAAACAACCCCTGAATTGACTCGTGAAAATGGGGCGGGATTTGTTTTTGGTTGCTCGGTTGAACTAGAAGTATTCTCGGTTTTTGGCGAATTATCCATGAATTTAAAGGCTTTTTTGATTTCAAAACCATTGTGGGTTAGCTTATTTTCGACAGAATTACTATCCTGAAAATGAATGTCATTATCAGATAAGTCTTGAATTTTTAGTGATTCAGTTGATGAAGTTTGTGAAAAACTAGCTTTTCCGTCAAGGAAAAAGGTTGGATAAAATTTGGAAGCAACATCAAAAGCACTTTGTTGCGAACTTAAAACATTATTAATCTGGATTTTTGAAGAGGCTAATTTTTCGTTGTTTTTAGTAGAAACCAATGAAAATTCAATAACAAAATTATCGCTTTGTTTTTCAAAATTTATTTCTGGTCTGACATCAAGCGAAATAAAATTATGCTGTAAATTTAAAGCTTTTCAGATAGATTTTCCTAAAGTTAATGGTTTATTTTCACTTTTTTGGTCATCTAAATCTGAAAAAGTTTGGGCTTGAATTGCTTGAGATTTTGAACTTTCTGAAATTTCTATTAACTCTTTTTTATACTTTTCAAGCGAATCTTTGCTTGGATTTTTACCAAAATCAAGCAAATAAAGCTGACTAACTAATTTTTCATTAGGATTTTTGGTGTCAATTTGACTAGATGATTCCTTAATTTCATTAAATATTTGAACCAATTTATCCGAACTGAGTGCTGGAGTATTTGAAGCTTTTGGCAAAGAAAAATCTTGTAATTTAGTTTCAGGTAAATTCCTTGCAAAAATACGTGAAAATTCGTTTAGATCAGGTTTAATATCAGTGTCCAATTTAAAATCTAAAATTTTTATAAATTTTTGATGGTCTCTTTTTGTTAAGGTTCCGCTTAAATTTAGGCGAACTTTTCCGTCTTTAATTAAATTTAGGCGATCTTGTTCACTAATTTCAGACAAATCTTTAAGAACAATATCTATATTTACGAAATAATTTTTTAATTTATTAGTATTTAGACTAAATTCATTACTGGTGTAATTAAATAATTCTGAAAAATTTTTTGACAGCGAACTGTTTGTTTCATCTTGAACTGAATACAAATATGATCCAAGTGATAAATTTTTGCTAACAAGGTCTTGCTGGATTTGAGGTTTTAATTTTATTTCAGGAATTAGCTCATCATTTATTCAGGATTTTACTTCTGATTCAATTTCTTGATCGGTAGCAATTCCTTTTATTTCCAGTTGAATTGGAGTTTTTTTATCCCCGTCAATTAACTCAAAATTAAGATAATTTTTGCCAGCTTCAGAAAAAAAACTAAGATTATTGTCAACAATCGCTGGTTCAAGAGTCAGCCCGTTGCGAATAAAGGACGGATTTCCTAAATTATTTATAAAATTATAGCTTCCTTTGAGTGCTAAAAGTGCTTTTTCAAATGCAATAAATTTTTGGTTTTCTGTTTCTTGAGCTGCACTAAAACTATTTTGAATTTTAGATTTAAATTCAGAAAAGCTAATTAAATTTTTGGAATCTATATTAATTGATGACTTTTTTTCATCAATTTCAAATTTTGAAAAATCAACAACTTTATTTTCATCTGCAAAATTTTTGATATCAATTGCTTTTGAAAAAATTTGGTTGTCATTTTTTGACTTTAAAAATAAGACAATATTTTTTATCGAATTTCCACTAACTTGTGCATTTACCAAATCATAAGTAATTTGATATTCGTTTTCATATAATTTATCAAGATCTATTAGTGATAAAAGGTCAAAATTATAAATTTTGCTTTTTGCCAAATTTAGTGCGGTAAATGCAGTTAAATTTTTAAAATCATCTTTAACTGTTAAATTATCAAACAAACCAGCTAGTCCATTTTTAAAAGGATTTTGTTCTTGATCTAAACTCAATGTTTGAATTTCTTCATTTAATTTTTGATAGTAAGAACGGTTATAAGAATAAATTCCTAAGGGAATTGAAATGGCTAGCCCGCTAACTATTGTTAAAGATGAAATTCCGATAACTATATTTGATGTTTTACTTGAAAAATGCTGAAAATTAAAGAACTTTTTCATTTTGACCTCGTTAGTTTGTTTGTTGATCTGAAGCAGATGACTGAGAATTATTTGATTTTTTTACTGAAATTTTTAAACTGCGTGAGGCTAAAACTTCGGCTTGATTTGTATTATTTTCGCCAGAATTTTGAGTCTGAGAATTTTTATCAAGAATAGAAACTGTTAGTAAAAAATTTATTGTGTCTGTTTTTATTGAATTTTCAAAACTAGGAAATATATCAAATCTTAGTTGAGCATTTCCTAATGGTTTTGAAAAATAATCTTTAGTTTTTTGCAAATTATTAAGATCGGTTTCTAATGATGAAATTTGTGAAGTTTGACCACTTTGTTGTCCAGTTGTGCTAGTTTGGGGTTTAGAAATTTTGTTAAATGTATCATCATCTACTTCAAAATTCAATAATTCAGAAGGAATTGAGTCCGCTAGAGAATTAAGTTTTTCTTGATCTGAAACTTTTGGATCAATTTTTTCGGTAGATAAATTAATCAAAATTTTTCTAACAGGTGTTTGAAGGGAAAATTTGTTAGTATTTTCATCCCCAATATTGTAATAAAAATTTAGTGTTAAATATTCATAATTTGGGTTATTTGGTAAATTTTGCGGAGATTCTTGGGGCAGTTGAGACTGTTGAGTCCCTTCAGACTGAACAGTCTGTTCAGTCGATTCAGCCTGTTGAGCCTCTTCGGCCTGTCCTTCAGTTTGTTGTTGTTCAGCTTTAGGTTGCTCTGTTATTTTTTTAATTTCTTGTTCGAGAGTTTGCTTTGAAATTTCATTGCCTTTTTTAAAAACTATTTCATAATTTAAATTTGAATCTATTTTTTCTCATGCCAAAAAATTACTCAACTGAGCTGATTTTAAATAGAAAGCTAATAAAACATCAGCAAGAGTAGAAAATTTAACACTTTTTTTGTAATTTTGCTTTATTTGATTAAGGTCAAAATTAGTGTTAGATTCCTTAAAAATTTCCTGATCTTTCAATGTAGCTAAAACATCTGAGGTTGATTTTTCTTTCAAATCACCAATTTGAGTTTTTATCGACTCGGGTAAAAATAATGTTGAAAAAAAGCCTTGATTAAAAACATCTTCAAAATGATTATTAAAACTTAAAACTTGAATATTTGTGTTATTAAGATTAATTTTTGCTGCTTTTTTAAAGATATCTTCCTGCAAATTGTCATCAAAAAGTTGTAAAGAAAAACGATTTTGATCAAGAAGTCCAAAATATTTAGCTAATTCAAAAAATGTTTTAGCAATTTTATTTGGTTCTTGCTGAATATAGTTTGCAAAAAAAGCAGCTACATCAGATGGATTTTGAAAAAAAGTATTTGAAACTAAAGAACTAACTGTTAAATTTTGAGATGAATTTGAGGAATTTATACTAGTTGTTGTTTCAAACTTTTTAAAACGGGAAATATCGTCCAAGCTAGGAATCAAAGTTTTGCCTGCTCAAGATCTAACTTTTGCCTCAAAGTTATCAAAATTATAATTATAAGATGAAGGTAAACTCAATTTATCGGCCAAGGTTTTATAATCCTGTTTTAGTAAATCCTGTTTTAGTAATAAATTGTCTAATTCTTCTTTATTTAGCGGGACTTTTGCAAAAACAGGTTCGCCAAAAGTTGAAATAAATTGCACTAAATTGGCAGTTTTATTGTCAAAAAGTGGATTTTGTTGATAAATTATCCCTTTTTGTGTTCCAGGGATAGAAAAATTACCAAAACCACTTCCAGGAGCAACATTAGAATTTATAGGCGAACCAAACCCTTCAATTCTTAAAATTAAGTCCTTTTCATTGATAATTTCGTTTGAATTATTATCAAAAAATGACTCATATAAGACAATTTTATACGGTAATTCGATAACGTATTTTCCGTTGTCATTTATTAGTTTTGCATTTGGTGTGTCAAAAATAAAATCAATACCTTGCTTATCCGAAGGGATTAACTTATTAAAATTACCAAAATCTAATGATAAATTTTCAGCTAACAACGGGTTTATCAAGTCTTTTATGCTTGAATTTTTTAAAAAAGGGTTAGATTCAAATTTCATTTTTGCAAAAAAATCAAAAGGATTTTGCTTGCTTATAAGAAGTTTATTATCTTTTTGCTCTGTATTATAAATTAACGGTTTTAATTTGACATTTGCAAAAAAATCATTAACATCCAAAAATATTGATTTTTTATCTTTGGATTCAAGGTTTATATTAATAATTTTATTTCCATTATTTTCAAAATTATCGCCTAATTGATCAAGTGCCGACTGAGTCAAACTAGCCTGCAAAAACATTGTCGCAATATTGTTTTGAACACTAACAAATTGGTTGGTTGTAGCATCTTTTGCAAAATTTATATCGAAAATTTGGGCATTTGTTTCAGGAATTAAATTTTCTTTTGAATTTCTAACAGAAGAAATTAAATCAGTAAGTTTTGGAAAAATTTGCGCTAAATTTTTTTCAACTTCAGAAGAATCTTGACTAGAATTAATTTTAGCGGCAAAATCTGAAGCTCGGTATAAATTATTTTGCGCTAAATTCGAATTTTCCTCAGAAAAATTCGATATTGTCGTATTAAAATTAGAGACTGCATCTTCTATTTTTTTTGTAATTTTTTGCAGTGCAAAGTTAAAATCTGCTTTTAAAAACTTTCTTGAGTCATAAAAAGAAACAGGATATAAAACAAAATCTGACTGTGCAAAATTTTGGTCAGTTATTTGTTGTCTTGCTCTAAATTTAATAATAAAATTTTGATTTAAATCATCAAAATTTAAATCAACAAAGTCAAAAACTGGCGAGTTAGTTTTTTCATTTTTCTGTTCAAATTTAACAAGTTGATTTGAATCTTTACTAAAATAATAAGGAATCAAGTACTCATCAAGTTTAATTGTGTTTTTAAGAGCATTTCCGTCAAATAATAAACTTTTGATTGCAGAAAAATCGCTATTTTTGCTTATTTTTTCAGGATTAAATGCAACATATTTTACTTTCTTTACAAATTGCTGGACTTCTTCGCGGGGATGTTTTCCGTTATATTTAAATGTAAAACTAATTCCGACTGTTATTCCAACAAAAGCCAGTCCTGTGAAAAATGATGACAAAATTAATACTTTTCTTTTGTTTTTTTTCATTTTGGTTGCTAAACTTGATGAATTCATAGTCCACACTCCTAAATTTTAATAAATTAATAAATTATAGCATATTTTGCCTTTTTGGCATAGAACTGCTATTATTATTAATTTTATGTTTAAAAATAATAGCAAATTGATTTTTAAAACATAAAATAAGAAAATTAGCAACTTTTTTGCTTTATTTGCTAAAAAAGTAAATAAAATTTTGCTTTTGTTTAAGTAAGTTATGCTATAATTTTACCTTATTTAATTTAAATCTCTTTCTATTTTAATATTTTAAAACTTAAAACTCTTAGATCATGCCAAACTCACTTAATTTAATATCACTTTTAACTAAAAGAATTACTGATTTTTTATCTATCTACGGTTTTGAACACATTAAATCTGATGAACTGACAACTTTTGAGAAAAATTTTGTAAAGCTGAATATTGACAAATCTCACCCTGCTTTTGACCCAACTCAAAGTCTTGTTTTTGATAACGAAAATTTGTTGGCAACTCATAAAACTGGTGTTTCAATTGAAGCAATTGCAAAATATCCTAATCAAGAACGAGCTTTTTTCTCTTTTGGAAAAGTTTTCCGAAACGACGAAGAAGACTCAACTCATTCTCATCAATTTAATCAATTAGATTTAGTTGCAACCGGAAAATACACTGTCTCACATCTCAAAGGATTGCTTAGTGATTTGCTTGAATTTGTCTTTGAAACAAAATTAGAAACCCGTTTTCGGCCATCATATTTCCCATTTACACAGCCTTCTTTTGAAGTAGATATTTTTTATCAAGGGCGTTGAATTGAGGTTTTAGGATGTGGACTTTTACACCCGAAAGTTATGAAAAATGCCGGATTTACTGATAAAAATATTTACGGAATTGCCGCTGGAATTGGGATTGAAAGACTAGCTGCTATTAAATTCGGGATAAGTGATATTCGTGAATTTTATAAAAATGATTTACGTTTTTTAAAACAATTTTGATAGGTAAAAAAATGCTTTTTTCATTAAGAAGATTAAAAAAAATAGCTAATATTGATCATATTAGCGACGAAAAAGTTATTGATGCTTTGATTAGTCTTAGTTTTGAAGTTGATAAAATTTCAAAACTAAACGAAATTTCCGGCATAAAATTTGGAAATATTCTAGAAGTTAAAAAAAATGAAAATGCTGACAATTTAACGATTTGTCAAGTTCAATTTGACGACAAAATAAGACAAATTCAAACTGCAGCAAAAAATGTCCAAAAAGACAAGCAAGTTTTAGCTTTTGTTCCTGGCTCAACAAATGGAAAAATAACTTTTGAAGCTAAAAAATTGCGCGGCCATATTTCTGAAGGAATGCTAGTTTCAGCTAGTGAATTAGGTTTTAGCACTAAACTTTTAAGTCCAGAACTAGACCAAGGAGTGCTTGTTTTTGATCCAATTTTTGATCTAAAACAAAATCCGCTTGAAATTTTAGAATTATCTGACCTAATTTTAGATATCAAACTTTTATGAAACAGGCCTGATGCAAATTCTTATTTAGTAATAGCAATTGAACTTGCTGCTTTTTTTGGCACAAAATTGGATTTGGAGTTTGACAAACTAAATTTTGACAGCAAAAGTAAATCAAATTTAGAAATTATTACTAAAAAAAATGAGTCAAAAGTTGCTGCTATTGAGATTGAAAAAGTTCCTAATCTTGGCTTAGTAGATATTTTTTTACTTTTAAAATCAGGTGTTAAAATTTCTGATTTAAACCAAAATTTTGCTAATTTTGTCTTAATTTACACAGGTCAGCCATCTTATTTTTTACAAACAAATAAAGATCAAAACCAAATTAAATTAACTTATCAAGAAACAAAATTACCTGAAATTCAAGACTCATTTGCTACTTTTCAATTTTGAAACAACGATGAATTAATACTAATTCCGGAAATATTCCAAAAACCAATAGAAAAAGATCAAAATTTATACTTAATAATGCCTAAATTTGACTCAGCAAAAATTAGGCAAATTAATCATAATTTTAATTTAAGCAGTCCCTTAGCAAGACAATTGGCAAAAAATTACAGTCAAGGAACAACACTTTTAAGCTTTATTTTTCTAGAATTTTTCCTTGAAAAACACGGAATTAATTTTTCTGCACCAATTAATTTTGACAAAAATCAATTTGACCAAAGACCTAGCATTAATTTTGGGCTTGAAGAAGTCCAAAATATTTTAGGAATTGAACTTGAGCAAAAAGATTTTGAAAAAATTAACTCAATTCTTCAGAAAATCTATTATAATTTTAATTCTCAGAGTTTTTTAGCGCCGTTTTATCGTGTTGACATTGAATTTTTTGCCGATTATTCTGCTGATTTTCTTAGATTTTACGGACTTGAAAAATTAGGAAACAAAAAATTAGCTAAGGTAGAGAGATCAATTTCTGTTGTTGATCCAAAGCCAATCCAACTAAAAACTTTAGGTTATTTTGAAGCTAATTCATTCCTTTTAATTTCTCAGTCAGAAAATTTTAATCCTTTAAATCTAAAAACACAAACCTTATCAACTTATACATCCCAAGAACATACAACAATTAGATACTCGCTTGCCTGACAATTAGCAAAAATTGTAAAATATAATGTTAAGCGAAAAATGACTGATATTAGTCTTTATGAAACAGGTAGTGTCTCTGAGAAACATCGAGTTTTTGCCATGGCTTCGACAGTTTATAATCTTGAAACTCTAAAAGATCATTTAAAAATTTTATACAGTGATAACTTTAGTTTCAAACCGGCCAAATCTGAATTTCTAAATCCTTCAGTGTCCCAATTTATTTATTGAAATAATGTTTTAGTTGGCTGAGTTGGACAAATAGATGAAAAATATGACTACCAAAATATCAATTTTCTTGAAATAATCGTTTCAAAAATTGATCTTGAACATAAAAATAAACTTGTTAAGTTCGGACCATATGATAATTCGCAACTTAAATATCGAGATATTACGTTATCTTTAGATAAAAATGATATTCCTGACACTTATTTAGACGTTATTAAAAAAATTCCAGAAATTTTTTCAATAAAATTAAAAGATTATGTTATAATTAATAATCGCCAGAAAATTACTTACAGAGTAACTGGAACTGACAAGGTTTGTCAGGAAATAGATAAATTTTATAAATAATTTCTTCTATTTTTAAAGGAAAAAAATGGCTATAGTTCCGAAACGAAAAACCTCCAAGCAAAGAAAACATAAGCGAAATTCTCATTCAGCATTAACATTGCCAAACCTTGTGAATTGCAGCAATTGTTCTAATAAACAATTACAACATCATGTTTGTCAATTTTGTGGATTTTATAAGAATCGTAAAGTTGTAAATTTCCGCGCGATTAATGATAAACATTAACAAGAAAAAAAATTTAAAAATTTTCTTGTTAAAATAAAATTTTATAGTATAATTACTTTTGGTTTTATTTTGCCGATTTAGCTCAGCGGTAGAGCAGCTGGCTGTTAACCAGTTGGTCGCAGGTTCGATCCCCGCAATCGGCGCCATTGGCCCGTTGGTGAAGCGGTTAACACACATGGTTTTCATCCATGGATTCACGGGTTCGAGTCCCGTACGGGTCACCAAAGTTTGGAAGATTAGCTCAGCTGGGAGAGCAACGCCCTTACAAGGCGAAGGTCAGGGGTTCAAGTCCCTTATCTTCCACCATTAGCCACTTTAGCTCAGCAGGCAGAGCAGTCGCCTTGTAAGCGAAAGGTCGTAGGTTCGATTCCTATAAGTGGCACCATCTTTTTAGATAGAGTTTCTAAGTTATGCGCGCAAGTGGTGAAATGGCAGACACGCTAGATTTAGGCTCTAGTGCCTTCGGGCGTAAGGGTTCAAGTCCCTTCTTGCGCACCAGCTTAAGATCAACTTTTAGTTGATTTTTTTATTTTTATAATAATGGTTACATTCCTTTATAAGCCAAAAAATATTAGTTCTGCGACTTTTTTAAGAAAATGAGCAAAAATAAACTCAATCAAAAAAGCAGGTCACTCAGGAACTCTCGATCCTTTTGCATCTGGTCTGTTATTAGTCGCTACTGATGATGATACAAAATTATTGCCTTATTTAGATCAAGAAAACAAAACTTACATTGCGCAAGTTAATTTCGGTTTTTATTCAACAACTTTTGATGTAGATGGGGAAATTTTTGCCTGTAAATCTGGAGCTTGGGTCACAAAAACAATGCTCGAGTCCAAATTGCTTGAATTAGAACAGCTAGAATTACAGGTTCCGCCGATTTTTTCAAGCAAAAAAATTAGCGGCAAACGTGCTTATGAATATGCGCGAAATGGTAAAGATATAGAATTAGCTCCTATTAAAATAAAAATATCTAAAACCATTTTATTAGAATTTAATGAAAAAAAACAAATTGCAACAATACTCTGAGAAGTTTCAAAGGGTTGTTATATTCGTTCACTCGCCAATGATTTAGGTAAAATGTTGAAAACGGGTGGATATTTGTCTGAATTAGAGCGTGTTAAAATCGGTAATTTTGATTTTTCATTTGTGAATTTACCTTTAAAAATACAGAATTTCCTTGATTTTCCACAAATTTTAGTCAATTCGGGTCAACTTATTGAACTTTTAAATGGTAAGAAAATTAATTATTTTACCAAAGACAGCGAATTTATTCAGCTTGTTTTTGATGAACATTTAGTTGGTTTTGGCAAAATAATTAATAATGAACTAATACCAAAAAAAATTTTTGGTAACAAAGTTAAAAACTTAATAAAAATTTAGGCTTATAATGAATAAATTTAAAATTTTTGCAACAGATATTGATGATACAATTGTGCCCCATGGTGGTCAAGAAATTCCTGAAAAAATAAATTTGCTTTTTGCAAAATTAAAAGAGAAAAATATTATCACAACTTTTGTAACTGGCCGTGATTTTGTTACAATTGGGGAATTAATTAATGCAAAAAATGTCGATTACTTCATTGGAGCCAACGGTGCTTTCATTTTTGATTTCAAAAAAAAGCAAATGATTTATGAAAATCCTATTAAAATCAGTGATTTTTTAAAAATTGTTGAGTTTTTCGATCAGCACAAAATTCGCTACATAATTATGGACTCTGAGTGAATTTATACCTCAAACTACTTTCCGGGGCATTCTTCAAAGTTTTTAAGTCCATATTTTGATCGAATGAAACCATTAAAAATGTGTAATTTTAAAAATAATTTCCACATTTTTACAGTTGTTGATGATCAGGACACAACTTCTGAAATACAGTTAAAATTTGAAGAATTTGCCGAAAAAAATAATCTAAATGTTAGCGTCAGCTCAAGGTGATCATGAGGATTTTTCATTGGCGCAAAAAACGTTGACAAAATGCAAACTTTGGAAATTCTTGCAAAAATGCATAATGTTGAAATTCACGAAATTATTGCCTTTGGTGATTCACGAAATGACACAAAAATGCTAAAAAACGTTGGTTTCGGTATTGCAATGGAAAACTCAACAGTTCCAGAGGTAAAAAAAGCTGCAAAAGATATTGCCCCACCTGTTGATTCTTTTGGCGTTTACCTTAAAGCAATAGAATTAAACATAATTGATTAAAATGACAAAAGTCTTTTATTATCCAAGCTCAAAATTTGATTTTGCTGATCCTGTTTTTGTTCTGGGTGGATTTGAATCATTTCATTTAGGTCACCTTGAACTCCTTAAAAATGCAACAATTTTAGGGCAAAATATTATCTTAATGCTGATTAGAGATCCGTCAAAACTACCAAAAAATACAGGCAAAAATTTCACTGATCTTGATGCTCGTATTCAAATGATGGCTAATTCTGGCGTTAAAAATATTTTAATTTTTGACTTTGACTCCAAAATGCAAGAACTTGATGGCCAAGAATTTATTGAAATTTTTTTAAATTATGGTGCTAAATTTTTTGTTGTTGGCAAAAATTTTAGTTTTGGCAAAAACGCTAGTTGAAATTCGAAGAAATTGCAAAATTTCTTCCCCAAAACTAAAATTATTGATCATTTAGCCGAAAATAATAAAAAAATTTCAACAAAAAATTTAAAACTTTTCCTTGAATTTGGTGACTTTGAAAATTTAAATAAGTTTTTGGCTTCAAATTTTTTAGTTAGCACCTCAATTAGTCCAGAAGGAAAATTTACTTGAGATCCAACATTAATTTGTCCTGCTCCAGGGATTTATCTTGGCTATTTTGTTAATATAAATGAAAATATAAAATTTCCGGTCATTATTCATATAGAATTTGATAGCCCGACCGGAAAAGTTCATTTTTTTGAACAGCCAAATGCACATTCATGTTTTCTCGAGATTATCAAACAGATTCGCCTTATTTATTCACAAAAAAACAATGTCTTGAAAGATCAAGACATTGAAAATGCAAAACAATTATTCAAAGAAAAACACACAAAAATTAGTCAAATTTAGTTTTTCTATGTCAAACACGCATAAATTCGGTATATAAATCTGAGCGGTTAACATTTAGTTCTCTTTGAAGTTTTGTAGTTAATAAGTCTGCCACAAAAAGTTGGGATATTTTTGCACCAATTGAAAAAAGACTATTATTTTGCTCTAAATTATCAATATAAACAACTTCTGAATATTGAGTCGGCTCGAGTGAAATATTAGAAGTAATAAAAATAGTGTAAATTTGTTGTTGCTTTAATAGTTTAGCAATCGCAAGTGCACTTTTTGAGGTCATAGAAGTTGAAAAAATAAATAAACAAGTATTCATAGGCGAATCAACTCAGGCAGCAATATCAGTGATTGAATTAGCCCTAAAAGCATTTAAGTGTAAATTTCTTAAATTATGTGTAAATTCAGTTGCGGCAACTACGGATGCGCCCGCACCAAAAACAATAATTTTATCCATTTTTAACATCAAATTAGCAATGCGATTAATTTGATTAACATCTAAAATTGCCAAAGTTTTTTCAATACTGTGAGCATAAAGAAGATTTATGTTCTCAATTTCATCATTTTCGTTATATAAATTGTTTTCTTTATCGATTTTTAGTCATTCAATTACGAATTTTTTTAGTTCTTTAAAATTATTAAAGCCAAGTTTTTTAGTTAATTGAGTAATTGTTCCGACGCTAATAAATAAAATTGCAGCAAGTTCGTTAATTGTCAGTTCCACAAATTTTTGTGGTTTTGTTTCTATGAAACGAATTATTAGTTTTTCAATATGTGTTAATTTAAAATTTTTCGAAATAGTAAGTACACTCATAATAATTTAATTATACTAAAAAAATAAAAAAAATTATATAAATTTTATAAATTTTTATACTATTAAAAAAATTTATAAAATCAAGGGCTAAAACTCCGAAAAAATTATTTTCAAACACAATTATAAAGTAAATTTAGCACATTTTTTTATATTTCATTAAAGTTTATCTCACATTTTATGATTCAACCTTAATTTTTATAAATTTAATATCAGCAAACCATTTTTCAACAAAATTTTCTGAACTAAATTCGCTTTTGATATGATCTTCAGGTTAAATTCACCAAAACTTTTACTCTTTTGGCGCTTCTTTTCCTTTCTTTTTATAAGCTAATGATTTTATTCCTAAAAATTCGTAGTGTTTTTGAAATACGTACGTGGATACAAAATTTCCCTCATTTTTGTAAATCTTATATAGGGCGTCGCGCCCTTTTGCTTTTCGATTTAAAATGAAAGTTTTACGAATTCACTCAAGTAACTTTTCATCATAAATCATTTCCTTTGGTGGTTTTTTCACCCTTATTTTTTCATAAATCGAAGTACGATTAACATTTAAAATACTAGAAATTCTAGTGCTATTTTCGATTTTATCTTTATATTTTTCTTGTTCTTGTTTTCGTTTTTTAAGCTCCTCAACAACAATTGCGTGCTTAATCCCTGATCTTCTAAGAACATTTTCCACTATTTCTTGATAAATTACACGATCATTTTCAGAAAGATCGTTAATTGTATATTTCTTTTTTGGTTTGCGTGGAGATTTGTTTTTCCCACCAGCACTTATTGGACTTTTCATACCATTATTATAATACTTTTTTTGCCAATTTACTATCAAATTATTACCATATATATGCAAATTTCATTCTTTATGCAGATTTTTACTTTTTGATTTATTTTGTAAATTTGTCTAAATTTTTCTTTAAAAGGTAAAATTCAATTTTTAATCCTTTAGTTTTGGCAATTTTAATGTATTTAAATTTCTCTTCAACTGCGAATTTGTATTGTTTCATTTTGACACACCTTTTTTCGAATGCGTCTAAAATTCGTATACTAAATTACTTACTTTTTTTTTTTTTTATTGTATAATTTCTTATTAGAATAAAACAAAATAATACTGACACTACATTTTTACACTTATAGATTTAAGCTATAAATTAGTAAAAAAATGAACAATTTCATAATTTGGAGGACTTAACTAAATAATGAAAACATTTAAAATAAACGAGCGATTATATCTTAAACCTACAGACTCATATCAAGTTGCTTATGAACAGTGGTATGCATTCGAAAAAAAGTTATCGTATTAAAACCTTATAACCTTACTTATCAACAATTACAAAGTACACCTATTAGAATAGCATTTTGTGAGGTTTATTTTGATGGACTTATTGCCGAAGTTAGAATTACCCGCCAAACCCAAATTATCGAACTTTTTAAAATACTTCAACGCTTAAATTTTTCTGGAAATTTAATTACTAATGTTTTAAACGCAATACTAAAGAATTGAGAAGATCAATTTAAAAATAAAGACCTAGAACTTGTAACTTTCGCAAATACACCAGGTGAATTTTACAAATCAGTATTTAATGAAAAACATGAACCTTTTCCAAAAGGTCGTATTGATCTCGAATTCTACTAACGAGCTAGTTATTGCATTCGCTTTTAAAACCCAGACTGTAATAAATAATAAGTAGGCAAAAAGCTATTTAATGAACACTGCATGTAAAGAGGCATATAAGTAGAACCAAACTTACAAAATAGAAATAGACCACATCCAGACTATTAAAAACAGAATATTTTATTTTAATAGTACTAATTTTGACCTAAGTACTATTAAAACATTTTTTGACTATCTATTTCATTTAAGAGCTACACAAAAATAAATATATTTTTTCATAATTTAAAGAATTTTAATGATTTTTTGTGAGTGTTTATAATTTTGTGTTTTAAATTTTTATGCATTTTTCAAATAGAAATCTAATTTAATTTTGCATTATTTAACAAACTAGGGAAAATAATTTCAAATTGTTTTTTAATTATGTGGCAATTTCTTTCCTGCATTTGTCATTTTTTAGATCCGTTTTGGAGCGTTAAATAAGTTATTTTTGAAAGGCAATTCACACTTTGAATTCCCCTTTTATTTTTGTATTTTCCTAATTAATTTATTCACTGATTCAATTGAATTTGTCGTATAAATTCCTTGCCTTAATTCATATGGATATTTAAAAAATGTCGTTAATTCAACCAAATTTACATACCAAGATTTGATAATTTAATTATATTTTTGGTATAATTTTTTCGCAAATTCACCAAGATTTTGCATTGCAAATTCTTGATTATTTGCTTGATAAATCTTTTTCATATAAGAGGTAAAGTTCTTTTTTGTCCTTGTTAGAAACTTTTAAAAGTGGTTTTTAATTTGGTGAACAACACATTTTAACATATGCTTGTGGGAAAACCTCTTCAATTGCTTGACTAATTCCGTTTAGATTATCACAAGAAATTATTAGAACATCTTCCAGACCGCGAGTTTTTAGTTCGCTAAAAACATCAAGTCAATTACTTTCTGATTCGGTATTTTTAATCCAAAATCCCAGTACTTTTTTATTGCCTTGCCAATCAATTGCAAGAATAAGATAAAGTGATTTTTTGACAAAAACACCGTTTTCTTTAACATCAAAAAACATGTCATCAATATACAAAATTGGATAGCAATTCTCAATTTTTTGCGATTTTCACTTTTCAATTTCGGGTAATAATTTGTCAGTAATTGAAGAAATTCAGGTGCTACTTATTTCATTTTTATAGATATTTTTTATTGTGTCAACTATATTTTCATATGACATCCCTGATGCAAAAAGCGAAAAGACTTGCTCTTCGATATCTCCTAAATTCTTTTGGTATTTACCGGTGAATTTATTCTGAAAAGTGCCATTTCGATCTCTTGGTATTTTTAGACGAATATTATTACTATTATAATTCACAGTTTTGACCGAAAACCCGTTTCGCTTATTGGGTCTATGCACACCTTTTTTACTTCGGTTGTGTGTTTCATAGCCTAAATGTTGGCTTAATTCCACATTTAAGAGCATCTCAACAAAAGTTTTAAACATATGCGAAATTTCGTTGTGAAAATCTTCTTTTTTTAATTTTTTATAATCAGCGTATTTGCTAGCAATTTTTTCAACTTTTAACTGCGATGGAGATAAATTTTTTTGCTCTTTTTTCATATTTTGGTCCTTTACATAAATTTTATCAAAAAAGATTTACATTAGAACACAAAATAACTTAATATTATCGAAATTGATGGGCAAAAAATTTCTTTTTTTACTTGATAAGGTAAAAAAAGAAATTTTTTATTTTATACATTGATATTTTTAAAGGGTGTGTTCATAATCTTGTGTTTTAAATTTTTATGGATTTTTCAAATAGAAATGTAATCTAATTTAATTTTACATTATTTAACCGATTAGGGAAAATAATTTCTAATTGTTTTTTAATCATGAATCAATTTCTTACCTTTTGTCATTTTGTAGATGCGTTTTGGAGAGTTAAATAAGTTATTTTTGAAAGGTAATTTACACTTTGAATTCCGCCTTTTGTTTTTGTATTTTTCCTAATTATTCTATTCATTGACTCAATTAAATTTGTCGTATAAATTGCTTGCCTCAATTCATATGGATATTTAAAAAATGTCGTTAGTTCAACGAAATTTGTATACCAAGACTTGATAATTGAAGGATATTTTTGGCCTCATTTTTCCGCAAATTTATCAAGATTTTGCATTGCAAATTCTTGATTAGCCGCTTGATAAATCTTTTTCATATCAAGGACAAACTCTTTTTTGTCTTTGTTAGAAACTTTTAAAAGCGAGTTTCTAATTTGGTGAACAACACATTTTTGAACATCTGTTTGCGGGAAAACCGCTTCAATTGCTTGACTAATTCCGCTTAGATTATCGCAAGAAATTATTAGAACATCTTCCAGCCCGCGAGTTTTTAGTTCGTTAAAAACATCAAGTCAATTACTTGCTGATTCGGTATTTTTAATCCAAAATCCCAGTGCTTTTTTATTTCCGTCCCAATCAATTGCAAGAATAAGATAAAGTGATTTTTTGACAAAAACACCGTTTTCTTTAACATTAAAAAACATCCCATCAATGTACAAAATTGGATAGGAATTCTCAATTTTTCGCGATTTTCACTTTTCAATTTCAGGCAATAATTTGTCAGTAACTGAAGAAATTCAGGCATTACTTATTTCTTTTTTATAGATACTTTTTATCCCGAGTTTCCCAGTTTCATAAGGTAATTTTAAAAAAGTATCCGGTTTTAGGGACTTTTTTAAGTTTTTTGGTAAAAGTTGGTTACAATTTTATTAGTGATTTATTAAGATATCAAAGTAAAAATCATATCTATTTCAAATGTTTGGATCGCTAGGGACACCATCGTGTTTTTTAAATATAATTTGCTGATCTAAAGTGTTAAATTCAACCCTTTGTCTTAATTTTTGCAACATCGATACTAAACCAACTTAGTTAATTTTTGTTTTTTCATAATTTATAATTATACCATAAAATTACTTAAAATGCTACCAAATGCTACTTATAAAATTAAGGTTTTACATTAAAAAAACACCGATTTACGGGTGTTTCTTCATATTTATATTCACTAAAAAGTGAATTTTTGTCTTAAAACTGGGAAACTCGGGAATAAGATAAAGTGATTTTTTGACAAAAACACCGTTTTCTTTAACATTAAAAAACATCCCATCAATGTACAAAATTGGATAGGAATTCTCAATTTTTCGCGATTTTCACTTTTCAATTTCAGGCAATAATTTGTCAGTAACTGAAGAAATTCAGGCATTACTTATTTCTTTTTTATAGATACTTTTTATTGTGTTAACAATATTTTCATATGACATTCCTGATGCAAAAAGTGAAAACACTTGCTCTTCGATATCGCCTAAATTTGTTTCGTATTTACCGAGTAATTTGTTCTCAAAAGTGCCATTTCGATCTCTTGGTATTTTTAGACGAAAACTATTATGATTATAATTCACAGTTTTGTCCGAAAATCCGTTTCGCTTATTTGGCCTATGCACGCCTTTTTTGCTTCGGTTACTTTTTTCATAGCCTAAATGTTGGCTTAATTCCGCCCTTAAGAGCGCCTCAGTAAAAGTTTTAAACATATGCGAAATTTCGTTGTGAAAATCTTCTTTTTTTATTTTTTTATAATCAGCGTATTTGTCAACAAGTTTTTTAGCTTCTAACTCAAATGGGGATAATGTTTTTTGCTGTTTTTTCATATTTTGGTCCTTCATAATAAATTTTATCAAAATAAATTTACTTTAAAAACACAAAATATTTAACATTACCTTTTTAAAATTTTAGACAAAAATCGAATTTTTCAGCTAAATTTTGGTCTAAATTATGCAAAACTAACAAGACGGTAACATCTTGCTCAAGTAGCCAATTTATAAGATTATTAATATTTGATTTGTCAAGATTTGAAAAACCTTCATCAATAATTAATATTTTTTTTGTTTCAAAAACATGACTTGCAAAATTAATTAACTGTTTTTGGCCAACTGATAGATCTGTTTTTTCTTGGTAATTAATTAAATTTTTATTTTTTAGCTCATTTAAATTAACTAAATTAATTAATTCATTGATTTTTCCAAGATCAGTTTTTGAATAAAAACTGATATTTTCAGCTAAATTACCCTCAATTAAGGACGGACTATTATCAATAAAACTTATATTTTGAACAATATTTTTATCAGAAATTGTTTTTAAATTAGTTGAATTGAAAAAAATCTCACCTTCATAATCGCGCTCGATACCCATTAAAATCTTTAAAAATGTCGATTTTCCAGAGCCATTATCGCCTTGAAGCAAATATTTTTTGCCGCCTATAATTTCAAAATTAATATTTTCTAGCACTTTTTTGTCTTCATAGTCAAAATTCAAGTTTTTGACGCTAATTTTATGAATTTTTTCTGTAAAATCATCAAAATTCAAGTTTGTTTTAGGTTTATTTTCATTTAATTTAGAATCTTTAAATTGTTTTTTCAGTGATAAATATTGAACACTCACAACAATAAAGGTGTTAAAATTACTGATAAATAACTGATTGGCACTATTGATAGTTACCAATGCAATAATTGTTGATGCAGGATTTTCATAATAAATTCCCAAAAAAATGATTGCTAAATCCGTTAAAATTAAAAATAATTTGCGAATTGTTAAATTTATATTTGTATTAAATTGATCCCACAATCTATATTTTCTTTGCATAAAACTTGCGTTTTTTGATGTTGGTGTTAGGATTTTTTTTAGTAAATGAATTTTACCGAAAAATAAAAATGCCTCAAATTTATTTAGTTTTTCGCTAAATTCGCTGTTTAAATTTTCAAGCGAATCTAGTTGTTGTCTAATTTTTTCACTAAAAAATTTTCTAAAAAAAACGGGAAAACTAATTCAAGCCAAAGTCAAACCAAAAACTATTGATCCAATTATTGGATTTATATAAAAAATAGTTGCCAAAATTGCTATAATTGGAAAAATTAAAGAAATAATATAAAATAAAAATGCAAAAAGTGTCTCGCCCTTTGTGAAAGCCTCATTAAAAAACAATGAAAAATAGTTTCCAGGCGTATTTTTAACATATTCCTTATATGATAAATTGTTAAATATACTCAATTTTTCTTTAATTAATTTTACCGCACTTAATTGTCCAAAAATTCTTGAAAAAAGTGAATTATAAATAACGGATAAAAGAGAACTAATTATAATTGCAAACATATCTAACCCTAACCAAATTCACATTTTAATTTGATTATTGTCTGATAAAGCCTGGTATAAAAATCTTTTTGTAACTACTGAAAGACCAACGATACAAAATATAAAAAGTGAATAAAAAATATTAAAAATATGCAATTTAACTATTTTTTTCATGATTATTTTTCTCCAGGTTAATTATTTCATCAAAGCCTAATTTTTGCAAATCACTTATATGATGACTAACAAAAATAATAGTTAATTCGGGGGTTTTTTAACAATTGACCTATTAAAATATTTGAATAATCCTTCTGAATATTGTCAAAAGCTTCATCAATTAGTCAAAATTTAATAGGAGAATATTGGAGCCGTGCAAAAACAATTTTTTGTTTTTGGCCTTCTGAAAGACTATTAGTACTAATTTGGGTCTCAAGGTCAAAGTCAATTTCTAGTGATTTCAGAATTGAATTTAGCTTTTGATAATCTGGATTTTCTGCAAATAAAGTAATGTTGTTTTTGAGACTTGTATTAAAAATCAAATTTTGGTTATCAATAAGTCCAATTTGGTCTCTTAGATATTTTTGGCTCAATTCTTTTTGCTCATAGTTATTATTTATTAAGATTTTGCCTTCATAAGTGTCATAAACTCCAGAAATTATTTTAATTAGTGTGGATTTGCCGGCGCCATTTGGTGCTGAAATCAAGTATTTTTTATTTTTTTCGAAAATAAAATTGAAATTATCAACTATAGTTTTATCTTCAAATTTAAAACTAACATTTTGAAAATTAATACTATTAATAGGTTCTTCAATAATTATTTTTTGTTCTGACAAATTATTATCTTCAACAATTTTGTCATACAAAAATGACGATTGTTTGAATGAAAATAATCCGAGGACAATTTCTCCAATGTCAGAATGCAATTGATTTGAGTATAAAAGTAGTGATAGAAAAATCGTCAAACTATAAAAATTATAAAATGTTAAAACTGATATTTCCATTATAATAAATGCTATTGAAATACTAAATAAAAAATTTAATCAAACATTTAACTTTGTCAGTTTTTTATACTCTTTTATTTGTTTTTTGGAAAAATTTTTATAACTTGTGTAAAATAATTGTTTAAATTTTTCTATTTTATTGTGAAAATAGAATGATTTAAATGAATTAAGAAGTCCTAAATTATACTGTGAAAAAATTTCGCTATCTCTTGATAGATTCATGACAGGTTCTGATGCAAAATTGTTAATTTTTTGTTGAAAAAATAGCAAAACGAAACTTAAAATCATGGTCGATAAAATTAAAATTCAACTTCAATTTAATGACAAAACTATCATTAATGAGATTCCGCCAAAAATTGATATAAGTGGAGTTATTATGTTTAAAAAGTTACCAATTATTTCTAAAGCAAGTCTAAGATCGTAATTAAACCAGGAAATCATAGAATTTCTGTTAAATTTCAAGTTAAAATAGTGACTGTTTTGAATTTTTTTAATAATAATATCGCTTAATTTATTCCTGATATCCATTTCTAAAAGACTAAAAATCCAACCTTTTAGAAATGAAAAAAGGATAAAAATTCCAAGTGGTGCTATAAGCATAACCAAGGTGAAACCTAAATTAAGGGTAGGTTTTTCTTCAGCAAAAAATTCAATAACAAATTTATAACTAAAAATGTGAACTAGAAGACCTACTTCTTTTATAAATATTATAAAAATTATTAGTATGAATTTTGCTCTTGCTAGGTTGAATAATTTGAAAATGTTCATTTTTTCTCCACAATTATTCTAATTAAGATAGTATAAACATTTAGGGCAAGTAATTAAGCGAATAGTTCTGAAATTATTATTATAGAGGTATAAATTTTTGACTTATAATTATTAATTTTTAAATTTTTTTGGGGAATATTAACTAAAAAATCAGAAGTTTTATTAAAAAACTTGTCATTAAATAATGAAATTTTACTTAATATTTTTTCTGTTTTAGAACTTAAACATATAAAGTTTCTAGAAAATTTGTCTAACATGCCCAAAAAATGTAGTTTTGTCTGATTGTGGTAATAAAATTAAATGTAGGAATTTCATCGCATACACCCGCAATATTTTTTTGATAATTTTAACATTTTAATATAATTTTAAAAAGAAAAAACTAATAAAATTTTCTATGCTTTTTATTGGTTATAGGCATTAAATAAAACTAACTAAATCAAAAAAACTATGAATCTGTTGCATGTTATTAATCTTTCAGTATTTCAAATTAAAACTTAAAAATAATAAATAATATCTAATTTACTAAAAAACGAGACATTTTTTCTTGGCTTTAATAGTAATTTGTTTTTTTTAATCTTTACTAGTGTGAAGAAAATCTCCTTTTGCTTAAAAATTAAAAAGTTAAATTTTTTGTGCTAATTCAATGCAGCATTTTCGTATTAACTTAAAAATGTTTTCTTACAAATTATTATGCTAATTTTTTAACAATTTATAGGAAAAAATGAAATTTATGGTATAATTTGTTATCAAAGGAAAAATTATGCCAAAATATATTTTTGTCAGCGGTGGAGTTTTATCCGGGATTGGTAAAGGTGTTTCAGTTGCTTCGGTTGCTAATTTATTAAAAAATTGCGGCTATTCGGTTTATATTTTGAAACTGGATCCATATTTAAATGTTGATCCAGGGGTTTTATCACCTTATGAACATGGTGAAGTTTTTGTAACCGCCGATGGTGGTGAAACTGATTTAGATTTAGGTCATTACGAGCGATTTGTTGGTCAAAATTTTTCAAAAGATTCAAATCACACAAGTGGTAAAATTTTACTTTCAATTATTAAGAAAGAAAGAAAAGGTTTTTATCAAGGAAAAACTGTCCAAATAATTCCGCATGTAATTGATGAAATTATTTCGCGAATCAAAAGTGTTGGTAATAAATACCAAAGTGATTTTATTTTAGTTGAAATTGGTGGGACTGTTGGTGATATGGAATCAAATCCGTTTTTCTTTGCAGCTTCACAGATGGCCGCTGAGTCAAATTTTAAAAATGTGTTTTTTATTCACACAACCTACATTCCTTTTTTGAATGCTTCTAATGAATTTAAAACTAAACCGGCTCAGTTTTCTATAGCTGAATTAAATTCGCGCGGAATTCGTGCAAATGCGATTTTTTTGCGTCTTGAACATGATCAAATTGATGATCATGTTGCAAAAAAAGTTGCAAAAAGTGCCTTTTTGCCATTAGAAAATGTTATTGTAATTCCGAATCTTAAAAATATCTACCAACTTCCGTTGTTATTAGAAAAAAGTAACCTATTAAATGCTATTTTTTCACATTTTGAATTAGAACATAGACAACCTAAATTAGACAAATGGCGAGATTTTACTAATTTATTATTAAAAAAATGAGATAAAACAATAAAAATAGGTGCACTTGGAAAATACACACAATTTTTAGATGCTTATAAGTCAATTTTAGAAGCGCTAAAAATAACAGCCGCCTACCAAAAAATAAATTTAGAATTAGAATTTATTAATACCGCTGATCTAAACTTTTCAACTAGTCAGTTAGAAAAATTTGATGGAATAATAATTTTACCAGGTTTTGGTTTTCGTGGATTTGAAAATAAAGTAGAATCTGCTATTTTTACTTATCAAAATAATATTCCAACATTTGGAATTTGCCTTGGAATGCAAGCAATGACAGTTGCAATTGCGCGACTAAATGGGATTAAAAACGCACATTCAGCTGAATTTTTAGCAGAAAAACCTAACCAAACAAGTGTTCTTGATTATAATAAAATTGATGGTTCTAAACTTCAAATTGGTGGAACTCTCAGACTTGGTGAGTATAAGGTTGTTTTTGCGCAAAATTCCAGAATTGCCCAAATTTATGGAACTTCTTTTGCATATGAAAGACACCGTCATCGATTTGAAGTTGTTCAAAAATATGTTAACCAACTTGAGAATTCTGACTTTAGTTTTACTGGCCGAGATTCAGTTTCTAATTTAATTGAAGTTTGTGAATCTAAATCTCATATTTTTTATATTGGTGTCCAATATCATCCTGAATTTGTAACAAGACCGCTAGAATCTCACCCGCTTTTTAATAGCTTCTTTGAAACAATTATTAAAAATAAGTACTAAATTATTGTTTTTTTACTAATTTAAAAACAGGGGCAACATAATAAATCCCAGAAATCACTGATATAATTGCTGCAAAAATAGTTGTTAAATTAAATAAATAATAGTGTTTTATAAAAATTTCAGTACTAATTGAGTATCCAAGGAAAATAATAATAATCGCTAAAATTTGTAAAACTGTCTTTAGTTTTCCTAAAAAATTAGCAGCTACGTTAATATTTTTTTTCGCAAGAAAAATACGAAAGCCATCAACAATAATGTCGCGCAAAACAAAAACCAAAACAAGATATCACGGCGTTAATTCTAAATAAGATAAGAGAAAAAAGGTTGTGGTTGTCAGTATTTTATCAGTTATTGGGTCAAAAATTTTGCCTAATTCTGACTCAAGTCTAAATTTTCGGGCAAGGTAACCATCAAGAAAATCGGTCAAACTTGAAGCAACAAAAAAGAAAAACGCTATATAAAATAGCGAAAAATAATTATATTTGGAAAAAAGAAAGAGTAAAATAAAAATTATTAAGCCGCCAAGAAGACGAAAAAAAGTTAAAAAATTAATAAAATAAAATAAAATATCTATTTTTTTCTTCATTTTTTTCAAAAAGGTAGCTTAATCGGTTTTGTCGGAATGCGATTTTGATCAAAATATTGCTGACTTAATGTTGAGAGATCGTCAATTTTAACTTTTTTTTGTTTTAAATCAGCAATTAAATGACTATAGTATTTCAAAAAGCGGATTTTTTCGTCATTATATAATCCAAGGATAGTTTTGTCAAATTTTTTCAAATAACTAGCAAAATCAGTAAAATAATTAAGTTCCTTAGTATTATGTTTTGCTCATAAATTTGATTTACTTTTGGATAAAATATTTATATTATTGAAAAAAATTTTTTCAGTTTCATACCCTGTTTGAATAATTTGGGACACAACTTGATCATTTTGGAGAACCTCAAGGTGAACGCGTGCTAAATTGTTTACATCTGACATTTTAAGATTAGCGCCAACAACAAAATTTGATACTAAATCAATATTTTTTTCAATTATTACAATAATTCGTGCTAAAAAAATTGCTAAGGTTTTGTTGCTTAATTCCTTAAGTTCAGCTTTTTCTATCTTTAGTCGCCTTAATTTAAGACGATTTGAAATAAAACCATAGGCTAAAAATCCTATGATTAGTGTTGTGAGCAGTGCAATTACGACTATTAAATTAGTATCAACCATAAATAAAAATTAAAAAATATAGCTATCTATTTTGTTTTTTTCTTAAATTTTGCCTTAAAATTATAGGTATTTTTGCTTTCAGGATCAGGTTTTAGAAAGCGACATTTAGGAAAACCACTACATGCAATAAAACGCTGTGAAGTTTTTCGATTGTAACGATAAACCAAATCCATACTGCATTCAGGACATTTTTCACCAGTTGTTTCAATTTCCATAACTATTTTTTCAAGCGGTTTTGATGAATCTGTAATTTGCTCTATTTTTGTCCAAAAATTATCAAGAAATTCTTTATAATCTTGTTTTCCTTGAGCAATCAAGTCAAGTTCTTCTTCAATTTTAGCCGTAAAATTAGTATTAATAATATCTGGTGAAATTTTTAAAAGATTTTCCAAAACTATTCGCCCAAATTCGCTCGGAATTAACGCTTTTGACTCACTTTGAACATATAAGTGATCTTTAAGTTTTTTCACTGAGATTGCAAAAGTTGATGGACGGCCAACTTTGATATCATCTAACTTTTCAATTAAAGTACCATCATTAAATCTTGCCGGTGGTTGGGTTTCATGCCTGGATTCTTTAATAGTTTTCTCAAAATTTGACTCAACTTCAAATTTTGAGTCAACTAAATTATCTAATGATTCAAATTCAGGTTTGAATTTTAATTCAGGAAGTTCAGTTGCCTTGAAGTATCCATCAAATACAAATTCTGAAAATGAATAAGTAAAATTGTGTTTTTTTGAGGATGTTTTAAATAATAGACGGGTAATTTTCCGAACAGGAACTTCCATCATTGCTGCAAGTGTTGTATTATAAACTAATTGGTAAATTTGGAAATCTAGTTGACTTAAAGGATATTTTTCTTTTGCTTGTTCAGGGCTAAGTTCTAAATCTGTTGGTCTAATGGCCTCGTGGGCATCTTGATCACCAGCAAAACCTTTGATTGATTTAGCTATATAATCTTTACCAAAATTTTTTGAAATAAATTCGCGTCCTTTTTGAAGAAAAGTTTCACTAAGACGAGTTGAATCAGTTCTTGGATAGGAAATTAAACCATGATCTCCAAAACCTTCATAAAGTTTTTGTAGTGATAATGAAACAGAAGAAGACGAATACTGCGACATCTTTTTAAAAACAGTCGCTTGTTTTAAAGGTGAAATTTTAGCATCCTTTTTTTGGGAAACCTTAAATTCATCAAGAATTAGAAACGGATTAGCTTTAATTTCATTTGTGATTTCTGCCAGAGATTCTTGGGAAAAAATCCAGTCAGCTTTTTTGGACTCATTTTCAGGATTATAGTAATTAACCTCAAAAGAATTGTGTTTTTCATCTTTTAATAGAATTGAAAGATTAAAATAAACCTCGGGAATAAAAGCTTTAATTTCTTCTTCCCTTTCAACAACTAACTTTAGTCCAATAGATTGGACACGTCCAGCAGCAGGAATTTTAGGTGCATTTTGAATTTTAGTTTTTAACAACGAAGAAAGACGAAAGCCAATAATTCGATCAAGCATTCGTCTAGTTTGCTGGGAATTTACCAAATTTTGATTGATACGATCCGGATTTTCAAGAGCAGAAATAATTGCTGGTTTTGTAATTTCGTTATATTTTATCCGTTCATATTTATCACCGACATCTAGATATTCAACAAGTGAAGCACCAATTGCCTCACCCTCGCGATCAGCATCGGTTGCTATAATGACTGTTTTAGCTTTTTTTGCTAATTTTTTTAATTCAGTTACAGTTTTTCTCTTAGTTTTATCAATTACATAAGAAGGTGTTCAGGTTTTTAAATTAATTCCAAGCCCAAATTCACCGGTTTTAGCCAAATTTGTAATGTGACCAACACAAGATGTTACTGTATAAGATGAATCTAGATAAGATGAAATCGTATTGATTTTATTTGGAGATTCAACAATTATTAGCTTTTCCACGATTTAAGGACAATTTTAACTTTTTAATTCTTTTCTTTTAATTTCTTTAAGACGTGCAGATTTTCCAGAACGTTCCTTCATATAATATAATTTTGCGCGACGAACTTTGTTTGAACGGACAACTTCAATTTTGTCAACAAGTGGAGAATGAAGTAAAAATGTTCTCTCAACACCAACGCCGTGGGAAATTTTACGAACCACAAAGCTTGAAGATAGCCCATTTTTCTTAAATTTAATTACTAAACCTTCAAAAATTTGAATTCTACTTTTATTACCTTCTTGAATTTTAACGTGAACACGAACGTTATCGCCTGGCTGAAAAGTTTGGAAATCACGTATTTGGGTTGCTTCAACAATTTCCATTAATCTTGTTTGCATGTCTTACTCCTTAAAAATTTTTTTGTTGATTTATAAATTATAATAAAAAAAATTTATTTAACTATTTTTTTTCTTTAAATTTTATATACTTCTCTCATAAATCAGGGCGTTTTTTTTGGGTATTAATTTCTCTTTGCTTTTGACGCCAGGATTCAATTTCTTTATGATTGCCTGAAATTAAAACTTCAGGAACTAATAACCCACGAAAATTTGCTGGTCGAGAATATTGAGGATAATCTAATAAAAAATTATTAAAAGTTTCATTATCTAAAGAATTTGGGTTTATTACGTTTGGCTGTAAACGCGAAATTGCATCAATTATTGCCATTGCAGCTATTTCGCCCCCAGTTAAAACAAAATCACCTAAAGACAATTCAAAATCGATGAAATTATCAATAATTCTTTGATCAAAACCTTCATAATGACCACATAAAAGAGTTATTTCTGGCTCTTTTGCTAATTTTTTTGCAATATTTTGGTCAAATTTTTTACCTTGAGGGCTCAGAGCTATTTTTATGCCTCCAACCTTTTCAAGAGCATCAACAACTGGCTGAATTTGCAAAAGTAAACCAGGGCCACCGCCATAAACATAATCATCTACTTTTTGATGCTTATTTTGACTAAAATCGCGAAAATTAATAATATTAACTGATATATCTCCTCTTTGAATTGCCTTTCCAATGATTGATTCAGAAGTAAAGGTTTCAAAATAGCGGGGAAACAATGTTAAAACATTAATTTTCATCTTTTAAGTTTTGAAAGAACTTTATGCTGAATGTTTTTGTTCTAAAAAAGTTTCAAAAATACCTTTTTTAGAAAAAATAGTTCGCACAGTGTTTGTTGTTTGAGCGCCTATATGCAATCAACGATATGTTTTTTCTAAATTAACCCTAGCAACTTTTTTCTGAGGATCATAAAATCCAAGTGATTCAATAAAACGACCATCACGAGGTGCACGCACATCTGCGACAACTATTTTATAAATTGGACTAAATTTAGAGCCCATTCTTTGAAGACGAATTTTTACCATTTTAGTTCCTTTACTAGCTTTTTTGGGTTATTTTCATTAAGCAATTAAATAATTATATCATAAAATAATAAAAAAACAAATTTTTAAATAATTTTTGAGCGTGAAAAATCTAAAAAGATTAGCAAACACAGTTAATTTTATTGTTTCTTGAAATATATTAAATATTTAGTTAAAATATTCTCTAAGAAAAGTGGTTCTAATTTTTTTTAACAGTTGATTGTTGCGTTATAGCGATAAATTTTGTTTTTTTATGGTTATTTACTAAAACAAAGGAACTTTTTTCGAAGCTTTTCATCATAGGATTGATGTGGCTAGTTTTGCAAAAATCTTTGTTGATAAAATTATTTAAATCTAAATTGTTTCATAAATTTCCAAATTAGAATTGAATAAAGATATTTTACCATAAAATCTAAATTTTTTAAATTTAAACATAAAAATTTTAACTTAAAAAGTAAAATTACAAAATTTTTAAACTGCTTTTTAGTTAAAATACTGGCAAAAATCATAAAAAAAACTACTATTTAAACTCAATGCAAATAGAAAACTCGTTTTTATTTGCGTCGAGCCTAAAAAAACATATGAAGTTTTGAAAGAACAAAAACCAAAAGCCATAAATTTGTAGATTTCTAAACGGTTAAATTTAAGGCATTCCATCATATTTAAAAATATAATGGATAATTCGCACTGTCTGATTTTATTAGACAAAAAACATAACTAAGTCCCCCTTAATTCTAAAATCCAAATTTATTAATTATTCTTAGTTAGATTTATTATAACATAATTTTATTTTAGACCAAGCATTTTTTTTTTTTTTTGCAGAAGGTTAATTTTAGAATAATAAAATTAAGATTTTAGCGTCAAAAAACGTGATTTAGCGGTATTTTTGCGTATTTATATTCGCTAAAAAGTGAATTTTTGGCATCAAACTGTAAAACTCAGGAGTTTTGTTAATTATTCTTTTGTGGTTAAATATTAACAAAAGGTCTACTATAATTTCAAGGCGGTAAATTCTTTATTAAATAAAATTTAGTCACCCAATGAAATTAAAAATTCGGAAAAATATTGCAAAAATTTCAAATTGTGCTATAATTATTTTGCATTTTTAAATTAACAGCATTAAATATTGTTAAAAAAAATTCAAAATTTGTCAAGATTTGTGAGTATCCTGCTGTTGGTGAAAACATTAGATTTTGAATTCATTTAATAAATATTTAGTTTTCTCTTTTTAGTCTAAAAATGCAAATTAAATTAGTAAAAGGAGAAAAAATGTCACGCTATACAGGCCCAATTTTTAAAAAATCACGTCGTGTTGGCTTTTCTATTCTTGAAACTGGAAAAGAATTTGCAAAAGGTAAACAACGAAAATACGCACCAGGGCAACATGGTCAAAGACGTTCAAAACTTTCTGACTACGGTGTTCACCTTCGTGAAAAACAAAAAGTCCGTTTTATGTACGGTTTATCAGAAAAACAGTTTAGAAATACATATAAAAAAGCAACTAAAAAAACTGGTATTGCCGGAACTTTATTCTTACAGGCGCTCGAATCTCGACTTGATAATTCCGTATATCGCGCAGGATTTGCCGAAACTCGTCGTCAAGCTCGTCAATTAGTTAGCCACGGTCATTTTTTGGTTAATGGAAAAAAAGTTAATATTCCATCATATCAATTAAGACAAGGTGATACATTTGAATTAACTAAGTTAAAAAATGAAAAAATCCGTAAAAACGAGCAAATTTTAACAGCATTGGAAACAAAAACAGCCGCACCTTGGCTTGAAGTCGATAAACAAAATTTCAAAGTTGTTTTTTCTCGTCGTCCGGAACGTTCTGAGTTAAATCAGGAAATTAAAGAATCACTAATTGTTGAGTTCTACAGTAAATAATCTAATATTCTATATAATTGAAAAATCCAAACCTTGATTAGTTTGGATTTTTTTTGTTAAAAATGGTATAATTTAACAAAAAATAAGGGGGAAAAATGCCAAAAAAATTTGCTATATCTTCTGATCATGCTGGTTTTGAGAGAAAAAAAGAAATAATTCAATATCTTGAATCCTTAGGTCATCAAGTTACCGACCTAGGGCCATATAATGATGAGTCAAGTTCTTATGCAATTTATGGGAAAAAATTAGCTAATTTTTTACTTGAAAATGAAAATCAGATCGGAATTGGAATTTGTGGAACAGGTCTTGGTATGTCTTATGCGCTAAATCGTTTTAAAGGAATTCGTGCCGCAAGAGTAACAAATGAAAATGATGCTTTTTTGGCCAAATTACATAATAATGCAAATGCTCTAGCTCTTTCAGGTAGATTTAATTCCCTTGAAGAATCTAAAAAAATTATTGATAAATTTTTAGAAGCCCACTACGAAGCTGGCCGGCACCAATCTCGAATTGACGAATTGGACAAATAAAATGCCTGAATTGCCAGAAGTTGTAACCGTTGTAAATGCCTTAAAAAACGAGATTATCGGTAAAAAAATAGTCAATGTTTTGGCTAAAGATGAAAGTTTTGTAAAAGAAATTTCATTTGTTGAATTTCAAAAAATATTGAAAAATTCAACTATAATTGATGTTCAAAATAGGGCTAAACATATTTTATTTTTCTTAGATAACCAAAAAGTTTTACTCTCACATTTACGAATGAACGGGAAATATTTTACTTATAAGTACCCAAAATGAAATAAATTTGACTATATTTCCTTTATTTTTTCAGATAATTCAGTTTTAAATTATAATGATAGTCGAAAATTCGGGACTTTTGTTATTAGAGATCGTTTTAATTTATTCAAAACTAAACCCTTAGTCGATTTAGGACCCGAACCTTTTTATATAAATGTTGAGGATTTTTACCAAAAAGTCAAAAAATCAGCTCGCTCAATCAAATCGATTTTACTTGATCAGAAAATAATGAGCGGGCTAGGAAATATTTATGCTGATGAGGTTTGTTTTGCGGCTAAAATTTCTCCAGACAAAATTGCTAACCAAATAACCTTAGAACAAGCAAAAATAATCGTTGAAAAGAGCAAAGAAATTCTGCAAAAATCAATCGAATTAGGCGGCTCAAGTATAAATTCATATACTTCTTTGAATGCTAAAGAAGGTAAATTTCAAAATTTTTTGAAAGTGCACACTAAAAAAAATTTACCTTGTACCAAGTGCAATGAAAAAATTATAAAAGTTGTTGTTGGTGGCAGAGGAACTTATTTTTGTCCAAATTGCCAAATTGAATAAAAAAACCTATAAATTCATAGGTTTTTTTATTCAATTTTACTTTTTATTAGCTCTCAAAATTCCCGAGTTTCCCAGTTTTAAGACAAAAATTCACTTTTTAGTGAATATAAATATGAAGAAACACCCGTAAATCGGTGTTTTTTTAATGTAAAACCTTAATTTTATAAGTAGCATTTGGTAGCATTTTAAGTAATTTTATGGTATAATTATAAATTATGAAAAAACAAAAATTAACTAAGTTGGTTTAGTATCGATGTTGCAAAAATTAAGACAAAGGGTTGAATTTAACACTTTAGATCAGCAAATTATATTTAAAAAACACGATGGTGTCCCTAGCGATCCAAACATTTGAAATAGATATGATTTTTACTTTGATATCTTAATAAATCACTAATAAAATTGTAACCAACTTTTACCAAAAAACTTAAAAAAGTCCCTAAAACCGGATACTTTTTTAAAATTACCTTATGAAACTGGGAAACTCGGGAAGTGCAATGAAAAAATTATAAAAGTTGTTGTTGGTGGCAGAGGAACTTATTTTTGTCCAAATTGCCAAATTGAATAAAAAAACCTATAAATTCATAGGTTTTTTTATTCAATTTTACTTTTTATTAGCTCTCAAAATTCTTCTTCAGAGATTCTTTTAACACCTAATTTAATTGCTTTTTCTATTTTTGATCCGGTCGATTCGCCCGTTACCAAATAAGCCGTTTGTTTTGTTATTGATGTGTGAAAATATGCACCTGTTTGTTCGATAATTTTAACAAATTCGTGTCTTGGTTTGGATAATTTGCCTGAAATTGCAAACGATGTTCAACCAATTGAAGACGGTGAAACAGTTGGGTTTTTAAAATCAAAATTCACATTTTCAAGACAGTCAAGTAGTTTTTGATTTTCTTGATTATTAAAATAATCAGTCAGTGAACTAATTATAACAGGACCAAAATCATTTTGATTTTTTAGTATTTCAAAATCTAATTTTCTTAATTCAGGAATATTTTTGGCATATCTTGCAAGAATTTTAGCGGCTTTTATTCCAACATTTTTTATTCCTAAACCAAAAATTAACCTATGAAAATCGATGTTTTTTGCTTTTTCAACTTCATTAAGCAATTTAATTACTGACTTAATTTGTAAAGATGGAGCGCGTTTATTTTCTGAATTTAATTGACTTGGTTTAAATTCAGAATAAATTTTTTCAAGGTTGTTTTTAAGGTCAAAAATATCACAAATATTAGAAATAATTTTTTTATCTAATAGTGTTTGAATTCTTTTTTCTGCTAAAGTTTCAATATTTAAAGCAGCTTTTGATGAAAAGTGAACAATTTTTTGGAGAATTATGCCAGGACAGTTTTTGTTTTGACAAAATTGATCAATTCCTGATTCGCTAAAAATTAGTTCAGACTGACATTTGGGACAGTTTTTTGCAATTGAAAAGTTAGTTTTTTCATGTTTTTCAACACTTCCGATAATTTGCGGGATAATTTCGCCCGCTTTTTTAACAAAAACATCAGACATTAAGTTTAATTTTAAATTTTCAATATAAGAATAATTAGGCAAAACTGCCGAGGAAATAAGACTACCACCAAGATTTACGGGTTCAATTTTGGCATTATATGTGACTTTTCCCGTTCTGCCAATTGTGGGAAAAATTTCTAGTAGTTTAGTTTTTGCAACGTCATCTTCAAATTTAAAGGCAATAATACTGTGAGGAAATTTTGACGTAAAACCTAACTGATCATAAAGGAAAAACTCATTAATTTTGATAACAACGCCGTCAATATTGTAATTTAGTTGGTCTCTTTTTTGCTTAATTTGAGCAATAAAGTCAAAAACTTCGTTTAAATTATTGCATTTTTTTTGAAAATCATTAGTTTTAAAACCTAATTTTTTTAAAAAAGTGATTGCCTCTGACTGTCTAAATATTTTATGTTTTTCTGGTTCTACAAGTGTGTAAAAAAATCCGCTTAAAAATGAAAAATCATCGCTATTTGAATCTTTTTGGTTCTTTTTATATCGTCTAAGAATTCCGCTTGCGGCATTTCGAGGATTTTTAAAGACATTTGTCTCAGTTTGTAAACTTTCAAAGGCAAAATTATCTATGTAAATTTCCCCTCTTATTTCAAGGTCATCAAAATAATCTATTGACTTAGGGATGAATTCATCTTTAATTTTAAGGACATTAACTAAAACATCCTCGCCAAAAACGCCATCGCCACGAGTCAGTGCTTGAATAAGTTGGCCGTTTTTATAAATTAGTGAAAGTGAAATTCCATCAATTTTTGGCTCGACAAAAAAAGTTACATTTTCTAAAATTACCATTGCTTTTTGGGCTCATTTTTCAAGTTCAGATTTTGTATGAGCCTTATTGAGCGATAACATCGGAACTGAGTGTTTAATTTTGGCAAATTTTGATGTAATTTTGCTGCCAACTTGTTGGCTTGGCGATGAATTAAGTTCGTCTAAAGTAAAAAGATAGTAATATTTTTGCTCCAAATTTATTAATTCTCTCAGCTTTTTGTCATAAATTAAATCATCAACAAGCGGATTTTGCAGTTGATAATAATGATGATTTCAAATTTCAATTTGCTTTCTTAGCTCAAGAATTTCATTGCGAATTTTAGAATTATTTTCCATGATTAAATTTTTTGATTAGTGTAGAGTCATCAAAATGGAAGGCGCGAAATTGGAATAATATTCATTTCCATTAAAACTGTTAAAGTAATAAGGGCAATAAAAATAAGGGCAAAAAGATAATCAAGCTTGTTAAAAACTAGGCGGCGATAACGGCTTCTTTTTGCATAAACATCATAACCGCGGACATCCATAGCATTAGAAAGATCTTCAGCCCGTGAAAAAGCAAGTACAAAAAGTGGGATTACTAAAGTTATTAATGATTTGACTTTATCCTTAATTTTTCCGTGTTTAAAATCAACCCCACGTGAAGACTGGGCCTTCATAATTCGGGTCGCCTCAAGTAACAAAGTCGGAATAAAACGAATTGCGATTGAAATAATCATTGCAATTATATGGGTCGGAATAAATAAAAGTTTTAAGGGTAAAATTAAATCTTCAATTGCACGGGTTAGTAAAAATGGTTTTGTTGAATAAGTTAAAATTGTAGTTGAAATTATCATTCCATAAATTCGAACCGCTAAAACTAGAGAGCGAATTATGCTAACAGTTCCAATTGAAAATTTTATACTTCCAAATAAAACGGTCGGCTCGACTAAATATCAAGAAATAAAATGCGTTGTTTCTTCAGGATTTAGGCCTAAAACTTTATATTTAGGCGGTTCATTATCAGATGAAATGCCTAAAATTGTATTAATATTTTGGTGATCAATAATAAAACCGTAAATTATTAACATAATTATGAAAATGATTATTGGCATTTTCATTAAAGTAAAAATTTGCTTAACTCTTTTTGTTGTTATATAGAAAAAAACAAGTGAAAGTAAAAGCAGAATTGAAATTGTCGCTAAATGGGTAGTAACAAAAAAAAGCACTGCAAAAAGAATGTTAAAAGCTATTTTTAGTCGGGGGTCCATTTTATGAATTATTGTGTTTCTTGGGACATATTTAGCAACACTAATTTGCATTTTTTTCCTTTTTTATTAATAGATTAATTTGACTAATGAGTTCGTCAATTGACTTTACTTTTGAGATTGGATATCCTATTTTTACTAATTTTTCACGGAAATTTAGCAAATTTGTAGGTAACATTTCATTTTCAATAAGAAATTGATTATTATCTAAAATAGGATAAGTTTCACCATCGTATATAATTTTACCATCTTTAAAAAAAATACAACGTTTTGTTCACTCTAAAACACTGTCAAGATCATGAGTTGCTAAAATGATTGTTTTGCCTTTTTTATGAAGAGTGTCCAATATTTCAAGCATTTTTACTGAACCTTGAGGGTCAAGACCTGCCGTTGGTTCGTCAAAAAAAATTATATCCGGATCCATTGCTAAAATTCCGGCAATTGCAACTCTTCGTTTTTGGCCACCTGAAAGTTCAAAAGGTGATTTGTCTAAAAAAGTCTCATCAAGGCCGACTAGTTTTATCATTTCAGCTGCTTTTTTCTTGGCTTCTTCTTTGTTTACTCCCATTGAAACGGCACCAAAAATAATATCTTTTTCAATAGTTTGCTCAAAAAGTTGGTATTCAGCAAATTGAAAGACCACTCCAACTCGACGGCGAATTTGGTTTATAAATTTAAACTTTGATTTTAAAAATCTCGGTCTTTCAACAACTAATTTTTTTTCAGTTTTGGACTCTTGATCAAAATAAAAATACTCAACTTGACCTTTATCAGGGAGCAAAAGAGCGTTCATATGTTGGATAAAAGTCGTTTTTCCTGAGCCAGTTTGACCTATTATTGCGATAAATTCACCTTGATTAATTTCAACAGAGACATTGTCAAGCGCTTTTATTTCAATTGGTAATTTTTGGTCGTAAATTTTTACGATATTTTTTGCTTTAATTTTCATAATTGTTCCAGCAATTCATTTTCATCATAGGTCGGACTAATAAAATCAAGGTTTTTGGAAATTTTATAAATAAAAGGCGAGTCAATTTTGGCTTTTTCAATTATTTCATCATTATTTAAAATTAATTTTGGATCACCTTTTGCAATAATTTGGCCTTTTGCAAAGACAACAACTTCATCGGCCAAAATCGCTTCGTTCATATTGTGCGTTATTGAAATCAAAGTTTTACTTTTATCTTTACGGAGGTCATCTAAAATTTTAACAACATCGCTTTTTCCTTTTGGATCAAGCATTGAAGTTATTTCGTCAAAAATTATTATTTGTGGATTTAGGGCTAAAACTGAAGCAATAGCAACTCTTTGCTTTTGACCGCCAGATAAAAATTGTGGCTCGCGCTCGAGATAAGATTGCATTTGTACTTTTTGTGCCAATTCTGCAATAATTTTAGGCATTTTTTTTGGATCTTCGTTAATATTTTCCAAACTAAAGGCAATATCGTCCTCAACTGTTGCCCCAACAAATTGATTATCTGGGTTTTGAAAAATAATACCGATTTTCTTTCTAATTTTAGGTAGACTTTCTTTATTTAATAAAATTGAATCAACTTCAACTGTACCTTTTTGCGGTTTAGCGATTCCGGAAATAATTTTAGAAAATGTCGACTTTCCTGATCCATTGTGGCCTAAAATTGCATAATATTTGCCTTTTTCAAAAGTTACACTAACATCTTTGAGCGCTAATTGGTTCATATCGTTAGTGTAACTAAAGGAAATATTTGTAACTTTTATCATTTTTTTATTTTATTCCTTTTTGTTTGGATCAAAAATTGCAACAAAAGGTCAATTTCGATATTTTTCCTGATAATCAAGTCCATAACCAACAAGAAAAGCATCGGGAACTTCAAAGCCAAAATAATCAGGCTCAATATCAGTTTTTCTTTTTTCTCTTTTATAAAATAAAGTAATTATTTTTAGTGATTTTGGTTTTTTTAATTTTAAATGTTCACTAATTTTTGTCAAGGTTATCCCTGAATCAAAAATATCATCAATTAAAATAACATCTTTATTTTCAATTTTTAGGTCAATATCAGTAATAACTTTCAATTCGCCACCTGATTGTGTGCCACCAAAATAGGATTTAGCAATTATGCAATCCACCATTGAATCAACTTCGATTTGCTGAATTAAATCAGTAAGAAAAATTAATGAACCTTTAAGAACCGCAACAAAAACAATTTCTTGCGAATTTTTATAGTTTAAATTTATTCACTTTGCAATCTCATCAATTCTAGTTTTAATTTGTTTATTGTCAAACAAAATTTTTACAATATGTTTGTTAATCATTTTAACCCGTCTTTTTAAAATATTTTAATCTAAAATTTTACACTATTTTTAGAAAAATTTTCATATTTATTTGCTTTTAACTTCGGCTTTTCATCGTTTTTTAGCCTTAAAACCATTGTGAATTCTCCTTTGGTAGAATTTTGAAGTTCAGCTAAAACTTTTAAAGGAGAACCAATAAAATATTTTTGATGAATTTTTGTCATTTCCTTAACAAGAAAAATTTCAACTTTGTCGCCATAAAATTCATTAATTACTTCAAGAATATAAATTAATTTATATGGTGAAACGTAAAAAATATAACTATAATTTAGTATAAAATGCTCAATTTGTTTAATTATTTGCTGCTTTTTTGAATTAAAAAAACCCATAAAAACTAACGGTAAATCAAAACCAGAAAGAACAAAAGCGCCAACAAAAGCACATGCACCAGGTAAAAAATCAACTTCAACATCGTTTTCATGTGCTCATTTTATCAAAATTTGACCCGGGTCACTAATTGAAGGTGTGCCTGCATCTGACATTAGAATAATGTTTTGGTTAGTTAAAAATATGTCAGACATTTTGGCGATAGTTGATTTTTCATTAAATTTGTGATAGGAAATTAACTTTTTATCTTTAATTTCCAAAAAATTTAATATTTTTTTGGAAGTTCGGGTATCCTCACACAAAATTAAATCAGCTGATTTTATTGCTTGAATTGCTCGCAAAGTTATATCTTGTAAATTTCCAATTGGAGTTGCGATAACTGTGATTTTTGCCATAATTTTAAGTTAAAATGTTATTTAGACGAACTAAAAAGCCCGATTTTTGAATATTAAAGTTTGCATTTGTCTCAAGTGATGAGAGAAATTTTTTGAACGTCTGATTAATCCTTACCATTTTTTCAGAATCCAAATCGAAAAAATTCCCTTTTTTAGCATCTTTTTTGTTAAGACTAGAATTGCTTAAAAAAAATTGCTTAAAATGAGCGGTTATTATCTGAAGAAAAATAAATGAGTTTTCTTTTGTTAAAACTTGATTTAAAAATAGTAAAAAATCAAATTTTGTTTTAGCTAAATTATTTAGTAATGATTTTAATTTATCTAAATCCAAATCACTAATAGCCTTAATAGCTAAAGTTGCTTGATCAAAATTGGTGAAAATATTTGCATATATAGCATTATAAGGCGATTTTTTTCATGTATCTAACTTTTTTTTCAGTTCATTTTTTCTATTTAAATCATTGAAAAAAAATATTTGACAACGTGAAACAATAGTCGGAATAATTAAGTCTGAAGAAAAAGAAGTTAGTAAAAAATATGTATTCAAAGGAGGATCTTCTAAAATTTTTAGAAATGAATTTAGTACAGAAATATGGGCATTTTCGATGTTTTTTATTAGGAAAATTTTTGAATTATCGCCATAAAGGGAGGAAAAATACAGCTTGTTTACCTCTTCTAAAAATTCTGTTTTTGAAAGGCGATTATCTCCAAAATCATGTTGAAAAATTTGCGGTTTTTGACTAAATATTTCTAAAAAATCAGCTATTTTCTCATCTAGAAAATCTGAGTAACTTGAAACAAGTAAAATTGCATGTGGAATTGTTTTAGTTTTTGACAAATTATCGAGAAAATGGCGCCAATTTGTCGTAATTTGCTTCATAATAGCTCTCAAAAAAATTAATAATATCTGTTAAAACATGATCATAGTCGCCATTACCGTCAATTTTAATGAAATTTTTTCTTGTTTTTAATAAATATTCATATCCTTTAATAACTTGTTTATAAAAATCCTCGCCGCGATTTTCAAGTCGGTCTCGCTTTTCATTTCGATAAATTTCCATTCGCTCGCGAGATTTTGAAATTTTAACATCAAGGAAAATTGTAAGATCTGGAAAAGTGTTTTCAGAAATTAAACTATTTAAATTAAAAACTAAATCTGGGCTTAAATTATTTCCAAACCCTTGATATGCAATCGAAGAATCAATATAGCGATCACAAAGAACAATTTTTCCTGATTTTAAGGCTGGTCAAATTACTTGTTCAAGATGAATTCTTCTTGAGGTTGAAAATAAAAGCATCTCAACATATGGGCTAATTTGATTTTTTTTATTAAGTAAAAATTCGCGGATTTGTTGTGCTTCTTGTGAATCATTGCCGCTATATGGTTCAAAAGTTGTAAGAATTTCTTTTTCTGGAAATTTAATTCTCAAATACTTTGCAAACAAATTCATAACGGTTGATTTTCCGCTTGCATCGATCCCTTCAAAACTTATAAACATATTATTTTTCCATTTCTTGACGATTTTCGAGTGCCTGATTTAAGGTTATATTGTCAATATAATCAATTGCCGCCCCAAAAGGAATGCCAGTAGCTAACCTAGTAATTTTTGATGAGGATAAAAACTTGTGTTTTGCAAGATAATTTGCAAAAATTCAACCTTCCATTGTTGAAGAAAGTGCAATAATAATTTCACTTTTTTCATTAGCAAGGTCTGCAAGTTTTTTTATTTGCAAGTCATGATTTTCGAGCTTTTTGATATCATATTTGCCAAAAACAAAATACTTGCCATCATATTTTCCTAGTTTTTCAAATTTTGTGACCATTTCAGAATTTTCAACCACTAATATTTTAAAAGAACGCTGAAAATCAAGGCATATTTGGCAAACTGAATTAGCATTTAGATATCCGCATCTTTCACAATATTGAAGATTTCGCTTTAAATTATAAATTTGCTCGACAAATGCCTCAATCTGACTGAGCGGCGTATCGATTAGAGAAAATAAAATATTTGTGGCTTGTTTTTTTGTGATTCCGGGAACTTTTCTTAATTGATCAACTAGTTTTTCAAAATTTTCATCTACCATGATTCAAAATTAATGTGATTGAGTTGGGGCAATTTTTTCATTTTCTTCTCTAATTTTCAACAAAGCTTGATTTAATGTGATAGAAATTAAATCTTCTAATGTTTCAATATCGTCTTTGTCGACTAAAAATGGAGCAATTTTTAACTTTTTTAACTCAAATCCTCCTGAAATAGTCAGCGAAATTCCTTGATTTTCAAAGTCAAAATCTGTTTTTTCTAACAAATCTTTTTTTACTTTGTGATCTTTTTGCATTTTTTGTGCTTCTTTTAATAGTTTTTGAAGATTCATGTTTTTTCCTTTCTCTTATTTAAATAAATTATATAAACTATTTTAAAAAGTTTAAAAATTTTTATTCATCAAAGAATAGTTTTTGTAAATCTGTCTTAGAAATAGTGCGTTTTTCTGGTTTTTCAAAAGGTTTTAGCACAAATTTTTCACCACGCGCTTTAATTTCATTTGCCCTTTTCTTTGTTTCTTCAACAAGATTATTACTCAAAGCAAGGCCGTAGATATCCTGGCCAAAAACAGTTTTTAATAATTGGTTAACTCTATCAGCTTCTTTTTGCATTTTCTCGATTAGTAATTCTTCATATTCTGGATTTTTAGTAATAAAACATACAAAATTAGACCCTAATGAAAGAATTTCTGCATGTTTTAACACTCCAACAGTATCTATGAATTCAAAATTATACTGAAAATCTAACAAATTTTTGCTCCATTTTTTACGTAAATCCAAATAAATTTCACGGTTTGTGTCATAAAATTTTTTTCCTAAAAGTATAAGATTCAGAGCATCATCGACGGACAAATAATCATTTGGCAGATTCTTTTTTAAAAATTTATTTACGTATGAATCTCTATCAAATGAAAAATTATCGTCTTTTTCTTCATTTTTATTAAAATATGATGTTTGATTATTTGTTTTTGGACCTGAATCAATAGAGTTAATATTTTTTTTGGCAGTATAATCAGTATTTTTATCATTAGAATTTAAAAATGAGTTTGAAAAATCGATGTTTTCAGCCGAATTAAAATTTGAATTTTCAGTTTTATTTAAAAAATTACTTTGATAACTAGCACCTTCGGGGTCTAACAAAGGATTAAAAGCGTTGTCCCTGTTTTTAAAATTATCGCCTATTTTATTGCTTTTTTCACTTTTTAAGATTTTTGTCTCTAAATTATTTTTGATTTTACGGTCAAAAATTGATCCGAAAGTCAAATCATCGCTACCATGCAAATCTAAATCGCCATCATCGTCTTCAAGAATTGGATCATCATAATCGAATAAATTTTGTGTATTTGTTTTTTGGTTCAAATTATAATTTGAACCAAAATTTTTATCACGGATAGTAACAAACTCTAATTTTTTTGGCGGTTTTTGCTCTTTTTTGGTATTTTCTTCACTTTTTTCGGTTTCTTCAGTGTCGATTTCTAGCTCTTCTTTTGGTTTTTCAGCAAATTTTTGTGAATTTTCTAAAACAGTTTGGCTTTTTTCTTGCAAGTTTTCCTTTTTAAAAGCAAGAATTTTCATGACTAAAATTTCAAGCGCTAAACTTTGAAACTTATCATGATTAATGTCTTTTAAAGTTGAAAAGCCAATATCTAAAAATTTAAAAGCAAAATCGTGGCTAATTTTTAACTTTTCCAAATCAGAAATCGAATAAATTTCAATTAAGTCTTCCTCTTGAGTTTTTTCTCAAATAATTCACTCTTTGACTAAATTTATCAATGACTCAATTAAAATTTGAAAATTTTTGCTTTGCAATAAAAGTTTATCTAATAAATCAAAGGCTTTTTGGGACTGCGCCAAAAAAAGAACGTTTATAAATTCAACAAGTTTTTCACTTGAAACTAGCCCAAAAAGTTCTTCAACACTTGTTTTACTCAAAAAGTTATTGCCAAAAATTACCGCCTGCTCAAGAATTGAAATTGCATCCCGCAAACTGTTGTGACTTAATAAACACACGGATTTTAGGGCTTCTTCTTCATATTCTACGCCTTCATAGTTTAAAATTTGTGAAAGTCGTTGCAAAATTTGCTCTTTATTTAGGCCAAGAAAATTATACCTCTGGACTCTTGAGAGAATTGTCAAAGGGATTTTATGAACTTCGGTAGTTGCTAAAATGAAAATAATATGGCTTGGCGGTTCTTCTAGAGTTTTTAAAAATGCATTAAAAGCTGAAGTTGAAAGCATATGAACTTCATCTAAAATATAAATTTTATATGGGCTAACCTGAGGTAGATTAATAGAATTTTCAACAATTTCACGGATTTCTTTAACACCATTGTGTGAAGCAGCGTCCATTTCGACTATATCAATAGAATTATTTATATTTTTAAGGCAATTTTGACACGGGTCAATAGAATTTTGCTCTTTGTGAGTACAATTTATTGCATTTGCAAATATTTTTGCAAGTGAAGTTTTTCCAGTACCTCTTGGACCTGAAAAAAGATAGGCGTGAAAAAACTTTTTTGATTTAACGATGTTTTTCAAACTTTCAACTAAATATTGTTGGCCGACAACATCGGAAAATTTAGTAGGTCGATATTTTCGATATCAAGCTACATATTCATTTGTATTTTTCATATTTCTCCAAGATTTTCAAAAAAAATCCTTTATAATTTTTAAATTTAATTTTTAAAAATAAAAGTATACTTAAATAGTTTATAATTATAAATTATAATAAAATAAAATAAAAAACAGACTTTATATAATTTAAGGATTTTTTATATGTCAGTTTCATTTAACAAGGAACAAAACTCAGCTCAAAAGAAATGTCCTATAAACGAAAGATTTGTGTTTAATTTTCGAATTTTAAGCTATTCCTTTCGGAAATTAGAAATTTCAGTTGAAGGTCTTGATAGAACAATCGATTATAATTCAGAATATTTTTTTTGGTTTGTTGAAAATTTAATCTACTTTTTATCAAAAAACAAGTATGCACTCCGTTGAGACTATGAAAAAATAACACTTTTTAATTTAGAAAATTTACAATTAGCAGAAAATCTTGATGATTTTAAATCAAAATTCAAATTAATTACAACTTTTGATTTAGAACATAACTAGAATATGGAGGAAATATGAAGATTTATACTACTAAAAAAACAAGCCCATTTTACACGTTAGTTTGTGAGGAACTAATTCTAAAAGATGACCAAAATCAGGACGATATTTTATATTTTTACCAGCATAATAATGCAATAATTATCGGTAAAAATCAAAATATTTACGAGGAAATTAAGCTTGATGAGGTTGAAAAGCAAAGAATTGAAATTTACCGTCGACTTTCTGGAGGTGGTGCTGTTTATCACGATTTAGGAAACATTAATTTTTCATTTATAACTAAAAAACAGAATCACAGTTATCAGAAATTCTTGACACCGATTATAGAATTTTTTAAATCTTTTGGTTTGAATGCTGAATTCAAAGGCAGAAATGATCTCATAGTTAATGGCGCAAAAGTTTCAGGAAATGCTCAAATAATTTACAAAGATAGAATTGTTCACCATGGAACAATTCTATTTAATGCTAATTTGGCAAAATTAGGTCAAGTTTTAAAGCCAAACCGATTAAAAATTGAGTCCAAAGGAATAAAATCAATTCGTCAGCGAGTAACAAATATTTTGCATGAAATTGAAGAACAAATGGAAGATTCTGAGTTTATTTCAAGACTAATCACATTTTTTGAAAATAAATATCAAACAAAAGCACAAGATGTTGAGACTTATTTTCAAGATGAGATGACATTTCAAAAAGATTTTCAAGAAGTTCAAACCTTAAGACAGTCTAGAGAATGAGTTTTTGGTTCAAATCCTTATTTTAGCTATGAAAATATCGCCCGAACTAGCGGCGGAACTTTAAGAGTACTTGCAAATATTGAGAAAAATCACATTGTTAAAATAAAGTTTGAAGGTGATTTTTTATCTCAAAGATCAGTTGAAGATATCCAAGAAATTTTAGAAAATAAGGAATTTACTAGATCAATTATAGAATCACAACTTCTACAAATTACAAATCTTGATGAATATTTTGGCGCAATTCCTCTTAATGAAATTTTGGATACAATTTTTGGAAGCTAATTATTAATGATAGTTCATTCTAAAATTACTGTTGAAAATGAGGATATTTTTTATTTTTTAGAAGAAACTGGAAAGCAAAAAATACTATTTTTACACGGTTTCAATTCAAGTCATAATTTCATTTTTCAACTTAAAAACAAACAAAATCGCAACTATGACATTGTTTCATTTGATTTTCCCGGTTGTGGTCAAAGCACTAATAATAATGAAATTAATGTTAAAAATTACCAAAAAGTTGCGGCTAGTTTTATTAAAAAGCTCAATTTAGATATCCAAATTGTAATCGGTCACTCACTTGGTGGAGCTATTGCTCTTTATATTTTAAGTGAAAATTTAGCAAAAAAAGCAGTTTTAGTCGCTCCACTCAATCCTTTTATTTTAGAGAAAAATTCGCAAAGCGAAGCTGAAAAAATAGGAAATTGACTCTTACCTCAAGACATTGAATCTGCAAAAGATAGTCTTGAACATTTAGTTTTTACTGATAAATTTAGTTATATGAAAAATTTAGCAAAAAATGCTATTAATTTTTTTGAAAATGTCACAAAAAAAAGAGAAATTTTTAAAAAGATTGTTTTTGAAGAAATCCTTAACTTGGAATGACTGAAAACCGAATTGTTACCGCTTTACCAACAGAATAATAATTATTTTTTAATTGCTGGTGTTGAAGATAATTTTGTGCCATTAGAAAGTCTTCACAAAATTAGTGAAAATTTTAATAAAAAACTTATAAAATTTGAACAAACTGGCCATGCAGTTTTCTTTGAAAGAAGTAACGAAATTAATGCTCAAATTGAAAAAATTCTAGAAATTTAAGCCTGAAATCCCTCTCTCATTTTTTCAGCAATTTCTTTTCCCGAGTTTCGCTATTTGTTGGCAAAAATTCACTTTTTAATGACTATAAATACACAAAAATACCCGTAAATCCGGGTTTTTTAACTTAAAATCTTAATTTTTATAGTTTTGAAATTAAGCTTTTGCAAAAAAAAAAAAAATGTTTGGCCTAAGAAAAAATTATGTTATAATTACCCTCACTAAGAATGAATTAATAAATTTTGATATTGAATTAGGGAGGGATTAAGGATGTTTTTGCCATAAAAAAAATCAGATAATGTGAATTATCCATTATATTTTTAAATATGATGGAATGCCTTAAATTTACCCGTTTAGAAATCTTTAAATTTAGGGCTTTTGGTTATTGTTCTTTCAAAACTTCATATGTTTTTTTATGCTCAGTGTAAGTAAAAACGAGTTTTCTATTTACATTGAGTTTAAATAGTAGTTGTATTTTCCCGAGTTTCCCAGTTTGAAGGCAAAAATTCACTTTTTAGTAAATATAAATATGAAAAAAGACCTGTAAATCGGTGTTTTTTGAATGTAAAACCTTAATTTTTATTGGTAGCATTTGGTAGCATTTTAAGTAATTTTATGGTATAATTATACATTATGAAAAAACAAAATTTGTTTTTATTTAGTGTTTGAGGATCTTCAAAAGATAAACCATATAAATATGTTGGCTGAACACAAGGTTATTCCAAAGGTCCAAAACGTTGATTTAGTTTAGGAAATGAGCGGAATTTGGAAAAAATTAATCCAAATGCTGTTCAAATTATCAAAGAAAAATTGAAATTGTTTTCAAATTTAGATGACAAAGATAAAGTCAAGGCTATTTTACTTGATTCTATTAAAAATTCCGCAATAATCGAAGGTTCGGTTTTTGTTGGTGGGGAATTAATTGAAAAACTTATTGAAAAGCACAATATTTTTGAGTCACTTCCTAAAAGTAGACATAAAAATATGAAAGAAATTTTTAACTACTTAATTTCAAAACGGATCACTGATCCTGGCAGCATTATTAATGCTTTTGATAAAAAGGATGACTACTCAAATCAAATAAATGCTTCCAAAAATAGCTTTTATAGACTCCTAGATCTTGTCTTTGAGTCACAAAATCAACTTTTAAATAGTGTCAACAAAATGGTAACAAGCGAACTTGGAAAAAGGGACAGTGAATTTTATTTTGACTCATCAACAATCTATTTTGAGACATTTGAAAGAAATGGATTAAGAATTCCTGGCTATTCTAAAGATGCTAAATTCAAAGAAGACCAAATTGTCATTGGCTTAGCGTGTGATAAAAATGGTATTCCTTTTCATATTAAAGTTTTTAAAGGAAATACCGGCGATTCTAGTACATTAATCCCTTTTGTATTAGATGTTGAATCCAAATATAATATCAAAAATATGACAATAATCGCTGATCGCGGCATGTCAACTGCTGCAAATATTCGATTTCTTGAATCAAGAAACTATAATTTTATTATTTCATATCGTGCAAAGGTAGGGACTCAAAAATTCAAAAATTATTTACTAGATCCAAGGGATTATGTTGATGTAAATGCGGATTTTAAGTATAAAAAAGAAGAATTTTATTCATCTTATAAAAATAAAAGATACACTGAAAATATTAGAAGAAGAATTATTACTTACAGTACAAAAAGAGCGATAAAAGACAGAAAAGCTCGTGAAGAGCAAATCGAAAGTTTTATTAAAAAACAAAATAAAGACGGTTTTATTGAAGTAAACAAATTGTTTGGTAAAAAACCTAAATATTTTAAGGAAATTTCAAACATGAAATTTGAATTAGATCAAAGTAAAATTGACAAAGACAAACAATTTGATGGCTACTATGTTTATGAAACAAATATACTGAATTTAAATGTCTTAGATATAGTTGAAAAATACCAAAAACAGTGGAATATTGAAGCTAATTTTAGAAGTCTAAAAGGTTTGTTGAATATTCGGCCCGTATTTTTAAGAATTGACGAGCACATTCTAGCTCATACACTTTTGTGTTTTATCTCACTAGTTATTTTAAAAACTATAATATTTAAAATCAACAAACATATTAGTGATAACAAGTTATTTGAAAACAATCAATTAACTGAGGTTGGTTTAGTAACGATGTTGCAAAAATTAAGGCAAAGGGTTGAATTTAACACTTTAGATCAGCAAATAACATTTAAAAATCGAGATGGTGTTCCTAGTGATCCGAATATTTGAAATAGGTATGATTTTTACTTTGATATCTTAATAAATCACTAATAAAATTGTTATTAACTTTTACCGAAAAACTTAAAAAAGTGCCTAAAACCAGATGCTTTTTTAAAATTACCTTATCAAACTGGGAAACTCGGGTTTTTGCCATAAAAAAAATCAGATAATGTGAATTATCCATTATATTTTTAAATATGATGGAATGCCTTAAATTTACCCGTTTAGAAATCTTTAAATTTAGGGCTTTTGGTTATTGTTCTTTCAAAACTTCATATGTTTTTTTATGCTCAGTGTAAGTAAAAACGAGTTTTCTATTTACATTGAGTTTAAATAGTAGTTGTATTTTTTTTGTTAGGTTTTCAACTTAGTGTTTTTGGTTTGATAGTTATTTTTTCTTGAGTTTGCCAAAAAAGTTAAAAACAGCCCAAAACCGGGCGCTTTTTAAGATTATCTCATCAAACTGGGAAATTCTAGAAATTTAAGCTTGAAATCCGGCTCTTATTTTTTCAGCAATTTCTTTTGAAGCTAATTTTTCAATAACTTTAAATGCAAATTCAGCTGAAGATGAGGCATTTCTAGCTGAAATATAATTTTTATCAACTGTAACTAAATCGTTTTTTCTTGTTGGTATGTCTGAATTTGTTTCATCAGGGTATGAACTAAATTGATAATTTGGCGCTAAATTACGCTCAAAAATAGCATTTGGCGCATCACAAATTGCAAAAACATGCTTGTTTTGGGCAAAAAATTCATTAATTAATTTTATTGCTGGCTCACAAGTTCGAAGATATTGCGCTGCAACTCCGCCTGGTATAAAAATTGCATCAAAATCATCAGATTTTCAATGATTTTTGGTCTCAATTTGAACAACTCCAAATTGGCCTGTTACTATTTTGTTTTCAGGATTATAAAATTCAATTTTATCGTATAAATCGGCCTTTTTTATCAAAGAAAGAAAAGTTGTAAACTCGATATCCTGAAATTTATCAAGTAAAACTACCAATAATTTTTTCATTATTACTCCTTATTTAATTAAATAAAATAAAATTGTACCATAAAAAATCTATGGTACAATTTTATTCATTAAAAATTTATGTATAAATCTAATTAAAATAAGGTTTTAAAACTTCTGGTATTGTTCAACTACCATCAGGGTTTTGATTCTGTTCGAGTAAAATCGCGACAATTCTATCAATTGCAAGGCCAGATCCGTTAATTGTGTGTGCATAAACGTTATTTTTTTCATCACGGTAGCGAATTTTTGCTCTTCTAGCTTGAAAATCACCACAATAGCTAATTGATGAAACTTCACGGTATGTCTGTTCTGATGGAAGTCATGCTTCTAAATCAATAGTTTTTTTACTTGAAAATCCAAGATCACCACTACACAAAAGCACAGCGCGATAAGGTATGTTTAGCAATTTCAAAATTTTAGCAGCATCTTGAACAACATTGTCAAATTCTTTTATTCCATCAACTTCATTTGTTATTTTAACAAGTTCAACTTTGTGAAATTCATGAAGTCGGATCAAACCTCTTGTGTCTTTACCGCCACTTCCGGCTTCAGATCGATAACATTTACTGTAACCAACAAGCGAAATTGGTTTTTCTAAGTCAATAATTTCATCTTGGTAATAATTTGTCAAAGGAACTTCGGCTGTCGGAATTAGTCAAAGATCAGAATTTTTTAAAGAATACAAATCTTCTGAAAATTTCGGAAGTTGACCTGTTCCATATAGCGAATTTTCAAGAACTAAAGTATTTGGAACAATTTCCTGATAACCTGAATTTACATGAGTGTCAATCATAAAATTTATCAAAGCCCGAACTAATTTAGCCGCTAAATTTTTATAAATTACAAAGCGATTGCCTGAAATTTTTACAGCTCGTTTAAAATCTAAAATGTTTTTAGATTTACCAAATTCATAGTGAGGCTTGATTTTAGGATCGATTTTTTTTGGCTGTCCTCAGTGATAAATTACTTGATTATCAAGTTCAGAATTTCCAAAAGGAACTGAATCATCAGGAAGATTTGGCACTTCAAGAATTTTTTGACTAACTCAGTCATCAAGTTCTTGTCACTCTGTTTCTAAATTTGCAAGTTTATCTTTAATTTGACTTACTTGGTTTTTCAAATCTTCAGCGTCTTTATTTTCACGGACATAAAGGCCTATTTGCTTACTAGTTTTATTTTTTTGGGCTAATAATTCATCAATTTCCTGACGCAAAGAGTTACGTTTTTGGGCTTTTTGATATAAGTCGGCAATTATAGAAATATCAAAACCACGGTCTGATAATTTTTTTTCAACAAAAGATTTGTTGTTTAAAATTAAACGAATATCCATATTTTAAATTAGTTTTTTTAAATTATTTTTTTAGATTGTAAAAAACATCTCTTCCAATATATTCACTTTTTGAATATGTGTCTAAAAATTCTTCAATTACTAGAAGTCGATTATATTTGGCAATTCGGTCAGTTCTTGAAAGTGATCCTGTTTTGATTTGACCAGATGAAACTGCGATTGCAAGATCAGAAATTGTAGTATCTTCAGATTCACCAGAACGGTGTGAAATAACTGCTGTTAATCCTGATTTTTGCGCAAGTTGAATTGCATCAAGTGTTTCAGTTAGTGTTCCAATTTGATTTAATTTAATTAAAATCGAATTAATTGCTTTTGTTTTGATAGCTTCTTTTAGAATTTTTACATTTGTAACAGTTAAGTCATCACCGACAATTTGATGTGTTTGTCCAAATCTTTTGGTAAAAGCAATAAATCCGTCTCAGTCTGATTCGGCAAAACCATCTTCGACTGAAATTATTGGATATTTATCAAAAAGTTGTCCGTAATAATCAAGCAATTCTTCTGATGTAAATTCATATTTTTGGTGATTTTCTTGATCAGCAGAAGCTGCTTTTAATTTTTTAAAGACATATTTTTGGCCATCATAAAATTCACTAGCAGCAGCATCAATTGAAATTGCAATAGCATTTTCACCATCAACAGCCGGATTAAATCCTGCTTCCTTGATTGCTTCAACTAAAAAATCAAGTGCATGCTCGTGAGAACTTAAGTTAGGGGCAAATCCACCTTCATCACCAACTTGAGTTCCAAATCCTGATTTTTTAAGAAGTTTTGCTAAAGTGTGAAATACTTTATTTGATGCTTGCAAAGCTTTTCTAAATGTTGAAAAACCAAGTGGCATAATCATAAACTCTTGAAAATCAAGCGTATTTGAAGCATGCTCGCCTCCGTTTATCACGTTAAGCATTGGAACTGGCATTAAAGTTGGGTTTGGACCACCTAAATAACGGAAAAGCGGAAGTCTCAACTCACTTGCGGCTGCTTTTGCAACTGCTAAAGAAACACCTAAAATAGCATTCGCACCAAGTCTTTCTTTGTTTGGAGTTCCGTCTAAATCAATCATTTTTTGATCAATAAGTCTTTGATTTTTAACACAAAGACCGATAATTTCAGGAGCAATAATATTATTTACATTATTAACTGCGGTCATTACACCTTTTTGACCGAATCAATTATAAGCATATTCTGTATTTGAATCACGTAATTCAAGCGCTTCTCTTGACCCAGTTGAAGCTCCTGATGGAACAATTGCAGACCCAAAACCGCCCGCTTGGGTGTGAACCTCAACTTGAATTGTTGGATTTCCCCGTGAATCAAGAATTTCTCTTGCAAAAATTCTTGTAATTTTTGACATAAAACACCTCGAATTTGTATATATAGTTTAAATTTTTTGAATGTATTATTTGTAAGTAAAGATCAAAAATAATAACATGCTAAAAATTATATCACAAACTATGAATTTAACAAATTCTTAAATAGTAATTTTTGCTTCTTGTTTTATTGTTAATTTAATAACTTTTGGATTTTTGTTTTATTTGGTTTTTGAGCCAAAAAAGTTCCTACAACAATCACATCAGCCCCTGATTCAAAGACTTTTTTTGCATTGTAATCTTTAATTCCACCGTCAACTTGGATTAAAATGCTGTAATTTGACTCACGAATTATTTTTGCTAAGTTGCTAATTTTTTGATATGTTTCTTGGATAAAATCCTGCCCACCTCTTCCAGGTTCAACTGACATTACCAAAATCAGATCAATTTTGGGTAATAAATCTAAAATTTCTTCAATTTTTGTCGAAGGTTTTATTGCAAGTCCTATTTTAATTCTTTCAGAGTATTTTAAAATTATCCTATGAATTTCGTCATAATTTTTACTTTCAAAATGGATTGTGACAAAATCAACATAGCCAATTAGTTCTTCAATTTGACTTTCAGGATCAACTGACATTAAATGAGCATCAGAAATAAACTTTTTTGATTTAGTCACAATTTTTTTAATTTCTGAAAGAGAAATTGCTGTATTTTCAACAAATTTTCCGTCCATAAAATCAAAATGGAATCATTTTATTCCAAGATTCAAAAAAGTTCTAACTAATTTTAGACGGTTATTTTTGCTAACATTCAAAAGTGAAGGGCTAATAATCTTTTTTTTCATATTTTTCTAAAAGATAGAGATAATTTTTATACCTAGTTTCTGAAATTATGCCGTGTTTTACAGCGTTTTTTACTGCACAATTTTCTATTTGCTCATGAAAATGAAAGCATGTTCTAAATTTGCATTTAGGCAAAAACTGACGAAAAATTTCAAAAGAACTTTTAATTTGATCTTTGGGAATTTCATCATAATTAAAGCTAGAAAATCCAGGCGTATCTACTATCTGAAAGTCTCCTTTTCTTATAATTTGGACAACTCGCGTGGTGTGTTTTCCGCGATTTAATGAAAAAGAAATTTCCTGAACCTCAAATTGTGTGCCAAACAAATTATTGATAAAACTTGTTTTTCCAACTCCGCTTTGTCCGATGACAAAATTAAGTTTATTTTTAAGTTTTTCTTGCAAATCGCTAGGAATTTTTTTTTTATTATTATTAATAAAGAAAACAGAATATCCCATTTTTTGATAATCAAGCAACAAATTTTTATAATTTGGTTCAAGATCAACTTTGGTAACTATCAAAATTGGACTAATATTTTTAAATTCAATCATTAACAAAAAAGTATCAAGCAATAAAGGCGAAAAATTAGGCTCTTTTAGCGAAACGAAAATAAGTGCCTGGTCAATATTAGCAACTTTTGGACGTTTTAGTCAGTTTTTTCGTGGAAGAATTTCTTTAATAAATCCACTAGGATCAAACTCAACAAAATCTCCAACTAAAGGAGATATTTGTTTTTGTCTAAGTGATCCAGATCCTCTCAAAAGTGGATAGAGTTTTTGGGTTGATGGTTCAAAAACATCATAAAAACCCGCTATAACTCTAACAATTTGTCCCTTCATCTACAGCTCTTTTATTTCTGTTGTTATAATTTTTTCAATTTCATCGACACATTGTTCTAAATTGTCATTTACAACTTGAAACTTGAATAAATCTTTAATTTTAATTTCAGATTCAGCCTTTTTAAGTCGAAGATCGATTTGATTTGAAGTCTCTGTGAGTCTATTTTCAATTCTATTTTTTAGAACTTCAAGCGAGGGAGGTAAAATAAAAATAGTTAAAATTTTATCTAATTGGTTATTTTTCTTATAGTTTTCAATAATATTTTTAGCACCATTTGTGTCAATTTCTAATAAGGGAATGAAATTTTGCTCTTGAATATATTGAATTTGTGACTCTAGAGTTCCATAATAGTTATCAAGATGACAACTTCACTCAATAAATTCATTATTTTTGATTTTTTCTTTGAAAGTTTCGTGGTCTAAAAAAAAATAACTCACTCCGTCAATTTCATTAGCGCGCTTTTGTCTTGTTGTTGCAGAAATTGCAAGTTTTATAGGCAATTTGTTGTTTTTTAATAAAATTGACTCAATTGTCCCTTTGCCAACACCTGAAGGACCTGAAATTACAATTAGTTTATTCATCTTTTGCTTCATTATTAAATCTTAGGAAAAAAACAGTATTTTTAGCGTATTTTTTTGTTTTTTCAATTGAAAAAAATTTGGGAATTAATTTAGAACCTAAATTAGTTTTGTAAATTATAATTCCAGATTCTTCTAATAAATTATTTTTTGCAATTTTTAAAAAACATTTCTTGGTAATTTCTTCTTCAGCATGTGGCGGATCCAAAAAAATGAAGTCAAACTTTTGCCCACTAAGATCGTTAAGCAAAAATATTGCGTTTTTATTAAATATTTCGTATTTTTTTACGTTATATTTTTTACAAAAATCAACAATATTTTGGTATGCCTGCTGATTTAACTCTGAAGCTACAACTTTTTTTGCCCCACGCGAAGAAGCTTCAAGACCGATTGCACCTGTTCCGGCAAACAAATCTAAAACTTTTGAATTTGGAATTTCAAATTGTAACTGTGAAAAAATCGACTCACGACAACGATCAGACATAGGCCTAACTACTGAAAATTCAGGATTTTTTATTACAGCACGCCTATAATTACCAGAAATTATTCTAATCATAAATATTTATAAAATTATACCAAAAATTTAAAAAATAATATATGAATTTTTTTTTAAAAACATTTTTAAAATTTCAAAAATAGAATAAACATGGTCAAAATTGATTTTTCGCAAATATTCATCAAGCGAAAAATCGGCTCAATACAAAATTTCCAATTCCTTGACATTAAATCTAAAAAAAGGTTTTAAAGTGCGATGATAAATACATTCCATTCCACCATAAAAATCAAAATTTACAAGCCTTTTATTGGTTTTGCAAACTTTACAACTAGTTAAATTGCTGATTCAACCGTTAATTTTAATTCAGTTAATAATTACATAAACTATTATCGCGTCTACATTTTTGTCATTTATTTTGGAAAAGGCGCTTTGAAAAATATTGAAAAGTTCAGAATCATAGTTATTTTCATCACTAAATTGATAAATTACTTTTCAAAACTTATAAATATTTTCGTTAGTTAAATCTAAACGAACAAGGCACTCACCCTTTTTTAGTTTAGATAATTTATTAGGATTTTTGGCCAAAAAAATCTCAAATTCACCAAGGCATCCGGGATTTAATATATAAATATTTTTGCTAGTTGGACGACGTACACCGAGTGCGACCATCTTAAGAATCCCGAAATTTGTTACTAATTTAACTATTAAATCAAAGTCCCTAAAGTTAAATCTTTCGACAACTATCCCTTTAATGATTTTTTCAGCCATTTTCCGTTAAAACTTATTATATGGTATTTAGGTTTAGAGATCTAAAATTAGTTAATTCTATCAAAATGAAATTTATTTTTAAGTAAAAAATGAATTCCTAAAATATTTTGATTATAAATATAATTATACCACAAATTAATTTTTTTTTATTGATTTGTCATTTTTTTTATTCATTTTTTTGATAATGATTCAAAATTGGCGATTAAACAAATGGTTTAGCTTAAAAATTAGCCTTTTTTATGCTATAATTTGGTTAGCAAAACTTAATAAAAATGTATAAGATTTGAATTTAAGTTTGTAAAAATCAAACGGTTTGGTTTATGAAAAAGCTTAGTAAACTTATTTTTTATAATCTGTTTTTTGGCTCAATATCAATAATTTTATTTTCAGCGTGCAATGTAAACAATGATAAATTTGATTCAAAAGAACAAATTAGTCCTAAAATTCATGCAAAAATTGAGAACCAACAGCAAATTAGTCTTGATGATGTCGATTGGAAAAACATTAACTTTGAATATGACAGCGATAAATACAATTTGCAAAAATTGACTTTAAATAAAAACTTTGAACAAAATTCGTTAACAGTTAATGTTTTGCTTGTTGATACTAAAAAGCAACTTTCAATACCAAAAGAGTTTGTTTTTACTTCGTTTTTAAAAGTAAAAGACAAAGCACCAGAACCAAATTTAGATAAAGTTCAAAAACCAGTTAAAGAAGAAAAGGCAAAAAAAGTTGAAAAAAGTCCTAGTTCTCAGCCTGATTTTTCTAAAACTAAAATACAAAAAATTTTAAAACCACCTAGCTCTAATAAACCTGAAATTACGAGAATTATCAAGTCTGAACAAAAACCAAAATCACAAATTGTTAATAATTCTAACCCAAAAATCAATAATGTTCCAACTAATAATTCCCCTATTAATAAAGTAAATTCAAGTCAATTTCAAACTGTAAATTACAATACAAAAACTTATAACCCACTTTTTGAAGCAACTCCAAAATTAAAATACACAAATAAAATTTACAGCGAATCACAAAATCCTGAATATTTTAAAGATGCTCATTATTTTGGCAAAGATTTTTTACTAAATCATTCAGTGATGCAAATTATTCAAAATACACCAAAATATCAAACTGGAGTGCATAATTTATACACTTTTTTGTACAATGGCGATAATAATCAGCCAATTAATTTTCTTGATCCAAATGATCCAAATAGAAATAAAAGATTCTGAGAATTAGCAAAAAATGTCGGTCATTACGGCGATTTTGGTAAAAACAATGATGAAAAATTAATGTTTTATAATCGTGGTATTTCCTATAATGGAATGGCTGAACAAATATATCTTCCAAAGTTTTCTGAGGGTGAATCTTCGGGGGCTTTAAGTAATTCTGAAAATCTAACAGAAATTGTCAAAAAAAATCCTTTTGGTTTTTTGCCGTCCAATTTAAGTCAGTTATTTTATTACATGAAAATCGATGAAATTGGCAAAATTTTTAAAATTTCTAATTTAAAAAAAGTTAGTGCCAATTTTGATGATAAAAAAGGCCAAATTAGTATTCTGTTTGAAAGTGGTGATGGCAAAAAACAAATTTGAAAATCTAATCAAACTAATTCTAATTTAAAAAAAGATATTGACTATGAAAAGTTCATTTATGATCGCTCATTTAGTCTTGGAATTTACGGATTTAAATATTATCAAGATCAATTTTTTGGAAATAGATACGGCACTGAAGCTTTTAAAGAATACGGTACCGCCTGAGTTTTAGATAGAATAACAAATAATGACGCTAATTCTGATAGTTATGAACTTTTAGTTGGGACAAACATCCATGTTTGGAATATGCCACAAATTTTTGACAAAAGCATGTATTTTTTTGATGTAGATAACAAAAGTGAAAAATCAAAAAAGTGAAATGCTGGCTTTGTTAACCAAAACTATCAATTTATCTCTGAAGAGGATGCAAAAAAAGGCAATAAATTAAAGCCTTTTTTTACCGCAGCGCGTTCAGAGCATTTAATTTCAGGCAATAAATACGAAAATACATACCCAAAAATTAAAGAATATCCTGTTTTTGATGCTTATGACAGCTATTTAACCGCTCCATATTACACTCCGCGCTACAAAGTTGAGGGAATAATGGGTCATGATGTCGATGTTGGTCTTAAATATTTAGACAATTATAATGAAACCACCCGAGTTGGAACAACCAAAAACGGCGGTTCAGACTTTGTTATTTTAAGACTAAAAATTAAAAAAACTGATTTAGAACATGTTTTACCTGAATTAAAAAAGGCGATTGATTCTGGTACTGAAAAAGATTGACATATCGGTCTAGGTCGAAATGAAAAATTTAGTCCAATAAAAACACAATTTTATGGCGGATATCCAGTTGCTACTAGCGATAATGAAAATGCTGATTGAGAAAAAGGTGTAAATTTTAAATCTAATAAATCAACAGGTGGAATAATCAACACCCGATCACGTGTAATTAATGATAGTCTTTTTCATGGTCTTTGAGTTCCTTATAATGATGCTGAAAATAAAGACTGAAATGCTAAACATGAAAAGTGAAAAAACTACCAAAAACCATTTCTTGCCAATTTAAAACACGGAATGCTAAAAAAGGTTTTAAATCAGCATTCGAATTTGTACACAAAAGTAAATTCTGAAAATAAATTAGACGCTCTTGGTCCTGGATCTTCTGGATCGATGGCTATTGATTCAAGTTTTAATTTAATTGGTATAAATTATTCCTATTCAACTGATTCAGAAAGTAACACTTTTTCAAATGCAATTTCGTTAATGGAGGGTCAGTCTACTTATCTTGATGGATTTAACGGTAATATTCGCGAAGATTTTAAGAAAAAATTACAAAAAGATGGGTTATATACAGTTAAAATTAATCCTAAATCCTAAAAATTATCTTAGCTAATTTTTTGATTTAATAGTTTTTTGCCCTTTTTTAGATATTTTATTTTGAATTTTTGGCAAAATTCGCGAGAAAAAGTGCCAAATTTGCCCTAGTTTTTTGAGTAAAAACTACTAAAAAAACAAATGTGTGATTTTTTAGTTTAAAACACTAGCAAAATCAATTTATGGATAAAATAACAAAAACCATAAAAAATACAACTACTATTTAAACTCAATGTAAAAAGAAAACTCATTTTTACTTACATTGAGCCTAAAAAACAAAATTTGAAGTTTTGAAAGAGCCATAATTAAAAAGCATAAATTTGTAGATTTCTAAACGGTCAAATTTAAGCCATACCATTATATTTAATATAATGGATAAGTCGCATCTTCTGATTTTTTTATGCAAAAAACATAATTAATTCCCCCTTAATTTTAATCTCAAAATTTATTAATTCATTCTTAGTGAGACAAATTATAACACAATTTTATTTTAGATCAAGCATAAATAAGTAGAAAAATCTCAGACAATTAGTTTTTTACCTATGATTTTGATTACACCGCTTTTGTTAATTTTTTCTAGCATGTTCATTTTAAAAATTTGGACAAATAATTTACCTCATATAATAACTTGGAGTTTTATATGATAAGCAACTTTGAGGCCTTTCATTGTTATACCAATCAATAAATTCACTTATTTTTTGATAAGCAATAGCCACATTTTCAAAATTTTCGCCCTCAATATTAAGCAATTCTCGTTGAAAAACCGCATAAAAATATTCAATAGGACGGTTTGCAAGTGCATTACCTTTTGGCGACATTGATTGTTGGATACCATTTTGCTTTAAAAAATTAGCAAATTTGTAGTTCGCATATTCCACGCCATGATCTGAATGGAAAAATTTTGGTTTAATATTGTACTTTTTGATTGTTTGTTTTACTAAGTTTATAGTTTCTTCTGAAAATCTTGTTTTAGAAATTGAAAAATTGAGCAAGTAATTGGATTTTGTTTCAATAATTGAGTGTAGATAAAATCATTCGTTGTTAATTTTGATAAATTTAATATCAGCAAACCATTTTTCACCAAAATTTTCTGAGCTAAATTCACCTTTGATATGATCTTCAGTCCAAATTCGCGTAAACTTTTTCTCTTTTGGTGCTGGTTTTCCTTGCTTTTTATAAGCTAGTGATTTTAATCCTAAAAATTCGTAGTGTTTTTGAAACACGTACGTGCTTACATAATTTCCCTGATTTATGTAAATATTATATAGGATGTCTCGGCCTTTTACCTTTCGATTTAAAATAAAATTTTCGCGAATTCACTGAAGTAAGTCTTCATCATAAATCATTTTCTTTGGTGGTTTTTTCACCCTAATTTTCTCATAAATAGAAGTGCGATTAACCTTAAAAACGCTACAAATTCTAGTGGAATTTTCGATTTTGTTTTTATCTTTTTCTTGTTCTTGTTTTCGTTTTTTGAGCTCCTCAAGAATAATCCCGGGGTCAACCCCGTATTTTCTAAGAACAGTTTCAATTATTTCTTGGTAAACTTCACGATCGTTTTCAGAAAGATCGTTAATTGTATATTTCTTTTTTGGTTTGCGTGGAGATTTGATTTTTCCACGAGTACTAATTAAACTTTTCATATCATTATTATAAAACTTTTTTTGCCAATTTCTTATCAAATTATTAGCGTATATATGCAACATTCATTCTTTATCCGCTTTTTTACTTTTAGATTTGTTTTTGTAAATTTCTCTAAATTCTTCTGCAAATTGCAAAATTGCGTTTTTTAGCCCTTTAGATTCGGCAATTTTGATGTATTTAAATTTGTCTTCAATTGTAAATCTGTATTGTTTCATTTTGACACACCTTTTTTCGAATAAGTCTGAAATTGGTGTACTAACTTATTTTAGATCAAGCATTTTTTTTTTTTTACAAAAGGTTAATTTAAAAATAATAAAAATTAAGATTTTAGTCTCAAAAAACACGGATTTATGGCTATTTTCCCGTATTTATACTCACTAAAAAGTGATTTTTTGCCATCAAACTGGGAAACACTGGAGCTGTAAATCCAAAATTTTTTTACAGCATTTCTTAGCAAAATTTGACAGTTAAGTTCAAAATCACATATTTTTGAGCTTAAATAAGGTTAGACGGTTGAATCTGGTTTTTGATAAATTTTTAGTATTATAATAAAATTTTTTGTCAATAAAAGTCTTTGCATTTTTGCTAATTTGGGTTAAAATGATACTTTTTTTAAAAATTTTAATAAAAAAGTGCTATTTTTTATATTTTAAATAAATTCAAATTCATAATATTAAATGAATTTTTTAAAAAATAATTTTAAAAATGGTATAATTTGGAAATTAAAAATTTATTTTGGAGAAAACATGGAAAAAAACAAGAAAAAACTTGATCATTTAAACGAATTACAATACAAAGTTACACAAGAAAATTTTACAGAACCACCTTTTGATAATCTTTATAACGATAATTACGAAGAAGGTGTTTATGTTGATATTATCGACGGAACTCCGCTTTTTTTGTCTTCAACTAAATATAATTCAGGATCTGGTTGACCATCTTTTTGAAAACCTTTAAACGAGGACTCAGTTGTTGAAGTTCTTGATTTTAGCCACGCAATGACTAGAGTTGAAGTTCGCTCAAAAAATGCTGATTCCCATTTAGGTCACGTTTTTAATGATGGGCCTAAAGAACAAGGAGGAAGACGTTATTGTATTAATTCAGCTGCCCTTAAATTTATTCCTAAAAATGAATTAAAAAGCAATAATTTAGAGCATCTTTTAAAATACTTTGACTAAAGTTTATTTAAAACAAAAATAAGAAAAAGTATTACTTTTAATAATTAATATTGTAAAATTTTAAATTATGAAATTACTAAGAAAATCAAAATTAAACTTTTTATTTTTTTCAGTAATTTTTTTATTTTTATCAAGTTGTTCAGTTGAGTCAAATTTACCTGATAAAATAAGTAAAGATATTGGTGATTCGCCAAAAATTGCTCCACCACCTGAACAAGAGCAACCATCTCAACCATCAAATCCAGGTCAAAATCCTTCAACCCCAGGCCAAAATCCATCAAATCCTGGAATTAATACAGAAACCCAAATTGATAAGGGTAAAACTCAGGAAGAAAATAAGCCTCCTGTGATTAGTCAAAAACCTGATTCTCCACCCACTGTTATAGAAAACCCTGATGTGATTGAAGAAAAACCGGGCGTAATTAAAATAACAGATGATAAAAAGGATTTAGAAAAGCACAAAATTCCATCTATTACACCTACACCACAAAAACCAAGTGATGAAGAAAAAATTGTTCCCGAGCCTTTTGACCCAAAAAAGGAAGAAAAAGAAGCTGATGTCCAATTAACTCAATTAAAAGGTTATCTTTCAACTTTACCTAGTTCATTTCGCATTACAAAAAGCATGCAAGATTTATACCCACTAACAATAATTGGTAAAGGTAACAGCGATGAATATAAAAATTTTTCTTATGTAAATTTTATTGACCCAATCCAAGATTTGAACGATAAGTATTCTGTTAAATTAGATTTTTCTAACGCTGTTGCTGCTTCCACAGGCGCATCAAACCAAAAAAAACCTATAAATAACGTGCTTTTATCTTTGTATCATAAAGATAATGACTCAATTAAATCGTCAAAAATGGTCAGTCTTTTTTATAAACAAGAAGAGACATCAAAAATAAATTTAATAGCAAAACAATTACCTGATGATTTTAAAAACATTTTTCCATCATTTTTAGCTTTTTCCTTACTAAACTCCAACAATGATGTCATATCCAACCCATTTCTTAATCAAATTGGTCATGTTTTAAATAATCGAAATTTTGGAGTCGGACTTAAAGATACTTTTGCCGAATTTAGCCCTGAAATTAACGATGATGAAAAAGAAAAATATGGATTTGATGTTGTTAGCGCTCAACCTGATGATGAAAATGGAAAATTAAGACTTAATTTACAAATTTGAAAAGTAGATAAAGATACTGAGATAAAAACATTTTTACCAGATAATAAAAGTCTTGAATTTTCGGGTTTAGCTAAAAATTCAGACAATATTTACCAAATCGAATTATCAGAAAAAGATTTAGAAATTGCTGCTTTAAAAAATGATGTTAAAAAAACATTATTAGAAAGAGATTTAAAATCCAACTTTACTAAACATACATTTTTAAAACATTTATTAGAGCACTTATATATAAGGGTTAATGCTGAAATTAATAATAAGTGGATTAAATTATCTGAAGTTAAGCATAACAGATGGCTTATTTTCCCGCAAATTCAGTTTGCAAATTTAGTTACTACTCAATTAATAGATAATTTAACTTTAGAAAAAAATGATAAAAAAATTACTTGAACCTTAGATTTAAAAACAGTTTTACTAAATAACAATCAAATTTTGACCCCTAATGGCGAATTTTTGCTAGGTAAGGAAAAAATTCACAAAATTAGTGGCGTTCTTGAAATTAATTAAAAAAATTTCAAGCAAATTTTTTTAATTAATTATTTTTTCTAGTGGTACAATTTAATACAATTTTGAAAATTAAAGGCCAAAATTATGAAAACTAAATCAAAAAACACACTTACAGAACGACAATTTATTTTTTATGGGCTAAATTATGTTGTAGGATTTGGCTTTATCGCCACTATTTCGAAAGTAATTAATCAAGGAATTTGGGGTGTTTTTGTCTTTATTCTGACATCTTTAATTACTTTAGCGGTTATTTTTGCTTTTGCTCGAGCTGGGCAAAAATACCAAAATGAAGTTGGTGGCTCATATGCATATGCTAAAAAAACCTTTAAAAATGGACTTGTTTTTTTCTCAGGTTGAAATCAAGTTGCCCGAATTATGCTTTTTTCGGCAACAAGCCCGCTATTTTTTTCAACTCTACTAACACAATTTGATCCTGATCGCCAATGAGTTTATGTTTCAATCTCATTAGTAGTTTATATAATTTTAATTCTTGCCGGTAGTTTTGGGTTTAAGCTCTCAAAACAAATAATTTTAGTTACTGCTATTTTTAAATGGGCAACACTTCTTATTGGTTTTGGTTTAATTATTTATTTAATTATTCAATCAAATACATATGGACATACTTTTAGCCAAATCGAACCTTTTAGTGTTACATTATTTGCTAGTACAATTTTATCATTTATTTATTCTTATGGTGGTTTTGAGTCATTAGCGACAATTTCACAAAGTGTCGAAACAAAACGGTTTAAAAAAGTAATAATTCTAATGTTTCTTATAGTAATTTCTTCCTATTTTTTATTTTATATAATTTTTATAGGACTTGGTAAAGAATATCTTTCAAACTTTGGGCTTGAACAAGTCTACAAAACTCTTTGAGGTACCACAGGAGTATCACTTTTTACAATCGGATTATTCTTTAATCGAATGTCAGCAACAATGGGATCAGTTCAACCTTATGCAAGATATATTGCACCACTTGCCGAAGACGGTTTTTTACCTTCCATTTTTGCCAAAAAAAATAAGCATAACGAATACCATCATGCTATTTATCTTTCAGTTTCGCTTGCTATTACTTCAAGTATAATTTTTACAATTATTCCTAGAATTGCCGGTGTTACAGACACATTTGGTACAATTTTAAAGGCAGGAAATATCTCCTTTTTAATTCAGTATTTTCTCACACTCTTTACAGTTTTGATTTGAAAATGACGAAAAAGCGAACAAATACCAATTTGAGAAATTGTAATTTACATTATAGGTATGGTTGTTATTTTATTTACCCTTATTGTTTCACAATTACCATTTATTAGTAGTAGTTCTGAAGAAGTAACTTTTGAGCAGTTTATACCTTTAATAAGTTACGTTGCCGCAATTTTAATTGGGTATATCGTTAAATTTTTAAATTCTTGACTAAAAAAGAGAAAATTGAGAAAAGTAGTTAGTTAATATTGTTTTAATTCCATCAAAACATAAAAAAAGCTATGAATTCATAGCTTTTTTTATGTTTTAGTTTGCTATAAATTCAAAAAATTTCAAGAAAAATAAATACAATAAGTTAAGCCGAATTTAAGTTTATTGACTAAAAAAGCTAAAATTTTAACTTAAAAGGTAAAATTATGAAATTTTTAAACTACTTTTTTAGTTTAAAACACTAACAAAAATCATAAAAAATACAACTATTATTTAAACTCAATGCAAATAGAAAACTCATTTTTATTTATGCTGAGCCTAAAAAAACATATGAAGTTTTGAAAGAACAATAATTCAAAGCCTTAAATTTATAGATTTCTAAACGGGTGAGGTAATGTTAAATATTTTGTGTTTTTAAAGTAAATTTATTTTGATAAAATTTATTATGAAGGACCAAAATATGAAAAAACAGCAAAAAACATTATCCCCATTTGAGTTAGAAGCTAAAAAACTTGTTGACAAATACGCTGATTATAAAAAAATAAAAAAAGAAGATTTTCACAACGAAATTTCGCATATGTTTAAAACTTTTACTGAGGCGCTCTTAAGGGCGGAATTAAGCCAACATTTAGGCTATGAAAAAAGTAACCGAAGCAAAAAAGGCGTGCATAGGCCAAATAAGCGAAACGGATTTTCGGACAAAACTGTGAATTATAATCATAATAGTTTTCGTCTAAAAATACCAAGAGATCGAAATGGCACTTTTGAGAACAAATTACTCGGTAAATACGAAACAAATTTAGGCGATATCGAAGAGCAAGTGTTTTCACTTTTTGCATCAGGAATGTCATATGAAAATATTGTTAACACAATAAAAAGTATCTATAAAAAAGAAATAAGTAATGCCTGAATTTCTTCAGTTACTGACAAATTATTGCCTGAAATTGAAAAGTGAAAATCGCGAAAAATTGAGAATTCCTATCCAATTTTGTACATTGATGGGATGTTTTTTAATGTTAAAGAAAACGGTGTTTTTGTCAAAAAATCACTTTATCTTATTCTTGCAATTGATTGGGACGGAAATAAAAAAGCACTGGGATTTTGGATTAAAAATACCGAATCAGCAAGTAATTGACTTGATGTTTTTAACGAACTAAAAACTCGCGGGCTGGAAGATGTTCTAATAATTTCTTGCGATAATCTAAGCGGAATTAGTCAAGCAATTGAAGCGGTTTTCCCGCAAACAGATGTTCAAAAATGTGTTGTTCACCAAATTAGAAACTCGCTTTTAAAAGTTTCTAACAAAGACAAAAAAGAGTTTGTCCTTGATATGAAAAAGATTTATCAAGCGGCTAATCAAGAATTTGCAATGCAAAATCTTGATAAATTTGCGGAAAAATGAGGCCAAAAATATCCTTCAATTATCAAGTCTTGGTATACAAATTTCGTTGAACTAACGACATTTTTTAAATATCCATATGAATTGAGGCAAGCAATTTATACGACAAATTTAATTGAGTCAATGAATAGAATAATTAGGAAAAATACAAAAACAAAAGGCGGAATTCAAAGTGTAAATTACCTTTCAAAAATAACTTATTTAACTCTCCAAAACGCATCTACAAAATGACAAAAGGTAAGAAATTGATTCATGATTAAAAAACAATTAGAAATTATTTTCCCTAATCGGTTAAATAATGTAAAATTAAATTAGATTACATTTCTATTTGAAAAATCCATAAAAATTTAAAACACAAGATTATGAACACACCCACGGGTGAATTTAAGGCATTCCATCATATTTAAAAACATAATGGAAAATTCGCACTATTTGATTTTTTTCATGCAAAAAAACATAATTAATCCCCCTAATTCAATATCAAAATTTATTAATTAATTCTTAGTGAGGTTTATTATAACATAATTTTTTCTTAGACCAAACATTTTTTTTTTTTTTTTGCAAAAGCTTAGATTTAAAATAATAAAAATTAAGGTTTGCCTCAAAAAACATGGATTTGACGGTATTTTTGCATATTTATACTCAGTAAAAAGTGAATTTTTGACATCAAATTGGAAAACTCAGGAAAAAAATAAAAACAATAAGTTAAGCCAGATTTAGGTTTATTTACTAAAAAAGGACAATAAAAAAACTTTTTAGCTAAAAAGTTTTTTTTAACGTTTTCTTGGGCTTTTTTCTTAATTTAGAGCAGAAGGAGGACGTATGAATAAAAAATTAATCCATTATGCAATCAAATATAAAGGGGATTATTTTTCAATCCAAAAGGCAATTCAACAAAATGAAGAGGTAAGTGATGAGCAAATAGAAAAAGTTGAACAATTAATTAATTCAGGGGAGGTTAGGGCAATTACAATTACAGATAAAAATTACCCTGAATCCTTACGGATTCTTAAAAACCCGCCATATGTGATATTTTATAGTGGCAATATCAAATTTTTAAATGACTTGCAGCCAAAAGCTTCACTAATTGGTGAAAATTACATTCCCCAAGTTCAAAATTTTTTTAATCGTTCACTTGATCAAATAATAAAAAGACACGTTTTAGTAACAAATGCATATAAAGGAGTGGAACAAAAAGTAATGGAATTTTTCCGTTTACATGAAATACCAATTATTGGCGTTTCAGTAAATGGGGTTGAAAATCCTTGAATGTTTGAAAATTTTAAAGACTACGATAAATTATTAATAATTTCTGAATACCCTAAGGGGGTTAATATTAATAAAAAACGACTAATCCAACGGAATCGATTAGTTGCTGCCCTTAGTAATTTTTTAGTGATTTATTCACTCAGACAAAAAGGTGGATCACAAAATCTAGTTAATTATTTTCTCGATCTTGGTAAGGAAATTTATTGCTTTTATGATGATAATTATGAGAATCTAATTGATTTTAAAGGTTCTTTTGACTTAATTTATCAAGGAGCAAATTGGATAACTGAAATCAAAGATGTGCATTACAAAATAGGAATGGGTGAAGAATAATGTATTTTTCAAGTTTATTTCAAGACACAAAAGTTGGAGGTGAGTTATCAACTCTTGCAACTACGTTGCAAAATTGAATAAAATATCTGACACAAATAGGAATGCCTGTTGTTGGCGGAATTTTAGTTGCCGCAATTGTCTTTTTTGCAACAATGCTTTCAATTACCCACGATGTTGAAAAGCGTGACAAGTGAAAAAAAGCATTAATTTGGTCTTCAATTGGATTTGTAATTATTCTAGTTGCCCTTGGATTATCAACAGTAATAATTTCTGTTGCAAGTTCAGCTGCAACTGGCGGAGTTAAAGGGTAATGTTTGGTTGACTTTTTAGTGGACTAATCAATATTATTACTTACCCATTTTTTGTTTTAGGATGGTATTTACTTGTTTATTTACCTTTTTCAGTTATTGCCTTTTTTAATTATATTTTTGAAAAAATTGGCATAAACATTATTGTCCATGCAATTTTTCATAGGCAAACTTTTTCCTTTGAAAGTCTTCCAATCGGATTTTGAATTTTTGCAATTGCCTCGATTTCAATGGGCTTTATTGTTCTTATTTTGCGATATGTTAAATTTTTAATTGTTCGCCGTAATTCTGCAGATACAGAAATTGCGGCAATGTCGAAAGTTAGTGTTGGCTCTTTTATTTTTATTTTCACTTTTCCGGTTATTTTTTTTACTTTACTAATTGGAATTCAGTCAACCTTAACAATAATAAATAATTATATCAGTGGCGACCAAAATTTAATTGATTTAATGCTAAGATCAGCATCAAACAAAATTCCTGACAGTGAAATTCAAACAATTAACCAAGATTTTAGTGTTCCATCTTATTCAACTTTTACGACAATGGAATCTGGCGAGGCGATAATTTTAATTATAACACTTTCGGCATCTTCAATTGTTGTTGCCTATATTTTAGGAATTAGTTTTATTTCACTTTTTACCGCATCAGCTCAACTTTTTATGAATTTTATAACCATGCCACTTTGAGCAGTAAGTAGCATTTGGGACGATGGTCGAAAACTAAAAACTTGAACAAGAACATTTTTTGGCCAATTTGCAGTAATTATTATTTACCAAGTTAGTTTTAATTTGTTCTTAATTTGAGTAGCTTCGACCTATAAAATTGCAGATTCAATTGATTTTGAAGGAGCGAAAGGGATATTTATCTTCCGTTTTTTGCTAAAAATATCTTTTATAATCGGGGGCGGACTGGCAATTTCTACCTTTACTCGCCAAATTGCCGCTAATTATGGACAGGCCGGAGCTGTTGAACATCATCAAAGATTGGCTTCCTCTACTCTAAAAGTTGGAGGAGTTGCGCTTGCTGGAGCAGCTGGGACAATGTTTAAATTAAACCAAAATAATCACAAAAATGCTACTGATTTAACAGGTCTACCTTCAAAATGAAATCAAAAAAAGCCTTTTGATATTGTTGATAATTCAATTCTTCCAAGCCAAAAGCAAAGTCCTTGAAGAAATGCAATGAACCTAGTTGGAATCGGGTCTGGAGTTGCTTTTGCTGCATATAAGGCTAGACCTTTGATTAAAAAGTGACGAAATTACAGAGCTAATCGGGCTTTAAATGGTGAACAAACAGGGTTAAAAAATTTTTTTAGCAAAAAAATTAATAATTTGTTCTCGAAATTTAAAAGAGCCGATTCAAGTCAAAATTTAGAGAAAAAGGCAAAAAATACTCGCTCAAGTGTTGAAAAAACATCAGAAAATCCATCATCTCAAAATAAAATCGACGAAGCAACAAACATAAATCAAAACGATTCATTATTGACTGAAAAAAATGCAACTTCTGATAATAAACAACAGCAAACTGATTCATTAAGTCAATCTAAAAATGAATCTAGTGAAGAAAAACAGCAAAAATTGGAAAAAAATGATGTTGAAATTACACCAAATTCAGATCAACAAGATAATTCTGAAAATAAATCTGATGAAAAACAGCAAACTGAAAATCCAGAAATAGTAGAAAAACCTGCAAAAAAGAAAGGTTTTTGAGCTAGATTTTGAGGTGAGTGACCCGCAGAAGAAACTAAAAAAATACGAAGAAAATCTTCTAAAACAAAAGATACAACCTCTGAAAAAGAGATTAAAAAAGTTAAAAAGAAAGAAACTAAAGCAGAAAAAGCAAGTGAATTTAAAGAAAAAAAGGTAAAAATTGGAAAAGCTGATTCAAAATTAGATGAAAAAACTAGCGACACAAAAGAAAAGGCAAAAAAAATAAAAACTAGTGAAAAAAGTAGTAACACACCTGCAACATCAGACGAAAAATCCTCAATAGCAAAAGAAGAAAATGCAAAAACTATTGAAAAAGTTGGTTCACAAATTGAACAAAATGATGAAAAAAATGACAATTTAGCGTCCAAAAAAACACGAACTAGAAGTAAAAAAGCTGAAATTAATGTTGACAGTCAAGCCCAAAATAATACTGAAATAATCTTAAATTCTGAACTAAAAACTGCTGAATCTATGCAAAATTTAAAACCAGTTAAAGATGAACTGAACGAAAATATGACTAAAAAAGATGAACAAATTCAGGACAAATCAGATAAACCATACACTAATAACGCTGAAAAACAAGAAAAAGATAAGTAAAATAATTAATACAAATTTTTTGCATTTTGAATAGGGAAATTATGAAATTACAAAATAAACGAATTAAAAATGTTCAAATCCAAATTTTTAGACACATAACGCTAATTGACATTCCAATAATTATAGTTTTGTTTTTAGTTTCTGCCTCTATTGGTTTTGCGCTGCCTGAAAATTTATTTATTTTGGTAAAAATGTTGATTTCTACGGCATTTTTCTTGTTTTGAACAGTTCCATTAATAAAATACTACAAAAATTGGGGACTAAAAGGCTATAAAATTATCTGGTATATCGCTCTTTATTTTACAAGACCTAAAGTTTATAGCAAAATTTCATCCACAAGTGCAAATACACGAAATTTATTACCATATAGCCGTGCTAAACAGGATTTTATTAAAATTTCAGGCGGTTTTATAGCTGGAATTGAAATTTATGGCCAAGATATTTTTAGCATTGGAAGTCAAAAAATTGAACAAATTCTTGAACAATTTACAACAAGTCTTAATGCTGTTAATAGTCGAATTTCGATTGTAAAAATTGCTCATCCTAATGATTTAACAAAAAATAAACTATTTTTTTTACAAAATCAGGATGAATGTAAAGCTAATTTGAACGAGAATTTTTGTCAGTTTTACAAAAATGATATTGCAAATTTTGACACTTATTTGCATCATCGTTATTTTATTGTTATTTATGAAAAGAATGATGTTAGTTTGCTCCAGCAACTTAATTTGCTCAGATCGAACATTTCATCAACAGGTTTTCGTGCTAAAACTTGCACACTTAGAGATTTACTTGATTTAAATTTGAAAATAATCAATTTTAGTGATTTTTTAAGTGATCAGGAATACAAAAAAATTCAAGAAGGCGATGATATTAGCAAATATTTGGCACAAGACCGAATTGAATGACATCCAGAACATTTTAAAATTAATGACATTTATTTTTCAGTTCAAACAATTAATGAATATCCTTTTAATCTTCCTCTTGGATGAGCAGCTCAACTTTTTTCAACAAATAGCAGCGTGGTTTGGCATTTAAATCGACTAACAAGTGCCGAAAAAGAAATAAGTTTTAACCGAGGTGCGAAAAATTTAGAATCTAATTTGAATGACCAAAAAAACGTTGTCCAAAAATCTAAAACTGCTACAGAACGAGCAGCTCTTGAAGAAATAATTAACATTGCCGGCTCTTCAAATGAAGAAATATTTTATTCGACATTCATTTTTTTGAATTGAGGGGAGACTAAATCTCAACTTAAAGAAATTGAAAGTAAAAATCGAAATAATTTAAGAAACATTGGTGGAACAATAAATCCACTAAAATACCGTCAATTGCAAGGTTTTGCTTCACTATTTTTCCGTTTTAGTAACTTTTTAAAGGAAGAAATTGAAATGCAAGCAAGTAATGTTGCTTTTGGAATTCCTTTTACATCGCGAAATTTTAATGACGGAAATTATAATATAATTGGGATTAGTAAAACTGATTATACACCTATTTTTTTCGATCTTTTTTTGCAAAATCAAGATCGAAAAAATTCAAATTGTTTCATTTTAGGAACTTCTGGCGCTGGTAAGTCAACACTGACAAAAAAATTACTAACTTATAATAAAGCGGTCGGAAATTCAGTGATTATTTTAGATCCACAAAATGAATATTGGAAAATCGGCGAAGAACTAAAAGCAAATACTATTAATTTTGCCAGTGGATCATCAACAATTTTTAACCCTTTACAAATTCAAAAAGTTTTTAATCCTCAGTCAAAAATTATTGATGAAAGTATTTATAATAACGCCGAAACTATTTCACTTCACCTGCAAAATTTAGAGCGATTTTTTGGCATTTTGCTTCCAAATTTAGATCACAAAATGCTAATGTCAATCATTGAATGTGTCAATGAAATCTATAAAAATAAGAACTTTTATACACTTTTTAATGATGTTAGCCTTCTAGAACCTAGTGAATTTCCAACTATTGATGACTTAATTGCCAATTACAAGTCAATGGATTTTTCCTACATTAGTCAGCATGAAAAAATGATTGTCTCATCAACTTTAGAATATGAATTTAGTAAATACGGGAAACTTAATCGACTTTTTAATGGGCAGAATTCCAACTTTGATATTCAAAATGGTCTTGTAATTTTTAATGTTTCAACATTGATGCATCTTGAAAAACGTATTTATCAGGCAGCATTTTTTTTGATCCTGTCATTTATAGAAGGGAAAATTGCTACAAATTTTTACAAAAATAAAAAAATTACCCTAATTGTCGACGAAGCGCACCGATTTATTGATGAATCAAACACAATCGCGCTAGATTTTTTGTTTAAAATTGCTAAAACCATTCGTAAATACAACGGTGGTTTGATCATAACAACACAAAATCCCGGCGATTTTGCAATTAGCGGTGAAGCTGCCCGAAAAAGTGAAGCTATTATTGAAAACTGCCAGTATGCTTTCTTTTTTAATTTAAAAAGTAATGATATAAATAAAGTAGACAAACTTTTTTCATCTTCAGGTGGGCTTACTGATGAAGAAAAAAAATTTATTGCACTGGCCCAAATAGGTGAGTTCATTTTTTCTGCAAATTTAAATGATCGATATATTTGTTCAGGTTATTTTAACAATGCAGAGAAAAAATTATTTTTTGATAAAGGAGATAAACTAATTAACAAAGGAGATTAATGCACAAAAAAATACCATTTTTTTTAATTTCTGGCCTTATTCCTGTGCTTTTTTTGTCAGCAGGTTACCAAAACACAGCTTATTTTAAGTTAAATAATTATGATAATTATGAAATAAAGTCTGAATTTGCAAATTTTAGTGCTCAATTTGACTTAGAAATTGAAAGACAACCTGATTCATTTAGTTTTGAGTGAATAAAAGACAACAAAATTGACTCAAAAAGTGAAATAAGAAAACTAAATTCATATTGATTTGATCGAACAATCAAAGAAAAATTTTACCAGCCAGGATCAAAACCTGAAATAAGAGATGAGAATTTAGCACCTGAATATTGCAGTCAACTTGAAAGTTGTCGAAATTGACAATTTTATTTGAGTGAATCCAGATTCAGAGATTGAAAACAAGAAACAGTTTTTAACATTTACGGCGAATATGATAAGTCAATTTTTGATCGAAATTCATTATCAATTACATCAAAAAAATATAATAAAATCAACATTTCAAACATTTTAAATGAATATGCCAAAAATAAAATTGGCGAACTTGAAAAGAATTTTAATCTTAAAAATATAAAAATAAGTCATTTAATTTACAGTGTAGGGTTTGAATTGCAAAGAGATAAAATTAAAAAATTTACTGTAAATTTGCAATATCGATATTCATACCAAAAAAGAGTTTTAAATAAGGATCTAGAGCTTGAAAAATATTTGTCTGATTTAAGGCAAAATTTTAATAACTCGATTATCAAGAATAACCAAATTTCGATAAAAATTGAAACAAATCAACAAAATAATAATGAAATACAAAGTTTTTCGCTAACTTCATCTCAAAAAGGTCTAAAAGAAATTGAAAAAAAAGTTGCTGAATTTTCAAGCGAACTTTTTAAAAAAGGAAAAAAATACAATGCAGATCTCCATTTTAACGTTATTAGCGACACGCAAATCGAATTTTTTATCAGATTTAAGCACCCACAGGATAAAAATTTTTACAATTTCCAGTTAAATAACAAGGTGAATGTACGCCCATTTTTTGAAAATAATGATAAGTTTTGAAAAAGACTGACAATTATTCCGGGTAATATTTATGATTCTAAAACTTATGAATCAAAAATTGACGAACCAGTGAAAATTTCTGAACCAAAAAGCGAAACAATCGAAGGCGGAGTTCGGAAAATATACGGCGGAAAATGAGAATATCATAATAAAATAAAGCTAAATTTCATTACAAATCCAGATGAAAATGAAATTTTATATGTCAACGGAAATCCTGTAGATGTTTTAGATCTTAATTTTGATTATGATCTTGAGGACCTAAGACTTGAACAAAAAAACCAGCAAAATTCAACAAACAGTTATAAAATTGAAATTAAAAAATTTAAAAAAGACAATAAAATACAGGATAATTCAGAATTAGTTGCTATTTATGAAATTGAATTTGTAATTAAAACAGCAAATTCAATTATGGATATAAAGTGGTTTGCTTGAGATCCAAAAAATAATAAAGATCAACAAAAATTAATTGAACCTTACTTAAAAGACAAAAATGATCAAATAATTTATGATCAATTTGGAGTTAAGGTCAAAAATCCTGAATATGATCCGTTAATTGATACAAAAACTGGGACTAAAAAACAAATTGTTTGAGTATCGACCGGCAAAAATCCTAATTCTATACCTGAAAACAGCAATTTTGCTCAACTTCCAAGCGAAATTTCACGTTTTAATTTAGGTCTTGAATCAGAATTTGGATTCATTGCAGAAGCAAGTGTTAGTGGAAAAGGCGCTAATATAGTGTTAAATTCAAATCCTGAAAATGATAAAGTTTCATCTTTTAGATATTTAGTTGACTCAGATAATAGTGAAAATTTTGAAATTTTAAACAAAAATGGCAAAAAATCAGAAAAATTCGACATTACAAATAGTGCAAATAAATATTTTTCGATTGGGGGAGTTTGACTTTTTTCTTCTAAATTTGATAAAGGACTTTCATCATATAAAATTGTTTCTATTGGTGAAAATTCAAGTTCACAACTTTTTAATGATGTTTTCCCAAATAAATCAATTATCCCTTTTTGGGAATCAAAAGCAGGCCAAATTTTAGAACAATATTTACTTCTAGAAAAAATAACAAATGAAAATATCAAAAAACTGACATATGAACAAATTTTATTATATTGAAGAAATTTTATAGATAATGTTGTAAAAACAAAGCAAATTAAGAAAATTAATCAAAAATTAGACGAAAACATCGAAATTAAAAACAAAATTGTCTTATTAGTTCAAAAAAATTTAAATTTTGAAAATTTAGAACAGACAAATAACCAAAAAATAGGTTCAAATCACGGTTTTGAGAGCTCAACAGGCAACAAAGTTCTCGAAATTAACCCAGAAATGATTTCTGAAATATCTAAATTTTTTGTAGATGACAATGAAAATTCTAGTAATATTGATATAAAAATTGAAAATATTGTTCAGGGTCAAGATAATAAATTTGATTTTGACATTAAAATAGTTAAAAAAGATGATAAAAAAGCAGAAAATTTTGAAGAAATTTTAGGTATCCTAAGTTTTTCTGACATTGAAATTAAAGATTCAGAGCAAAATAAAAATAAAGCTAAAATTAAATTTAATTTGAAAAATGACAAACATACAGTAAATCAAAATTTGCAAAATTCATCTCAAATAATTGATTACTTTTCAAATCAAGAAAATTTTGACAAAGTAAATCTGTTTTTAGAAGAAAATGACGAAAATATAATTGCCAATTTTGATCTAAAACCTGAGTTTAAAGAGCTTTTTCATTTACAAACTCCCTTTATTATTGTGAAAAAAAGCACAAAAAATAGTGAAATTTTTCAAGATTCAAGAAATATTTTTGATGAACTTTTGTTAGAGCGAATCAATCTTACTGGTATCGAGAACTTGCAAAATGCCAAAAATTTTATATTACAGCAAATCCAGGCAAGTTGAAAAGATGTTAAATACAACTATAATGTCGATTTTGTAATTGAAAATTTTGATAATGTCGTCGAAAATGTGATAAAAAATGCCGAAGAAAGTGAACAAATACCTCACAAAATTTGAAATTTGACTCTAAAAGTCAAGAAAAATCAAATTAATAAATTTTATGGATCAAAAACTATTAAACTTGTTAATATTATAGGAAGTCTAAATAACCCTAAAATTAGCAATTTAAATCAAATTAAAGCCAAAGAATTTAGTCTTTCTATTTCAAAAAACAGTGAAAATTTGGAAAATGCCATTAAAGATCATGTCTATAACCTTCTTTTGCCTGAAGAAATTGATTCAAAAAAATATTTGTACTTACAGAATATTTCACAAATTGTGAATAATTTTCGGACTAATCCAAAATTAGAAAAGGCAACACTTGTTTTAAAACCTGGAACACCTCAGCTAAATGGAAAAAAAGAACTTACTATTTTTAATTCAGATTTTACAACTTTAGGCGATCTAACTTTGGGCGGTTTAGAAAAAAATTCTGAAATTACTAAGTCAAATATTTCAAAATCCACAGCTTATTGACTAATTCCGTTAATTATTTTTTCAATAATAGGATTACTGTTTTTTGGCTTTTGGATTTACAACAAATTTATCGCAAAGTTTAAAAATTAGAAGCCTCAGAAAAATTAAATAAATTAAAATCGCAAATAGTTAATAAAAAAAAGTCTTTTACTTGAATAAAAGACTTTTTTTTATTAATAAATTTTAATTAATTTGTTGACTAAAAATAATTATAACTATTTTTTGTTAGACTTTGTTTAAGAAAGGAGTTTTTCAGATTTTTAAAAATTTTTTCAAAAAACAAAATAATAGCTGTTTTAGATAGGTTTTTTCAACTAAGAAGAAAAATTTTAGCCTTGATAGATAGAGCTAAATTTAAAAAAATATTTAAAATTCAGTCACTAAAGCTGAAGTTTTAGTTATTGAACTTTTTTAAATTTTTATATTCAAAGGTCGCAGGAGCTTTACGCCCAAAAACATTTTCAAGTTCTACTGTTATTAAGGTTTTAGTCTCATTCATCTCGATAATTTTACCAATATCGCCAGAAAAAGGACCTTGAGTCACTTTTACCCAATCGCCAATTTGTCAAGTTATTGCAGTAGTATCGTTAGTTTCTTGAAAACTAAGAACTTTTTGATTTCAATTTTCTTTCATTCGCTCGAATTGCCGAATTGAAATTGGCGTTGGTTTAGTTCCTCTACCATGAGAACCAACAAGTCCTGTTACATATTGAGTATTTCTAACAACAAATCAGGCTTTATCAACCATATTCATCTTGATAAAAAAGTAGCCCTTATATAAATTACGATATTTGAGTTTTTTTTCAGCTTTTCCGTTTGTGCTTTCCTCATAATAAGGGACATCAAATTTTATTATTTCCTGAAAGTGCTCTTCTAAATTTTCATATTTTATTCGGTTTTTAAGTAAAGTAATTGCAACATCTTCTTTTGATGAAATAGTTGAAATCATGTATCACTTATATATTTTCATAGTATTTTTTGCTCCTTTCTAAATTCCTACTCCGGCTTGATTTCAAATATAGGCAGCAATAATTGTAATTGCGAAAAAAACGGCCATAAAAATAAGTGAAAAAATTATTGTTTGCCCAAAACTTTGAAAAGCGACTCGACTTGTTGGTCATTTTACCCTTTTCATTTCTTTAATAAAAAGGCGAAAGAAAAATTTTTTTTTGCCTTTTTTTGTCTCGTCGGGGACTTTAACATTTTTTGCTTGTTTTTTTCACATTATTTTTCCTCTTGGTGTAAAGTAGATTTGCGACATATTTTACAAAATTTATTAATCTGAAGGCGAGTTTGAAGCGATTTATTTGTTTTATAGTTCCGATTTTTACAAACAAAGCAGCTTAGACTAATTTTTTTCTTCATATTAATCCTAAAAATTTAACATTACAGTCTATAATTATATATTAATTTAGGAAAAAACTTCTTAATTTATTACTTGTAGCTCGAATAAAATCATTAACCTTTTGTGTGGTGATGCCAATTTTTTTAGCAATAACATTAGTTGGAATATCTTGAATAAAAAACATTTCAAACATTTCCATCTCAAGTTCGTCAAAAGATTCGGTAATTCGGTTGTAAATATCTTGAATTTCTAGTTTGTGAAGCTCGCTTTCGACAGCAAATTCAATATTTTCAGGTAATTCATCAAGTGAAACTGAAAAATTTGCTATTTGATAGTTTTTTGTGGTAAAAGAAGTTGCATACCCTAACATAAACAGTTTAATTTTGTGAACCAAATAATTTTCAAGCGGGATACCTAAACTAGGGTCAAATTCTTCATATAACTGCACAAATTTGTCAATTGAAGCATTAAATAAGTCTTGATAAGTTATCGGTGTGAGGGCAAAAGTTTTTATCACTTGTTTTGAACAAGCTAATAAAATATGCGAATATTTGTTTAAAACGGTAAAATATCTCTTATTTTTTGCTATTTTTTTCTTACGATCTAATCACATTTTGTAAATAAAACCTCATAGTTCTTTATTTTTGTTTGTTTTTTAGATAAAAAAGTATAATTCCCGTTGCAACTGTGACGTTTAGAGAATCAATTTTACCTTCCATCGGAATAAAAAATGACTCATCGCTAGCATACAAACTACTTTTTTTAATTCCAGTAGCCTCATTGCCAACTATAATTGCACAGGGAAAATTAAACTGAATTTCATTAATTTTTTTACTTTTTTCGCCTAAATCAGTGGCATAAATTCAAAAACCTATTTTTTTTAGTTTATTAATTGCAGCTACAATTGAATTTACAAGAATAAACTTGATACCAATAAAGCCACCTGATGCAACTTTGAATGTGGTTTCATTTAGTTTAGCTGCTCGCTTTTTGGGCAAAATTATATGCTTAATTCCAAAACAATTTGCTGTTCTAATAATGTTACCGAGATTATTTTGATCATGAATATGATCAAGAATTAAAACAATTTCGGGTCTATCCTTGTTTAAAACATCAATTTCAAAAAATTTAAAGTTTTCAACAACGCCAACAAAACCTTGGTGGTTGGCAAAAACTAATTTATCTAAAAAATCTTTATTAACTATTTGTACTTTTTGGTTCGAAAAAATTGGACTATCGGGCTGTTTTAAACAGTAAATTTGTTTAAAAACAAACCCATTTTTAATTGCTTCTATCACCGAATTCTTGCCACAGATATATTTAAGCATATTTTTTCACTTTCATATGAAACGCGGAAAAAATTATGAAAAAATGAACCTTTTTCATAATTTTTCGCGATATTTATCAGCTTCTTCATATTTTTTTTGTTCAAGGAGTTTTTTTCAGATCTCAATATTTTCTTGATCTTCAGAGTTAATTTCTTTTTTTGCAAAGCTAAATCTTAGTAATTTGAATATAAAGACAATTTCTGAATTCTTTTTTTGTTTTGCTAAATTAGAAATTAAAAAAATGGCATTAGAAAATTTTTGTTCTTCAATAAGTGATAAAATTTGATCAACAAGGCTTTTTTCAATTTCTTTAGGATTAAGAATTCAGTCAAAATAAATTTTTTTGTATTTTGTTATTAATTTTTGGTGATTTTGGATTAATTCATCTGTTAAATTAATCGGGACACTAGGATTTATTGACAAAAAAATGCTACGAAGAACATCTGGGTCATATTTTTTGGCAAATTCTTTTGCAAAAATTATATTTCCGATTGATTTAGACATTTTTTTACCGTTAAAATTTACAAAGCCAACACGAATTCATTTTTTTGAAATTGGCTCATTTGTTAACGCAAAATGTTGGGCATTTTCATTTTCATGATGCGGAAAAATCAAATCAACACCACCTCCGTGAATATCCACTGAATTTTTCTCAAAATGATTATAAATAATTGCTGAACACTCAGTATGTCAGCCAGGTCTACCTAGGCCAAAAGGAGATTCAAAAAGTACGCCTTTTTTTGTTTTTTTTCACAAAACAAAATCGTTTACAGATTTACTTTGACGATCTTTTTGATACAAATTGTGGACTTTTTGTTGAGAAATTACACCGTAATTTGCAATTTTACTTGCATCAAAAACAAGGTCGCCGTTTTGGTTAAAATAAGTAAAATTTTTATCTTTTAACTCCACAATATAGTCGATAATTTTGTCAAGAATTTGCGTTACTTTTATAATTTTGTCAGGTTTTTTAACGTTAAATGTTTCAAGAACACTGAAATATTCAAAAATGTATTTTTGACTTAATTCAGCTTCAGTTAGCCCTAATTCCATTGCTTTTTCGATAATTTTGTCATCAATATCGGTGATATTTTGGATAAAATTAACTTTTTTGCCAAAGTATTTTCATACTGAAACTAAAAAATCAAACACAATTACCGACCTTAAATTGCCGATGTGAACGTGATTATAAACCGTAGGACCGCAAAGATAAACATTCAAATTACTTTTAGTTGAGCTCATAATTCGTTAATTTTTTAACTAAATCAGTGTAATTAGGTATAATTTTACCAATTTTTTCCCAAAAAAGCTTGCCGTGGTTGCGAAAAAAATGGTGAACTACCTCATGAACAATTACATAATCGATAATTTCCTTGGAAAATGCAAATAAATATTTGCTATAATGAATTTTTTGACGATAATAATTGGTGCCTCATGATGTATTTTTTCGCGATAATTTGACTATATAATCAGGGACTTCTAAGGTTTTGGTTCAAAATTTTGTTCGCTGAATCAGGTAGTCTTCAAAATGTTTCATTAACAGTTTTTCAATTTTAGCCTCAATATTTTTTGGCCGACCTAAGGAAAAAATAGCAAACTGACTTTGCAAATAGAGTTTATTTTTTGTTTTTATTAGACTAAAATAGTTTTTTTTACCAAAAAGGTAAAAAAAAGATTCAGAAAAGTGCAAAACTTGTCTTAGTGGCAAAATATTTATAATTTTATTAAAATATTTTGAATTTCTGACACTCCTGATTAAAACTTCATCACTTAGAATAAGTCCGGTCTGAACCAAAATATAGTCATCAACTAATTTAACTATCAGGCGCGAACTTTTAGGCCTGAATTCAACAAAAATAGGATAATTTTGGCCATTTAGGTCTATTTTTAGTTCGCGAAACTTAGCTTTTTTGTTGGAATTCATTTTTAGTTATTTTTAGTTCGATTGTATTTGCGCTTTTGTCAATAATTTCAAATTCAAGTTTGTATGTTGGCCAGTCAAAATAGAATTTCGCCCCTAAAACCAGCTTTTTTTTCGAACTTTGGGATAAAAGTCACTGATTTAAATTTTTAAAATTAACAGGAAGATTGACCGCTAAAATTTTGTTAATTGTCAAAATAGAAGTTTCAGCTTTTGTTGTAATTTGATTTGGACTAATTTGATAAAAATCAAGGTCATCGCGATAGTCATACTCGTCATAAATTGGGCCTAAAAGACACTCGAGAATATCTTCAAATGTAAGAATTCCAACGATTTTTTGTGATTTATTTGACTCAACTACAAAGCCTAAATGAGATTTTGATTTTTTCAAAATCTCATAATTTGTTTTAATCAAAGAAGTCGAAAGAAGAAGAGGTGTTTTTATTATATGGTCATTGATATCAAATTTATCAAGGTGTAAAATGTCTTTTGAAAGTAAAATTCCAACAAAATTGTCATCTTTTCAAACAGGAATTCGAGAAAAATTTGAGTCAATTATTACTTCTTTGATCGACTCAAGACTATCTTCATATTTTACAAAGACAACATCTTCAAGTTTGGTAAAATGTTTGGCTGTTGTAAAAGAGTCAAATTCAAGCGCTCGAATTGCCAAGTCAGATTCATCTTTTTCAAGAACATCTTCTTGGTGAGCTTGTAAAATTATTTTTTTTAGCTCATTTTCCGTGTTTGTTACATTGATTTTTTTGACAAATTTAGTCATTAAAGCCGCTAGTGGAAATAAAAAGTAGTAAAAAAAAGTAATAAAAAATCAAAAAGCTTTTAAAAATAAAATCGGTTTTTTTCGCCCGAAAATTTTAGGGTAAATTTCGCCAAAAATTATTAACGGCGGAGTTGTTGCTGCTATTGAAATTAAAATTTGTAGCGATTCATTAATTGCTAAATTTGAAAAAAGTGCCGAAATTATGATAGAAATTCCGATGTTGACAATGTTGTTTCAAATTAGAATAATTGTTAGTGTTTTTTCATAATTGTCATAATATTTAAGAATTTGCTTTTTTCCTCAAAAAGAATCAGAAATATTTTCATCAACTTTAGCCCGACTTGTGGCGGTAAAAACGGTTTCACTTGCTGAAAAAATGGCCGAAATTAAAAATAAAAATAATAAAACAATTCCTAAAGCAATAAAATAACCCGGCATTAGTCCTCTAATCCTAAATTTATATCATTTTTATTTTTGTTTGCAACATTAAAATCAAGGGCAGCAATAAACTGGCCAATTTCAGGCAAAAAATTAAAAAATAAGGTTCCAGTTGGACCATTTCTGTGTTTTGCGATAATTAATTTTGTATTTGGACCGCTGTCAAAATTAGACTGATCATCTTCTCTTTTATTATAATAGTTGTCGCGGTGTAAAAAAGCAACAAGGTCAGCATCTTGCTCAATTGCTCCAGATTCACGCAAATCTGAAAGTAAAGGAGTTTTATCCTCCCTTCGTTCAACATTTCTTGAAAGTTGCGACAGAGCAATAATCGGCGTATTAACTGCTCGAGCTAGTTGTTTTAATTTTCGGGAAATAATTGAAACCTCGACTTGACGGTTGTAATTTTGATTATTTGCACTTGAATTTATAAGTTGTAAATAGTCAAAAATAATAAGATCATATTTGATATTGTTGCGATAGCGTTTTTGAACTTCTCAAAAAATGTCGTCAATATTGATCGAACCTGAGTCATTTATGGTCAATTTTGCCTCTTTTAGTCGTTTTGAGATTGCTTTTTCAATTTTTATTAAATCTTCAGGGCGTAAGTTTTTCGGTGTTTTGAATTTATTGGCCTCAATTCCTGAGACAAGTGATAAAAGCCGAGTTCCTAAATCTGTGTTTGACATTTCAAGGGCAAAAAATAGCACAGATTTTCCACTTTTGCAAACATTTCAGGCCAAATTAAGGGCAAAAGCTGTTTTTCCAACTGAGGGTCGAGCTGCCAAAATTACAAGTTCACCCCTTTGAAAACCAGAAGTTACAACATCTAAATTGTCATAGCCAGTCGAAATTCCTTTAATAACATTTTGACTTGTGCGAAGTTCGGTAATAAATTGAAAAATTTCCTGGGCAATTTCATAAATTGAATAAAAAGACTGTTTGGTGCTGTCTAAAGTCAAAAGATTAATTTTGTCAACAATTTGACTTGTAATTTCAATGGAAGTTTTTTTACCAAAATCTAGTTCGTGACTTGATTCTTCAATGATTTTTTTGAGCTGACGTAGAGTTTTTTTTTCGCTGACAATCCTCAAGTGCGAAGTAATTTCTGAAGGCAGAGAAAAATTATTATTATAAAGTCAAATTATGAAGGACTTTCCGCCTATTTTTTCCAGCTTTTGATTTTTTTGCAGTTCTTCAATTATTAAATTAACTTCAGGATCAGGCACGCTGGCAACAACAGTTTTAATTGCTTTTGCAATCTCAACTAGTCTTAGATCGCTAAAATCATTAGGGTCAATTGCATCAATATAATTGATAATTTTTCTGGGATTTGAAAGCAAAAAAGAAATTATAAAGGACTCAATATCAGGGGAAGTATATCGCGAATTATTCATCTTTTACAACGTTTATTTTTAAAGTAGCACTAATTTCTGGACTTAATTTAACAGTAACATAACTTGTTCCAAAATTGGAAATTCCTGGCGTTTGAATTAAGTGCTTATCAATAAAAATATCTTTGGTCTCAAGCTCCTTTTTTATTTTTTTAGCCGAAATTGCGCCGTGGACTGAATCAAGTGTCCCTTTTAATTTAAATCACAAAACAGTATTTTCAATTTGAGTTTTGAGTTGAACTGCCTGATTTTTTTTATTTTCCTTTTCAGCTTCAATTTTTTTTAGTCTTTCTTTTAAAAGTTTTTCAGTTCTTGGATTAAAAGGTTCTGCCAAATTATTTTTAAACAAATAATTGCTAGCATAACCAGCTGAAACCTCAACAACACTGTTTGCACGACCATCTTTTGTGTCTTTAAGTAGAATTACTTTCATATTCTCTCCTTTGAATTGCAAGTTTAATATTTTCAACAAATTCAGAAAAAGTCTCAACTGTTGAATAAGCAGCTGCTGAAGTTACATTTCCGCCTCCACCAACTTGCTCTGCTATATATTGAACATTAACATTTTCAACACCTCGAGCTGACATTTTATAATTTTTTTGTTGTGGTAATTTTGCCACAACAAAGGCAGCTTGCCGATTTTTAACTAACAAAATTTGCTCACAAGCAATCGAGACTAAATCAGTTTCAATTTCCCGGTCAAGACTTGCAAGAAAAAAACCTGGCTTAACTTCGGTGACATTTTCAAGAATTTCTTTAATAATTTTTGACTCATTTTCATTAAGTTTGAGAAATTCACCAGTTTTTGCAGTTTTTGCACCTCAACGAACAAGGGCGGAAACGGCCGCAAAAGTCGAGGCACTGGCAGTTTTTTTAAACTGAGCCGAGTCAACATATAAGCCATTAAGCAAAATTTGGGCTCATTCTTGATCAATGCTGATATCTGAGTGAATTGTTAGCAAAATTAAGTGCGTAATAATTTCACATGTTGATGAAGATGAGACATCAATATAGTCATGAATTAATTCCAAAATCCCTTGCATTTTGGAATTAATTCCGTGATGATCAAAGACAAAAACATTTTCCAAATTGATTTGATCAAGAGCTTTTTTGTTTTCAATTCGCTCAACATCAGAAACATCAACTAAAATGGCAAGGCAAGTATCGTTATTTTTTGAGGCCATTGTAATTTTTGAGGCAACTGAACGCGATATAAAAATATTTTTCTTGATAAAATCAGCTTGCGATAAAAATCTTGTCGTTGTTGTGTCAAAAGTCTGGTTTTGAATATAAAAATTAATTTTTCTTTTGTAAATAACTTCAGCATATCTTTTTAAAAAATTACCCAAAACATAACCAGAACCAAATGAATCTAAGTCAGAATTAATGTGCCCATAAATTATTATATTATCAATTTTTTCGAGTTTTTCAACCAAAAGTCGTGCAATTCTTCTAAGTCTAACAAGCGAATGGAGGCTGAGAGATTCACTATAAGAACCATAAGAAAAAGGCCTTTTTCCATAAGGATAAATTGAAACTTGATTTCCACCACGAGTTTTTGAAAAAATTAAAGCCTCATTTGCTAGTCTTTTTACTTCCACTAAATTTGTTGTGCCAAATCCAAAGCCGACTGAAAATCAAACTTCGGTTGTATCATCAATTTTAGTGCTCTCGTCGCGAAAAATGTAAAAATGATTTTTTTGTCAAAGCACAAAAGTTTCATAATGTAAAACTAACATAATCCGGCCGTCTGCGTATTCTTTGTACAAAAATTTATATTTTTGTGACAATTTTTCAAAAAAATCATTAATAAAAATTTTGATTTTAGGGTAGTCTTGATCGCTACTGCGAAAATTTGTTGAGACAAAATTATCAACCTCAACCTCGGCAAAAACAAGCGAATTATTTTCATAACCTTGCGAAATTGACTTAAAAAGTGTGATATCACGATAAGAAATTCAATATGCAAATTTATTATAATTAATTTCAAATCAGTTATTTCCCCTTTTTATTTCAAATTTTGGTGGAATATCTTCAACCTTTTTATATTGGGGAAAAAGATAAAAAATATCACGATTCACTAATCTTTCTGGGTATAAATCTTTAACGTATTTGGAAACTTTTGTAATTTTGTAAGTTGAAGATAAATTGATAATTCCAATATTATTTTCCTCGTTAATAAGGTCGAATTTTTGGTAATAAAAGTGATTTTGCTTAATTACAAATTGGTAAAAAACAACAATTCCAACCGTTAGCGAGATAATAAAAATTATGAAAATTCCGACAGCTAATGTGAAAAAAAGGTAAAAATCAAAAGCATCATTAAAAATAACTTTTAATAATAAAGTCGTAATTTCAAGTAAAAAGCTTATAAAAGAAATTGAAAACGGGAAAAGAAATTTTTTCATGAGTGCTTATTTTTTTACAATGAAATTTAAGATTTTTTTAGGTACAAAAATGGTCTTAACTATTGAGTGATTTTCTAAAAAATGCTGTATTTTATAGTGTTTTTTGGCAATTTCGATAATTTGATCTTGACTTTGGTCGTCATTTAATTCGAGAATTACTCTAGTTTTACCGTTTATTGAAACAGGTAAATTATAAGTATTTTTTACAATTTTAGCCTTGTCAAACTGAGGCCAACTGTGAAAATGAAGCGGTTTTTGCTCTAATTTTTCTAACAGTTCCTCTGAAATATGAGGGGCAAAAATTGACAAAATTACTAAAAAATCAACAAGATATTTTTTTGACGGTATTGAATCAAGCTTACTTAAAAAATTAATATACACCATTAATTTAGAAATAGCAACATTAAATTTAAAATCCTGGACTAAATTAGTAATTTCAAAGACAAAATTATTATAAAAGTAGCTAAATTCAGAGTCTTTTTCGAGCTCAGGATCAATTTTGTAATCTTTTAAAATAATTCTAATAACCCTTTGAATTCAAGCATAAATTGAATTTGCACCTTTTTCATCCCAGGCACGATTTTCATTAATTGGACCCATAAACATTAGAAAAATTCGAACACTATCAGCACCATATTTATCTAAAACTGTGTAAGGATTTATAATATTTCCTTTGGATTTAGACATTTTTTGCCCGTCCGGTCCGAGTAACATTCCTTGGTGAATAACTCTATCAAAAGGTTCAAAATTTGGAACAATTCCAGCTTCAAATAAAACTTTATGTCAAAAACGCGAATAAAGTAAATGGCCAACTGCATGTTCTTGTCCGCCGATATAAATGTCAACTGGAAGTCATTTTTGCAGTTTTTTATAAGCTTCTTTTGAGTCTAATTTTAAATAAGTGCCGTCATTTTGTTTTAAAATATAAGCAAGATAATACCATGAACTTCCGGCTCATTGGGGCATTGTGTTAGTTTCGCGGCGGTAGATTTTTCCGTTTTTTTCAAAAAAAACTCAATCTTTTTGTAAGGCAAGTGGGGACTGACCATCGCCTGAGGGAACAATTTTTTCTAAATGAGGGAGTTCGACAATTTTTTCTTCAAGATAGATTTTGCCATCTTGATCAAAATAAACAGGAAAAGGCTCTCCTCAATATCTTTGTCTTGAAAAAACTCAGTCCTTAATTTTATAAGAAATACTTTTTTTTGCTAGATTTAATTTTTCTAACTTTTCAAAAATTAATTTTGAAGCACTTTGGGCTTCGAAATTATTAAATTCTGCTGAATTTATCAGGAGATTTTGGTCATTTATTACTTCTAAATAGTCAATTGCAAAAATTTTAGCAAATTCTAAGTCATTTAAATTATGAGCTGGAACTCCCATAATTGCCGAGGTTCCGTAGTCATTTAGCACATAATTTGCAATATAAAGCGGAATTTTTTGAAAAGTTAAGGGGTGAATCATGTATAAATTAGTAAATATACCAGAAATTTGACTTTGAAGTTTGGGACTAGAAAAACTGTTTTTTTCAATAAAGTCCTTAATTTCAACATCTTTTTTTGCAAGATTTGTTGCAAAATCATGCAAGGGTGAAATAGCTAAAAAACTAACACCATAAATAGTCTCAATTTTTGTTGTAAATATTTCAATAAAATCTTGACTATTTTCAAAGTAAAACTTAAGAATAACGCCTTGGGACTTGCCGATTCATTTTTGTTGGAGCAACTTTAGTGAGTCAGGGAAATTTATACTCTCAAGTCCATCAAGCAATTTTTGGGCATACTTTGTGATTTTTAGCACCCACTGATCCATTTTTTTAATTTCAACAGGAAAACTGCCTCGTTCACTTACTAAATTGCCGTCTTTGTCACGACTTATTTCTTCATTTGCTAAAACTGTACCTAATTTTGGGCATCAATTTACTTGTGTCTGGCGAATTTCAGCTAGGCCAACCTTGTATAAAAGCTTAAAAATTCACTGGGTTTGCTCATAAAATTTTGGATCACTTGTGTTAATTTCTTTGCTTCAGTCATATGAAAAACCAAAAGAATTTATTTGCTCTTTAAAATTTTCAATATTTTTATTAGTAAAATCTGCAGGATGGTTGCCTGTTTGAATTGCATATTGTTCAGCCGGAAGACCAAAGGCATCTCAACCCATCGGGTGAAGAACATCAAAACCATTAAGCCGTTTAAATCTTGCAATTATATCTGATGCTGTATATCCAATTGGATGCCCTAGATGCAATCCAGCTGCCGAAGGATAAGGAAACATATCTAAAATATAGATTTTTTTATCTGAAGATTCACTCGTTTGAAAAACGTTATTTTTTTGCCAATAGTTTTGTCATTTTTTTTCTATTAATTTATGGTCATACATGATACTAAATATTAAATTATAATATAAAAAGGCTAAAATGAGTGCAAAGTTATACAAAATTAGTGGTTTTGTGATAAATCCAAAGCTCTAAATAGAAAAACTAATAAAATAAAGGTAAACTAGTATATTAGTTTCTGAAGTATTAAAAAGGAAAGTCAAAATAAACAATTAAAATTGACAATTGTAGACAAAATAAATACATTAAAATTGCTGAATTTAAAGGTTTTAAAAACCAAAATTTTACATTTTAGACAAGATTTTGGGCAAATTTACAAAAACGGAACAAGAAAAGGATAAATAAAAAACCAAAAACGGGAATATTAAATATTTAGTCTTTTGTATAAACTTTTACTATTAAAATGGGAAAAATAGTTATTTAATTGTGCACATTAGCTTCTCATCATCTGTGTGCTCTTTTATTTTTACAGGATATTCATTTCCCAATTCATCGAGATGGACAAGAATATATTGTTTAAAAATTGGATTTGTTAATTGTTGAGCGGCTTCCTCAACTTTAAAGTTGACCGGTTTTAGTCCATACTTTGTATCAACATTAGAAGTTTTGGAGATTGATGAAATAAAATAATAAATTCCATTTTCCGTATTTTTTGTTTGCTTGAAATCATCTATATCTAAACCTTTTTTCTTTAAAATTGACCCTTTTTTAAGTACAAAAATTGGCTTGCAATTAACAGGAATCGGCTTTTCGAAATCAGATTTGTAAATATCGAGTTTTTCTTTATTGTACAAATTTTCATCAAGAAAATCAAATTCACTAATTCCAAACTTTCTCATTTGTGAAGTAACTGGAATAGATTTATAGATTGCCTTCCCCTTTTCGTAAACTTTATAAACTAGCGAGTAAAGCGAAAATAGCGTGTCCTTGAAAGATTTCCCGCCATCATGCTTGCTTAAAATTTTGAATTTTATTGGAATAGATTTGTACTCAATAATTCTAATGTTTTTGTAGAATCGCTTAAAATTTTTGTTATCAATATTATCACAACAAGTTAACTCATCAGAGGGCTTGTAATTATAATATAGCAATTTTTCAACTGCTCTTGCTGATTCAATTTCATCTTTTAAAGTTGGTTCCTTCGACGCCAAATCATTCATATATTCAACGAAAGCTTTTCCAGAGTCCTTGCTAAAACCATTATATTCTTCAAAAATTTGCTTTAATTTATTAAATTCCGACAAGTGTGATTGCGCCATTAAAACTGTATATTCACTTTTTCCATCAGCTTTTTTGCCAAAAGGATTTTTAAAATATTTTCTTAAATCTTTGTTTTCGGTTGTAACAAGATTTTTCTTAATAAATTTAAAATATTTATCTTCCTTTTCATCATATTTAAATCCATATAATGTCTCATCTGATAGACCTCCATTTATAATATTGCGAATTTTTCGTGAAATTTTTATAGGAGTGTGCTTTTTTGCTTGTTCATATTTTTCTTGAATTATTTTCTTTAAATCTTCAACTTTTTTAAGCTTATCGACTTCAAACTTTGAAATTTTAACTAACTCACCAGTTTCAATATTTTCTTTATGGTTTTCATCATGAAGAAAATATTTTTTATCATTTTTATTATCTGCAAGTGTTAAAAGATTAGCGATTTGAGGGTTTTGGCTACCAATAATCGCAACAATTGCTGCATCAACAGCATGATGCTCGTTATTTTCACGATTTTTTTCAATTTCTTTCTTATTATCGTTGTCCGGCTTTATTCTAAAATATCTGGTAACATGACCTTTAATTGTTGATATTTTTACTTTGTGCTTGCTAGAATTTTCATCAATATATGTGAAAAACTCATTATTTTCAAAATGCTCTACAAGCGCGTGATAGAATAATTTTGTTGAATACCTTGTGTCATTCAAGTTTCTGGCTAAAAATTCAACTTGAAATTCATCGTAATCTTCTAGCGTCAAAAATCGAAATCTGTTTTTTGCTGAAACTTCATCCAAATATACAAAAGCATCTACTAAAGCAGCTATTTTTTTAGACTTTTTATTTGTTTTATTTGTTTTATTTGTTTTATTTGTTTTATTCTTTTTATCGAATAATTCTTTTGCTTTTTCATAGTATTCGTTATAAAATTTGTCGCCCTTTGCTTTTATATATTTACTAGCGATTAATTTTCCTTTTTGTTGGTTTTCTGCTTTTGTTGTTAATATTTTATTTGCTTGTGAATTATCATAAGACATTGAATATGGGATTATATGGTCAATTTCATATTCTTGGCTCTTATCAATCAAATCATCTATGTCAATTTTTTTCAATCTATAAAGATCTATGCCATCTTGTTGGTAGTAAAATCTTAATTTATCTGTAAGACTATTAGGCTTTGTTTTTAAATCAGAAAGTTCATAACCTTTATTTTTTAAATTCAAAATTTCAAATAATTTTTCAAGACTCTTTGCTTTACCATTGTTCTTATTTCATTCTTTTAATTCTTCAATTCTTTTTTCATCATTTTTTTCGCGGGGGCTCTCGATAACAATTGTATCAATTATATTTTCTTTTGAATATTTTTTGATAATTCGGTTTAAAACTAAAACTGCTTGTTCGAATGTGTTTTTTGTTCCAGGTGAAATAATTTCGTCCTGAAAAATTCTCGGATTTAAATATTTAGTTTTTTTGTCAGTTTTTCCTAATTTAGATTTTTGGATTTCCCATTCTTTCCTTATTTCTTCATCTTTTCACTTTAAAAATTCTGAGTTCTTATTTTGTTCGAACATTTTTGGCAAAAATAACCTTATTGCTTCAAGTGAAAAATTACCAATTTTCTTAAAATTAAAATTTGTATTACTAAAGATGGATTTAACAAAATCTAATTGTTTTTCGCTATCAATCTTTAATTCTTTAAAAATATTTTTCTCAGTTAATTTTTTTAAAACTTCGTCTTGCCCACGACTTTTTTCATGGTCAAGAATTATGCAAATTTCATCTAAAAATGGCAAAAAATCCAATATATTTTTAATATTTATTCAATTAGAATCAGAAGAATGGGAATAAATTGTTGCCAATAAATGCTTTGTTACTTCCAATTTTGTAGTTGGTTCTTCTCTGATTATTTTTCTACCTTGAATTGTATCTTGATCATCAATATCTGATTTTTCAAAGCCAAAATCTTTAAGATCTTTAAGAATTATTTTTTTAATTTCATTTTTTTTGAGCGAAATTGATATTATTTTTGCATTTTCTTTTACTTTTAATAATCCATCAAGAAGTTCGTTTCTATCATTAGAACTTAATTGTCATATTTTTTTATTTGTAGTTTTTAATTCGGTACTTAAATTAATTAATTGGTTTAACAGGTTGAAAATTTCATAAGATGGATAATTAACAGGAGATCTATTTTCTTCGACAAAAAATGAGCATTTTCCTATAGTTTTATCTCAAATATTATCGTATTTTTTACTAACTTTTCCGTTTTCATCTTTTTGAAAAATACCATATTCACTAGCGCTGTGTTCAGACCCTGGACCTTTCGCGTAATCTCTAAACGAAGTAAAAAGATTTAAAAATTTTTCGCTAAATTCTGGATTAATTTCTTGGACTTCAAAAAGTTTTTTAATTTCATTAACTCATTGCAAATTGGAAAAACTATAACCGCCCAAATCTTTTGGAATAGAACTATTTGATTTAAAAAAGCCATTTTTTTTGAAAAAATCATACAATAAAATGCTAGGATGTTCCATTCCTTCATACTTTTCAGCAACATTTTCTTCTTCTAAATCATAAAAAAAGCCACGATTTCCAAGGTAATCGTGTAATATTCAGATTAAATCTAATTTTTCAATCTTAGAATCAAGAGCTTTAACTTTTACTTCTAAAATATTCGAATGTTTTGCAGCACATTTTCTATATATTTCTGTAAAAAATGAAATTATTTTTTCGTAGTTTTCCGCATCTTTTTTATTAACTCGTTGAATATCACTAATATTTTCAAGTTCAAATAAGTCTTTATATTTTAATATCAGGTTAATAAATCTTTGATTACGGTATACTTTTCGACGAATATTCCTTCTAATTGAACGAAAAGCGCGTCTTTTACTAGCCGTGTTTCTTTCTTCAAAAGTTCGTGTACCTCAGTCGATTATTTTGCTTGTTGTGCTATCAATAATTGCTCATCCAACAGATGCAATCCCGAGGTCAAAGCCAATAGTAATATTTTTTTATTATTCATATTTTTTAACCTTTCTGTTCAAAAATATTAATTTTTTGCATTTTTTATCATTGATTATTAAATAATTATAATTCGCCATTTATTAAATTTTACCAAAAATTTAAGCATTAACCTTTACTAAAAAATAAAAAAACCCCACTAAGTGGGGAAATTCGACAGCATAATGCGTCTTATTTTTGTGCGACAATTTCTTACTATAGTAAAATTTAGTGCGCATACTTATGTATGCAAAATTAATTATACACCATTTTTTATTTTTTTATTTATTTTTTTATTTTTTTTATTCTTATAAAAAAACGAGCATTACTATGAAAAAAATCATTGAAATTAGCGAATCAGAATACGTTTATCTTTTTCTAAACAACATTGTTATCAAAAAAGACAGTGAAAAATTTGTTTTCCCAATTGATACAGTTGATGTCTTAATTTTTGAAAACGACAGAGCAACTATATCAATTCCAGTCATCAATGAACTTGTTGAAAAAAAGGTAAACATTATTATTTGCAAAAATCATTTACCGCAGTCATTAATAATTCCTTACAGTGGCTACTATAATAACAAGATTTTTCAAGAGCAAATAAAATGGGATATTCCGTATAAAACTAAAACTTGACAAGAAATAATTAAATTAAAAATTCAAAGATCCATAAGTGTTTTAAAGTCAATTCAGAAAATTAATTCAGAAGATGAAGCAAAAATGTGAGACTATTTCCACGATGTTCAACCTTATGATACTAACAATCGCGAAGGCCATGTAGCAAAGTTATATTTTAAACTTTTATTTGGCAAAGGCTTTATTCGCGATCAAAATGGTGATGACAATATTAACATCCTGTTAAATTATGGCTACATTGTCTTACTTAGTTATGTTGCCCGAATTATTTGTGGCAAAGGTCTTGACAATCGGCTTGGAATTTACCATAAGAGTTTTAATAACAATTTTCCACTTGCTTGCGATTTAATGGAACCTTATCGCTATTGGGTTGACCAGATTGTTTATAATCATATCAATGCTGAATTTCTTAATTTTCAAGATTTTAAAGAAGCACTTTTTAAATCTTTTAGTCAACATATTGAATATAAAGGCAAACATATTAAATTTAGTAAATATATGGAATTTGAAATTATGGACATCCTTAATTTAAAAGAAAATTATAAGGAAATTACTACAGAAAGTGATCAAAGTTAATACTAGAGAAATGCGTATTTTATTAATGTATGACATTTATTATATTAATGAAGATGATAATAAACTTTATAACAAATTCATTAAAGAACTTTATAAACTTGGATATGTCAGGCTGCAATACTCGATTTATTCTAAAATAATTCCAACTCACCTTCAATATAACAGTGAGAAAAAGAAGCTTTTAAGAATTATTCCAAAAAATTCAAATATTAGAATTGCAATGTTAACTGAGAAACAATATCAGAACATCGAAATTCTTAATGGCACAAAGTCTAAAAATGAAATCTATAATCTAGAGGAGGATTATATCAAACTATAATGCTAAAATTTTTTAACAACCTTAACAACACAGTCCAACTTAAAACTAACGTAAAAATCATTGAAACTGAAAATACAGATCTATTTTTGAGTCATCTTTTTAATTATGAATATGAAAGTGAATCAAAGGCCTTTGAACTTATGTCAAGAAAAATATCACTAAAGGATTCGGTTTTAATCACTAATTTGACAAAATTTTCAGAATTTTTAAGTCTAAGTGCTAAAAACTGACTTGGTGATTCCATAATTAATGATGAATATTGAAGCGAAAGTATCTTTTTTCGAAATGAAAAAATCGATGGAATTGTTGACAAAATCAATCAAAAGCTAGGATTTGAATTTTTAAATTATGAAATTGATAATGTAAAACTAATTAAAGCAATTTTTAACATCGAGAATGATATATTAATAAATAAGGAAAACTTTGCAAATCTCGCGGAAATTATTTTTAGTACAATGAAACAGACACTTGTAATTCTGAAAGATCTTGATTATATAAAATTGGAAAAACTCTTTAAATACCATAATGTAACTTTCCTAATTTTGACAAATGACTTTACAAAATATATTTCAAAATTTAACGAACTTGAATTAGTTGCTTTTTATTCACAGAAAACTGTAATTGATGTAATTGATAATTTGCCGATTATTCGTTATTTTGAAAATCTCAAAAATCGTCCTATTGATGAAGGTGAGCTAATATACACTTCTGAAGAAGAAAAAATGGCAGCAAAAATGCATTTTTACAAAATAAAATCAAGCTTTTTAAACTAAAAGCGTTTTTATAGTTGATTTTTTAGTTTAAAAATTTAAAAAAATACCTTTTTTTCTTGGAAATGAGGTTTTTGTGCTGTACAATTTCTTACTAGAGTAAAACAATTTTTTCGTCTATACTCAGAAACATATTGTTTTTGTGCTGTACAATTTCTTACTAGAGTAAAACACGTAAATATACTATTAAACAGCTAACAAAGTTTTTGTGCTGTACAATTTCTTACTAGAGTAAAACAAATACAGGCTACATATTTTGATAAAACCGGTTTTTGTGCTGTACAATTTCTTACTAGAGTAAAACTTTTTCCCCCGAATAATCAACCGTTTGTCTGTTTTTGTGCTGTACAATTTCTTACTAGAGTAAAACAATGAATGAACGTGAAAAAACAACAAAACAGTTTTTGTGCTGTACAATTTCTTACTAGAGTAAAACAGAGCATTAAAATCTAAATAAAGGATTGAGGTTTTTGTGCTGTACAATTTCTTACTAGAGTAAAACAAGGTTAGTGTTATTAATATGACCATTAGTGTTTTTGTGCTGTACAATTTCTTACTAGAGTAAAACAATAGTAAGCAATTTTCCATATAAATGGCCGTTTTTGTGCTGTACAATTTCTTACTAGAGTAAAACATTATATTATATAGGTTGACAAATCAACCAGTTTTTGTGCTGTACAATTTCTTACTAGAGTAAAACGAATTAAAGAGGTGACTGCACCGCTCTGGTGTTTTTGTGCTGTACAATTTCTTACTAGAGTAAAACATAAATTTTCTGCTTGAATATACTTTGGTAGTTTTTGTGCTGTACAATTTCTTACTAGAGTAAAACACTAGCAACTAAAACTAAGTTGTTTGGGTCGTTTTTGTGCTGTACAATTTCTTACTAGAGTAAAACTCTTTTAAATGCAATTTATAACGAAGAAAAGTTTTTGTGCTGTACAATTTCTTACTAGAGTAAAACATTCCTTAGGCAAAGCATACCCAAAAACGTGTTTTTGTGCTGTACAATTTCTTACTAGAGTAAAACATATTTTTTTAGAAAAAACCCAAATTTAATGTTTTTGTGCTGTACAATTTCTTACTAGAGTAAAACAAAAAGGGAATGTATTTAAACTTCCAAGACGTTTTTGTGCTGTACAATTTCTTACTAGAGTAAAACAAGAAATCGACCTTGACTTATACTTTACAGGTTTTTGTGCTGTACAATTTCTTACTAGAGTAAAACATTCTTTTTTTTGTTTATCAACACTAGCCTGTTTTTGTGCTGTACAATTTCTTACTAGAGTAAAACTCATCTTCGTCGTCAATTAGATCCTCTAGCGTTTTTGTGCTGTACAATTTCTTACTAGAGTAAAACAATAAAATAAAGTTATACTCTTATCGATAAGTTTTTGTGCTGTACAATTTCTTACTAGAGTAAAACTTCTTTTTTTTGTTTATCAACACTAGCCTTGTTTTTGTGCTGTACAATTTCTTACTAGAGTAAAACTTCCAAGTAGATTTAACAGGATTGTAGATCGTTTTTGTGCTGTACAATTTCTTACTAGAGTAAAACTGCCTCAAATGATTTTAGAAAGGCACTTTTGTTTTTGTGCTGTACAATTTCTTACTAGAGTAAAACTTACTACTTCTGCATTATAATAATGCTGATGTTTTTGTGCTGTACAATTTCTTACTAGAGTAAAACAGTCAATCAATTAATAATGGAAGCCCACAAGTTTTTGTGCTGTACAATTTCTTACTAGAGTAAAACATTTCTTGGAATGGATCCTTTTCAAATCGAGTTTTTGTGCTGTACAATTTCTTACTAGAGTAAAACCTTAATTTTTAAAGACTATACAAAAAGGGAGTTTTTGTGCTGTACAATTTCTTACTAGAGTAAAACCTGATTTTGTAGCACCAGCGATGACGAAATGTTTTTGTGCTGTACAATTTCTTACTAGAGTAAAACTAAATATCTTAAAAATTGGTTTTCAATTTCGTTTTTGTGCTGTACAATTTCTTACTAGAGTAAAACCAACAAAAAATAAAGGAATTATACATATTCGTTTTTGTGCTGTACAATTTCTTACTAGAGTAAAACCAACAAAAAATAAAGGAATTATACATATTCGTTTTTGTGCTGTACAATTTCTTACTAGAGTAAAACTAAAGCATGAAAAACGAGCGTTTATTTAGAGTTTTTGTGCTGTACAATTTCTTACTAGAGTAAAACGATATACTTAGCAAGTAGTCGTTTTAGTCAGTTTTTGTGCTGTACAATTTCTTACTAGAGTAAAACCCTGGGTATAGTTCAAACAGACCTAATCTAGTTTTTGTGCTGTACAATTTCTTACTAGAGTAAAACGTCAAAGTTAAAGGTTACATTGACCTACAGTTTTTGTGCTGTACAATTTCTTACTAGAGTAAAACATAAAGTTCTCAAAAAATAATGTTTCCCGAGTTTTTGTGCTGTACAATTTCTTACTAGAGTAAAACAAGTCTTGTCTTGATTGAGTCAAATTGGGTGTTTTTGTGCTGTACAATTTCTTACTAGAGTAAAACGGCATGTGACTTTGAAACTCACCAATACAAGTTTTTGTGCTGTACAATTTCTTACTAGAGTAAAACAGATAGTATTATTTAAAATACTGGTTGCTCGTTTTTGTGCTGTACAATTTCTTACTAGAGTAAAACTGTAATAGTTGTTTTTCCTGATCCACTTGTGGTTTTTGTGCTGTACAATTTCTTACTAGAGTAAAACAGACCAGAATATCCTTGGAATTGAGTCTTTGTTTTTGTGCTGTACAATTTCTTACTAGAGTAAAACTCAAAGCCTTTTTGAAAAGCGATGAATTCAGTTTTTGTGCTGTACAATTTCTTACTAGAGTAAAACTTCCGTATCCCTTTCCGTACTCGTGTTTTTCGTTTTTGTGCTGTACAATTTCTTACTAGAGTAAAACTGGGTCTGCTGCTTTTAATAACGGTCAAGTGTTTTTGTGCTGTACAATTTCTTACTAGAGTAAAACTTGACTTGTACTTTCACCTTTGTTTAACTCGTTTTTGTGCTGTACAATTTCTTACTAGAGTAAAACAGAATTTTACAGCAACACCCCCTACTTAAGTTTTTGTGCTGTACAATTTCTTACTAGAGTAAAACGAACTTTCCGTATAGAGAGTTTAGTACTACGTTTTTGTGCTGTACAATTTCTTACTAGAGTAAAACTTCCGTATCCCTTTCCGTACTCGTGTTTTTCGTTTTTGTGCTGTACAATTTCTTACTAGAGTAAAACTTTTAAAAAGGTGGTATAATAGTATTAGATGTTTTTGTGCTGTACAATTTCTTACTAGAGTAAAACTTTTTACCCCGGATAATTAGACGTCTATCTGTTTTTGTGCTGTACAATTTCTTACTAGAGTAAAACCGTGACTAATTATACGCTTTTTCGTGATTAGTTTTTGTGCTGTACAATTTCTTACTAGAGTAAAACGGCATGTGACTTTGAAACTCACCAATACAAGTTTTTGTGCTGTACAATTTCTTACTAGAGTAAAACAGATAGTATTATTTAAAATACTGGTTGCTCGTTTTTGTGCTGTACAATTTCTTACTAGAGTAAAACTGTAATAGTTGTTTTTCCTGATCCACTTGTGGTTTTTGTGCTGTACAATTTCTTACTAGAGTAAAACAGACCAGAATATCCTTGGAATTGAGTCTTTGTTTTTGTGCTGTACAATTTCTTACTAGAGTAAAACTTCCGTATCCCTTTCCGTACTCGTGTTTTTCGTTTTTGTGCTGTACAATTTCTTACTAGAGTAAAACTGGGTCTGCTGCTTTTAATAACGGTCAAGTGTTTTTGTGCTGTACAATTTCTTACTAGAGTAAAACTTGACTTGTACTTCCTGAGTTTCCCAGTTTGAAGGCAAAAATTCACTTTTTAGTGAATGCGAATAAGCAAAAATACCCGTAAATCGGTGTTTTTTTACTGTAAAACCTTATTTTTTATTAATTCCGTTTAATTACATTTTTAAATTAATTTTTATGGTATAATTATAAATTATGAAAAAGCAAAATTTGGTTTTATTTAATGTTTGAGGAAACTCGAAAGATAAACTATATAAATATGTTGGCTGAACACAAGGTTATGGCAAATCTCCAAAACGGTGATTTAGTTTAGGAAATGTGCAAAATTTGGAAAAAATTAATCCAAATGCTATTCAAATTATCAAAGAAAAATTGAAATTGTTTTCAAATTTAGATGACATGCATAAAGTCAAGATTGCTTTACTTGATTCTATTAAAAATTCCACCATAATCGAAGGTTCGGTTTTTGTTGGCGGGGAATTAATTGAAAAACTTATTGAAAAGCACAATATTTTTGAATCACTTCCTAAAAGTAGACATAAAAATATGAAAGAAATTTTTAACTACTTAATTTCAAAACGGATCACCGATCCTGGCAGCATTATTAATGCTTTTGATAAAAAGGATGACTACTCAAATCAAATAAATACTTCCAAAAATAGCTTTTATAGACTCTTAGATCTTGTTTTTGAGTCACAAAATCAACTTTTAGACAGTCTTAATAAAATGGTAACAAGTGAACTTGGAAAAAGGGACAGTGAATTTTATTTTGACTCATCAACAGTCTATTTTGAGACATTTGAAAGAAATGGATTAAGAATTCCTGGTTATTCTAAAGATGCTAAATTCAAAGAAGATCAAATTGTCATTGGCTTAGCGTGTGATAAAAATGGTATTCCTTTTCATATTAAAGTTTTTAAAGGAAATACCGGCGATTCTAGTACATTAATCCCTTTTGTATTAGATGTTGAATCCAAATATAATATAAAAAATATGACAATAATCGCTGATCGTGGTATGTCAACTGCTGCAAATATTCGATTTCTTGAATCAAGAAACTATAATTTCATTATTTCTTATCATGCAAAGGTAGGGACTCAAAAATTTAAAAATTATTTACTAGATCCAAGCGATTATGTTAATGTAAGCGCGGATTTTAAGTATAAAAAAGAAGAATTTTATTCATCTTATAAGAATAAAAGATACACCGAAAATATTAGAAGAAGAATTATTACTTACAGTACAAAAAGAGCGATAAAAGACAGAAAAGCTCGCGAGGAGCAAATCCAAAGTTTTATTAAAAAACAAAATAAAGACGGTTTTATTGAAGTAAACAAATTGTTTGGTAAAAAACCTAAATATTTTAAGGAAATTTCAAACATGAAATTTGAATTGGATCAAAGCAAAATTGACAAAGACAAACAATTTGATGGCTACTATGTTTATGAAACAAATATACTAAATTTGAATGTTTTAGACATAGTTGGAAAATACCAAAAACAGTGGAATATTGAAGCTAATTTTAGAAGTCTAAAAGGTTTATTGAATATTCGCCCCGTATTTTTAAGAATTGACGAGCATATTCTAGCTCACACACTTTTGTGTTTTATCTCACTAGTTATTTTAAAAACTATAATATTTAAAATCAACAAACATATTGCTGATAAAAAATTATTTGAAAACAGTCAATTAACTGAAGTTGGTTTAGTAACAATGTTGCAAAAATTAAGGCAAAGGGTTGAATTTAACACTTTAGATCAGCAAATAACATTTAAAAATCGCGATGGTGTTCCTAGTGATCCGAATATTTGAAATAGGTATGATTTTTACCATGATGTGTTAATAAATCAGTAAAAAAATTGTAATTAAATTTTTCCAAAAACTTAAAAAAGTCCCTAAAACTGGATACTTTTTTAAAATTACCTCACCAAACTGGGAAACTCGGGAATAACGGTCAAGTGTTTTTGTGCTGTACAATTTCTTACTAGAGTAAAACTTGACTTGTACTTTCACCTTTGTTTAACTCGTTTTTGTGCTGTACAATTTCTTACTAGAGTAAAACAGAATTTTACAGCAACACCCCCTACTTAAGTTTTTGTGCTGTACAATTTCTTACTAGAGTAAAACGAACTTTCCGTATAGAGAGTTTAGTACTACGTTTTTGTGCTGTACAATTTCTTACTAGAGTAAAACTTCCGTATCCCTTTCCGTACTCGTGTTTTTCGTTTTTGTGCTGTACAATTTCTTACTAGAGTAAAACTTTTAAAAAGGTGGTATAATAGTATTAGATGTTTTTGTGCTGTACAATTTCTTACTAGAGTAAAACTTTTTACCCCGGATAATTAGACGTCTATCTGTTTTTGTGCTGTACAATTTCTTACTAGAGTAAAACCGTGACTAATTATACGCTTTTTCGTGATTAGTTTTTGTGCTGTACAATTTCTTACTAGAGTAAAACTTTAGACTAACTGAAATATCTCAGCTAATGTTTTTGTGCTGTACAATTTCTTACTAGAGTAAAACTCAAGCCCATAAAATTTTCTGACTTCTTTTAGTTTTTGTGCTGTGCAATTTCTTACTAGAGTAAAACGCAAGGTTCAAAAAAGAATATATCTCAAAGTTTTTGTGTTGTACAATTTCTTGATAGAGTAAAACCATCTTCAAGAGTCAAATATTCGCTAATCCGTTTTTGTGCTGTACAATTTTTTACTAGAGTAAAACATTAAGACCATATTACTCGGGTCTATACTAGTTTTTGTGCTGTACAATTTTTTACTAGAGTAAAACTCCAGACCTTTTGCAAAATCTCTTATATGTTTTTGTGCTGTACAATTTCTTAATAGAGTAAAACTGAAGACATCGAGAAGGCCTATGAAAAAAAGGATATTTGTGTGAATTAAAATTGCATTTTAGAGTAAAAAATGAATACTGCAAGGCAAGACGCAAGAGCAAGTATAGTTTTTGTAGTGTAGAATATTTTATTAGAATAAAGCAACATTTAGACAAGGGAACCTTAAAATGCCGTTGTTCTTGCGCTATAGAATTTATTAATTGAACAAAATGGCTCTACCAACATGTTACCACTTATGGCATATTATTTCCTTGCTGCGAAATTTCTTAATAGAGTAAACTAATCACAAATTTTAATAACTTTGACTATATTTATCTAATGGAGTTGATAGTTAATAATTTAGAAAATTAAAAATTTAATTTGAATTTAAAAATTCTTTTATATTGCTTGAAGGTACAAAAAAAGAAATACCTTGAACTGGTTTTTCATTTATAAGCCGAAACGTCATTATCCCGATTACTTTATTTTTAGTATTTAAAACAGGACCACCACTATTTCCTGGCTCAATTGTGATACTAGTTCTAACAAAATTTTGATTAGTTATTTTATTAGTTCCTGAAACTATTCCTTTGTTGATTGTTAAGCCAAGATTATGTGGATTTCCAATTGTAAAAATTTCATCGCCATAATCAAATTTTTCTTCTATTTCAAGATTTTTAACTTGTGTGTTTAGTTCCAAACTTAATATGTCATAGTTTGGTGAAATTTTTATTATTTTAGTTTTTTTGTAGTCTTTTTCATTTGCAAAGCGATAAAAAATATCGATTTCATCGCTATTTTCAAGAATGTGTTTATTTGTAATAATTTTATTATCTATAACAAAACCGGTAGCAAAAGAAATATCATCGTTTTTTTGAAGCTTAATTTCAACAATTGACTTTAAAAGACTTTCATGGTTAATTTTTGGGCTGAGTTTTATTCAATTATTTGTTAGCAAACCAACGTTTGCTAACAAAATTCCAAGATTTAGAGCCAAAAATAAACCAATAAACCCGTATTTTTTAGTGAATTTTTTCATTTTTATCTAAAAGTGTCTTATTCTTAAGTGATTCTAATTATACCTTAATTTTTTCACAAACCAAGCATTTTTTTTCGTAAAAGGTTGATTTTAAAATAATAAAAATTAAGATTTTAACCTCCCGAGTTTCCCAGTTTGATAAGGTAATTTTAAAAAAGCATCTGGTTTTAGGCACTTTTTTAAGTTTTTCGGTAAAAGTTAATAACAATTTTATTAGTGATTTATTAAGATATCAAAGTAAAAATCATACCTATTTCAAATATTCGGATCACTAGGAACACCATCTCGATTTTTAAATGTTATTTGCTGATCTAAAGTGTTAAATTCAACCCTTTGCCTTAATTTTTGCAACATCGTTACTAAACCAACCTCAGTTAATTGATTGTTTTCAAATAACTTGTTATCACTAATATGTTTGTTGATTTTAAATATTATAGTTTTTAAAATAACTAGTGAGATAAAACACAAAAGTGTATGAGCTAGAATGTGCTCGTCAATTCTTAAAAATACGGGCCGAATATTCAACAAACCTTTTAGACTTCTAAAATTAGCTTCAATATTCCACTGTTTTTGGTATTTTTCAACTATATCTAAGACATTCAAATTTAGCATATTTGTTTCATAAACATAGTAACCGTCAAATTGTTTGTCTTTGTCAATTTTACTTTGATCTAATTCAAATTTCATGTTTGAAATTTCCTTAAAATATTTAGGTTTTTTACCAAACAATTTGTTTACTTCAATAAAACCGTCTTTATTTTGTTTTTTAATAAAACTTTCGATTTGCTCTTCACGAGCTTTTCTGTCTTTTATCGCTCTTTTTGTACTGTAAGTAATAATTCTTCTTCTAATATTTTCAGTGTATCTTTTATTTTTATAAGATGAATAAAATTCTTCTTTTTTATACTTAAAATCCGCATTTACATCAACATAATCCCTTGGATCTAGTAAATAATTTTTGAATTTTTGAGTCCCTACCTTTGCACGATATGAAATAATAAAATTATAGTTTCTTGATTCAAGAAATCGAATATTTGCAGCAGTTGACATGCCGCGATCAGCGATTATTGTCATATTTTTGATATTATATTTGGATTCAACATCTAATACAAAAGGGATTAATGTACTAGAATCGCCGGTATTTCCTTTAAAAACTTTAATATGAAAAGGAATACCATTTTTATCACACGCTAAGCCAATGACAATTTGGTCTTCTTTGAATTTAGCATCTTTAGAATAGCCAGGAATTCTTAATCCATTTCTTTCAAATGTCTCAAAATAGATTGTTGATGAGTCAAAATAAAATTCACTGTCCCTTTTTCCAAGTTCGCTTGTTACCATTTTGTTGACACTATTTAAAAGTTGATTTTGTGACTCAAAGACAAGATCTAGGAGTCTATAAAAGCTATTTTTGGAAGCATTTATTTGATTTGAGTAGTCATCCTTTTTATCAAAAGCATTAATAATGCTGCCAGGATCAGTGATCCGTTTTGAAATTAAGTAGTTAAAAATTTCTTTCATATTTTTATGTCTACTTTTAGGAAGTGATTCAAAAATATTGTGCTTTTCAATAAGTTTTTCAATTAATTCCCCGCCAACAAAAACCGAACCTTCGATTATTGCGGAATTTTTAATAGAATCAAGTAAAATAGCCTTGACTTTATCTTTGTCATCTAAATTTGAAAACAATTTCAATTTTTCTTTGATAATTTGAACAGCATTTGGATTAATTTTTTCCAAATTCCGCTCATTTCCTAAACTAAATCAACGTTTTGGACCTTTGGAATAACCTTGTGTTCAGCCAACATATTTATATGGTTTATCTTTTGAAGATCCTCAAACACTAAATAAAAACAAATTTTGTTTTTTCATAATGTATAATTATACCATAAAATTACTTAAAATGCTACCAAATGCTACCAATAAAAATTAAGGTTTTACATTCAAAAAACACCGATTTACAGGTCTTTTTTCATATTTATATTTACTAAAAAGTGAATTTTTGCCTTCAAACTGGGAAACTCGGGAAAATTAAGATTTTAACCTTAAAAAGCACGGATTTTACAGGTATTTTGCCTATTTATATTAACTAAAAAGCAAATTTTTGCATCAAACCGGGAAACTCGAGATTCAGGAACAATTTTTGACCTAAAAGCACAAAAAAACCTATGAATTCATAGGCTTTTTTAGATTTTGGTCTTTAAATTTCTAACTAAACTAGTTCGATAATCGCCATTTTTGAATTATCACCATTTCGGCTAGGAATTTTCACTATTCGAGTATAACCACCTTGTCTTTCCTGGTAACGAGGTGCTATTTTGGTAAATAAATAAGGCATAACCTTCATTCCATCTTTGGTTTTTTGGTTATATAAATAACTAAGAACCTGACGGCGAGCTGCTAGATCATTTTTTTTGGCTTTGGTAATTAGTTTTTCAACAACAGAACGAAGACGTTTTGCCCGTGCAAGCGTGGTTTTTAGATGACCATGTAAAATTAAAGAAGTTGCAAGTGAGCGGAAAACTTGGCGATCTCAGGCAGCATCACGGGAATAAATTTGGTGCGGATTAGCCATAATTAGTTTTCTCCTTTTTGTTCGTTTTTATATATTTCAAGTTTTTCAATTATTTCCTGAACTGATTTACGGCCAAGATTTTTAATATTTTCAAAGTCATCTTGTGTTAGATTTTCAATGTCAGAAATTTTATAATAATGTGCGCGTCTAAGCGCATTTATTGAGCGCACCGAAAGATCCAAAGACTCAATTGCATCCGAAAAGCGGCGGGATGGTTCTTCTTTGACAACCAAAGGTTCAAAAAATTCCTCGGAGAATTTGTTAATGTTTTCGACATTTGCCAAAATATTAAGGTGGGCTAATAAGATTTTTGAACCCTCAGAGACAGCATCTTTTGCTTTAATGGAACCGTCAGTTTTGATTGAAAAACTTAGTTTTTCTTCAACAATCGGGCTGGCTGAGTTAATTTCCACAGATTGATAATTAGCACTTAAAACCGGTGAAAAATCACTATCAACAGCCAAAACTGTGCCATCAAGATTTGATTCAAGACTTAGTAAAACTTCGTTGACGAATTTTTTGTTAGTCTCAAAATCGCTAAAACCTTTACCTGAGGTTATAAAAAGTTCAAATTTAAGTGAATTAACCCGGGAAACATCAGCAATATATAAATCAGGATTGACAATTTTTAGTCCGCTGTCAGAAACAATGTCCCGAGCATAAATTTGTCCAGCTTTTTGGCCATTAAAACTTGCCCGGTGAATTTGATTTTGATCAAAAAGAGCAGGATCATAGAAAAAACGGACTCTTTTTAGGTTGTTTAGAATTGTAACAACATCTTCAATTACATCATCAAGAATACTAAATTCATGAGTTACGCCGGCAATTTTTACCCCAAAAACAGCACAAGAAGTGATGGAAGACAGAACTACACGACGAAGGGCATTTCCGATTGTATTTCCAAGTCCGCGCTCGAGCGGTTTTAGTTCAAAACTTGTTTCAAATTCACTAATTTGGTCAGTTAAGTTTTCAGAATAATAAACATTTGCATGTTTTTTCATAAAATCCTACCTTTTTTCCTGACGTTTAAATCATTTACGCGGTGGGCGAGTTCCATTGTGAGGAATTGGGGTGACGTCTTGGGTAAGTAAAATATTAATTCCTGAAGTTATAATTTGCTTACGGGCGGCTTCTTTTCCTTGCCCAGTTCCTTTAAGGTGAACAACAACCTCACGCATTCCGTGTTCACGGGCCTTTTGGGCAGCAGCAGCTGTTGCTAAGGTAGCAGCATATGCGGTTTTTTTCTTTGTTCCTTTAAAGCCAATTGACCCTGAACTAGCTCAAGAAATTACATTTCCTTGTTTGTCAGTGAAAGAAATTATCGTGTTTTGGTGTGAAGAGTGAATGTGGGCAATTCCGGCTGTTACATTTTTTGGACGGATTTTTTTAACTTTACGAGTATTAGTTGCCATGATTAACTATTTTTTACCTTTGTCTTTTTTTGCCATAATTGCTTTTCTTGGACCTTTTCGAGTACGTGCGTTTTTCTGAGTTACTTGACCACGAACTGGAAGACCTTTACGATGACGGATTCCACGATAACATTTAATTTCAATTAGTCTTTTAATATTTGACTGAACTTCACGGTGCAGATCACCTTCGGTTTTATAAGTTTTTGCAATATCACGAATGATTTGCAAAACATCTTCTTGGATTTCTTTAACTTTTGTATCTTGGGTTAAAACAGGATATTTTTTCCCAAATTTTTCTTGCTGAATTGCAGCAGTTTTGTCAATTATTTCTGCAGCAAGCGATTTTCCAATTCCATAAATACTTGTAAGAGCAATTACAATTCTTTTATGATTGGGGATTTCAACATTAAGAATACGTGCCATATTTTAAACTTATTTAAATAAATATATTTTCCTTTTTATAAAATTTTATTTTTCACCTCTAGAAATTTAAAGGCGAAAAATACTAACAAAATAGAACAAAAATCAAAAACTACCCTTGTCTTTGTTTGTGTTTTTTCAAAACACAAATTACACGGTTCACCGAACGACGCTTAATTATTTTACAATCTTTGCAAATTTTTTTAATACTTGCTCGAACTTTCATTTTTTTCCTTTAAATTTAGGTAATAATTTCAAAAAAATTATTTAAAGCGGTAAACAATTCTTCCTTTTGAAAGATCATAAGGTGACATTTCAACCTTAACGCTGTCGCCTAAAATAATTTTAATGTGGTGAAGTTTCATTTTCCCAGCAATATGACAATTTAATTTTACTCCGTTTTCAAGAGTTACTTCGTATTCTTGGGAATTAAAAACGTGTGATATTTTACCTTGAAATAATAATTTTTGTTCTTTTGAAGAATTTTGCATCTATTTTTGATCCATTTCTGTTAGTATTATTCCCTTCCCGTCTTGAATTAAAATCATTTGTTCATAATGGGAAGTTTTTTTACCATCATTTGATTGTACCGATCATCCGTCTTTTAAAATTTTTATTCGCGGAGAACTCTGGACGATCATTGGCTCAATACAAATTACCATATTATTTTGTAATTTTTTTCCTGTACCCGGGACGCCAAAATTGAAAATATTCGGATTTTCGTGCAATTTTTTGCCAATACCATGCCCGCAAAATTCAACAGGGGTAAAAAATCCATAAGATCTTATTACTTGACTGATCGCAAAACCAATGTCCCCTGTTGTTGCGCCAGGTTTAATTGCCTTAAATCCGGCAAAAAAAGCTTCCTCAGCGCATTTTATTAGTTTTTCATTTTCAACATTTGGGCCAAGGGATTTACTAAAAGCACTGTCGGCAAAAAAACCATTATAAGATAGCCCTAAATCAACGGAAACCAAATCACCTTCTTGAAGAATGTAGTCATTTGGAATACCATGAATGAGGATTTCATTAACACTTATACAAATAGTTGCCGGAAAACCGTGATAATTTAAAAATGCTGGTTTGGCACCCTTAGCAATAATCTCATCAAAAGCGATGGCATCAATTTCTTTTAAAGAGATTCCTGGTCTTACAAAGTCATAAATTTTTTTCTTGACTTCTGCCAGGAGTTTAGCGGCAATTTTTAGTTGCTCAATTTCAAATTCTGTTTTAATTAGAGACATTTTTCAATTTCACTAACAATTTTATCCAGGCTTCTGTCAACATTTAAGTAATAAATTTTACCATGTTTTTCATAAAAATCGACAATTGGGCTTACAGATTCATTAAATTTTTCAATTCGAAGCTTAACAATTTCAGGACGATCATCTGGTCGGGTAAATAAAGGCTCGTTGTCAATGTCGCATGTATTTTCTACTTTTGGTTTTGCTAGTAATAAATTATATGATTTTTGACATTTACTGCAAAACAAACGTTGAGAAAGGCGGCTAACTATTGTCTCTGGCTGGATTTGGAGGTAAAAAACTTTGTCAACATCAATTTTATTTTCGTTCATAAAATTGAGTTGGTTTAATGTCCGCGGGTAGCCATCAAGAATATAACCTGTTTGCGGCGAGAGTTGACTGATAAAATTTGACAATAAATCGTTAGTGATTTCATCAGGAACGTATAGGCCATTTTTAACATAGTTTTGAATTTTCTCGGCAAAATCACGATCTTTTTCAATTTTTTCACGGAAAAGATTACCAGTAGAAATATGAACTAATTTAAACTTGTCAACTAGAATTTTTGAAATACTACCTTTTCCTGAACCAGGGGCGCCAATTAAAAGAATTTTTGAATTAGATGATGACATTGTTAAATTTTTAAGACCTTTTTTAATTTTTTACCATAATAAATCGCGACTTGACTTTGCTGAGGAAGAATCTTGTTTGTATGAAAGATTTTTGCGGATTTTTTTTGTTTGTTTTAGTACTTTTTGCGCTCCATAACGTGCTTTAATTTGCGATATAGTCTCAAGAGCAGTTGTTCCTAAAATTATTATCGAAGTTCCTGAAAACGTTATTGCCGAAGGTAGACCTAACATTATCGCAATTGGCTGGAAAATTCCAAGAAAAGTTAAATAAATTGCACTAAATACTGAAATTCGAAGAATAACACCAATTAAATAATCTTCAGTTTGCTCGCCAGGACGAATACCGGGGATAAAAGTTGAATTTTTTGCAAAATCCTGAGAAATTTTATCAATCCGTGATTGTTGAAGCGACATAATAATGCTAAAAATAATATTACATACAATAAAAATAGTAAGACCAATAGGATGGTGAATTTGCAAATTATTATCGATTCAATTACGGGCAGCTGAAGTGTTTCGGTCAAAAAATCCGGTCAAAAGTGAAGGGATTGAAACAACAATTAAAGCAAAAATTACTGGCATAATTCCGGCTGGATTTAGTTTTAAAGGTAAAACCGATATTTCTTTAATGTTTTTGGACATTCCTGAACCAGTTTGTTGAATTGGGATTTTTCTCTCGGCCAAATAAACATAAACTGATATAAATAAAATAGCCAAAAATGCAACAATATAAAGGATAAAACTAAGAACTTGCGTTATTAAGGAAGAAGGGGAAGAAAGATCGACTAAATACTCAAAAGCATGACGAAAACGTTGTGGAAGACCAACAATTATTCCCGAAAAAATTAATAACGAAGTCCCGTTTCCTACACCTTTATCGGTTATCTGTTCGGCTAAAAACAAGGAAAACAGCGAACCAGCGACTAAAATAAGTGGTAAAACAAACCAAACATATGCAGCGCTAGTAATTTCTAAACGAACAAAGCCAAAACTTTCATTAAGAATAACGGTTCGAATTAAAACAATCGCCTGAATAAGCGCAACAAGAAGAGTCAAAAACCTTGTAATTATATTGATTTTTCTTCTTCCGGCAGGACCAGACTGGGAAAGTCGATGAATTGGAGGAAAAATCTTTGTCTGCGCAATAAGCATAAACAAAGACGACGTAATAAAAGGGCTGATGCCTAAGGCAACAACTGAAAAATTAAGTAACCCGCCACCACCGACGGTATTAATGATACCTAAAAATGAGTTGGTATCAATTTGAAATTGCAACAACCTGAGCCCAGGAATAGTAATTGTACCACAAACAATAAAAATTACCAATAAAAAAAATGTAAAAATTATTTTGCGGGCAAGAACTTTTTCTTTATAAACAAGTTGGATATAATTTTTCAAACTTATATATCCAGAATTTGTCTTTTCTCAAAGTTTAGCAAAAAGTTTGCTCACTAGTTTACCTCAGTTATTGAACCGCCAAGCTCTTCAATTTTAACTAATGCCGCTTCAGAATAAGCATTTGTTGTTACAAAAAGTTTTTTAGTTAATTCACCTTTTGCAAGTAATTTTGCTGGCAAATTACGTTTTTTAAGCACACCTTTAAGATAAAGTGACTCAAGACTAACTTTATCCCCATCTTGATAACGGCTTTCAAGATCTGATAAATTAAAGATTTCATATTTTTTTGAGTTAAAATTGCGGAAACCAATTTTTGGCACACGACGAAATCAAGGGTTTTGACCACCTTCAAAGCCAAGACGAACAGTTGAACGTTTTTTTTGTCCAGATTGACCTCTACCGGCTTGTTTACCTTTTCCAGCAGCATGCCCACGCCCTTTACGGTGTTTTTTTGTTCTTGCACCAGGGGTATAAGTTAAATTTTCAAGTCTTATTGCCATGTTTGTTCCTATTTTTTTAAGTTATATAATTATACTTTATTTTAAAACTTTTTTTCAAAAAAAATGAAAAAAAGTTTTAAGCAATTTGTAGTGCCTAAATTTTACTTAGAGGCACTACAAATTTAAAGATTTTTTGCTATTTTTTAAATAAAGGGAAAAATTTATGAATTTGTAAAGCAAAAGTTATTTTTTTTGAGCTAAAACTTGTGAAGGATTAAGATCACGAAGTTCAGCTATTTGATTAATAGTTTTAAGTCCTAAAAGCGCTTTGAGAGTTGCACGCACAACGTTAATTTTTGTTCTTGATCCGTAAGTTTTTGTATAAATATCGGTATATCCAGCAAGTTCAACAACAGCACGCACGGTATTTGAAGCAACAATTCCTTTACCTCTTGGGGCTGGTTTGATGAGAATTTTTGAGGCTGAATATTTAGCATTTATCTCGTGTGGAACAGTTGATCTTCGATAAATTGGCACAGTTACAAGCCGGTTTTGTGCATCTTTTACGGCTTTGCGAATTGAGTCTTGCACTTCGTTAGCTTTTCCGTGACCTAGACCAACTTTTCCTTTTTTGTTTCCAACAACGGCAAAGGCACTAAAAGAAAAACGGCGACCACCTTTTACAACTTTAGTTACCCGGGCAACTGAAATTATTCTCTCTTCAAACTCAGGGCGAAAATTTTTCTCTTTTGGTTTTTGACGCTGAGCACGTGGACGTTGACGGTTTGGTTCTTTTGGAGTCAATTGTTTTTGATTTTGACTGTTTTGGTTTGTTTTTTGCTGGGTTGGTTTATTTTGAAGATTTGTATCCATTTTAGAATTTTACTCCTTGGGCTCTTAATGATTCGGCAAAAGCTTTAATGCGACCATGATATAAATAACCGCTTCGGTCAAAAACAAAAGGATTTTCTTCCAATTTAAGCTCTTTTAATTTAGCGTATAATTCAGGGGCTAAATTACTTGCAGCTTGGATATTTCCGCTGTATTTATCAGATTTATCAAGTGTTGAAACCGAAAGGATAACTTGATTTTTCCAAGGATCAAAAATATAAGCATAAAAATGACGTAAAGATTTATATACGCCAATCCGGTATTTTTTTTGCTCTTGGTGCGAAGGACTAAGTTTTTTCAAAATACGGACATGTTTTGCTTTTCGGTGAAAATTACGTGATTTTTGCATAATTATTTAGAAGCTTTTTTCCCTTCTTTGAGTTTAAGAATTTCGTTACTATAAGAAATTCCTTTGCCTGAATAAGGATTTGGTCGACGAACTTGACGAATTTGGGCGCTAAATTGGCCAACTTTTTGTTTGTCAATCCCTTTAATTACAATAGTTGTTGCATTTGGTACTAAAACATCAAGTTCGCCTGGCACTTTGAGTTCAACTGGATGAGAATAACCAACTAAAAGTTCAATAACTTTTTCTTTTAGTGTTGCCTTGTACCCAACCCCTTTAATTTTAAGTTCTTTTTGAAAACCTTTTGAGACACCAATTAGCATTCCACTAAGGTGAGAATTTGTTGTTCCATGAAGTTGTTTTACTTGTTTTTCTTCAGATTTTCTGATTGTTTTTAGTGTATTATTTTCTTGAATTATTGTAATTAAATCAGAAAATTGGCGCTCTAAAATACCAAGCGGACCTTGAATTTTAACATTTGAGCCATTAATTTCAACACTAACTTTTTCAGGAATAATTAAAACACGATTACCGACACGTGACATATTTTTTACCAAATGTAGGCGATAATTTCACCGCCGACATTTTCCTTTCTTGCTTGTGAATCAGTTAAGAGCCCTTTTGAAGTTGATAAAATTGCAATTCCGTAGCCAGATTGGACAAAAGGAATTTTTTGGGCAGGAGCATAAACGCGAAGCGAAGGTTTAGAAATTCTTTTTAGTCCAGAAATTGATGAGGTAGTTCCTTTGTATTTAAGCTCAACAGTTATTGTTTTTTTAAGCTCGCCTTCAATTTGGAAATCTTTAATATATCCAGCTTCTTTAATAATTTCTAACATTTTTACTTTAATTTTTGAGTGCTCAAATGATACTTGTTTGTGTTTTCTGATTGTTGCATTCCGAATTCGGGTTAGCATATCAGCAATTGGATCTGTTATAAAAGCCATAATTTTACCAACTCGCTTTCTTAATTCCAGGAATTCGTCCTTGGTGAGCCAAAGTACGAAAACAAATACGGCAAATACGGAATTTTCTTAAAACTGAATGAGAACGGCCACACAACTGACAACGAGTATAGGCGCGAACTTTGAATTTAGGAGCCCGATTTGCTTTGACTTTTCACGACATTTTTGCCATAGATTTATCCTTTAACCTAAAAAATTTTTAAAATTTTTTGCGAAAAAATTAACTTTTTTTCGCAAAAGGAAAGCCTAATAATTCAAGAAGTTTTAAGGCTTGCTCATTATTTTTTGCACTTGTTACTATTATTACATCAAGTCCGCGAATTTTTGTGATTTTATCAAAAGTTATCTCAGGAAAAACGATTGATTCTTTAAAACCAAGGGCAAAATTTCCTTTACCATCAAAAGACTTAGGTGAAAGACCACGAAAATCACGAATACGAGGAATTGCAATATTGAGAACTTTTGAAAGAAAATTCCACATTTGTTCACGACGGAGAGTAACTTTTCCACCAACTGGCATTCCTTGACGAAGTTTTCAAGTTGCAAGTGATTTTTTTGCCACTGTTTTATACGGTTTTTGACCGGTAATGTTTGCAAGATCATCAAGAACAGCTTCAATTGCTTTTGCATTTGTTACTTGATTTCCGGCAGTCATATTAACGACAACTTTTACAATTTTGGGAACTTCAGAAGGAGATTTGAAATTAAAATGGTCTTTTAGTTGGCCAAAAACATTATCACGATAGTGCTCTTGAAGCTTTGTCATACTAAATAGCCTTTCCTGTTTTTTTTGCAATTCGGGTTTTTTTACCATTTTCGACTTTAAAACCAACACGAGTTGGCACGGCTGGCTTATCTTTTCCAGCTTTTTTGGCAACAAGTGCTAGTTTTGAAAGTAAAATTGGCGCCTCATAAGTGACAATTTCACCTTTTGTATTTTGATTTGAAGGTTTACGGTGTTTTGTTTTAATGTTGACATCTTTAACAATTGCCGCATTTTTGGCAGGAATTATTTCAAGGACAGATGAAACCTTACCTTTGTCATCGCCAGATAAAACTACAACTGAATCATTTTTACGAATTTTTTGCATTTTTTAGAGAACCTCCTGCGCCAGTGAAGCGATTTTTAGGTAACCTTTTTCACGGATTTCTCTGGCAATTGGTCCAAAAACACGTGTTCCTCTTGGGGTTCCATCCTCTTTGATAATCACAACTGCATTGTCATCAAATTTTATATGTGAACCATTTGGACGACGAAGACCATATGTTGAACGGACAATTAGTGCTTTTACGACTTGTCCTTCTTTGAGCATTCCGTTAGGAATTGCTTTTTTAACAGAAACTACAACAATGTCGCCAATATTTGAAGTTTTTTTAACAGATCCACCTAAATTTCGAATTACACCAACAATTTTTGCGCCCGAATTGTCAGCAACATTTAAACGAGATTGTTCTTGAACCATTTTAGACTTCTCCTTTTTTTTGTAAAACTTCAACTAGACGGAAATGTTTTGTTTTTGAAATTGGACGGCATTCTGCTATTTTAACAAAATCACCAACATTTGCTGTTCCTGCTTGGTCATGAGTTGCAAATTTTTTAGTTTTTTTGAACCGTTTTCCATAAAGTTTATGTTTATAAGCTGTCTCAACAGAAACCATTATTGTTTTTTCAGAAGTGCGAATCACTTTTCCTTGCAATGTTTTACGAAGATTACGCTTTTGGGGCATTTTTTCTAAATTATTGTTCATTTTGGCTACTCATTTCTGCTGGTTTTGTTTGAATTTTTGGGGCTAAAAGCGGCTTGATATGTGCATTAAAATGGGCTTTGATTGATTTTGGCGATTTTGCAAATACGACTTTTTGTGCTTTTTTTTGCTTTTTGGTGAGTTTTTTTGGCTTTGGACTTTGGGCTAATTTTTGCTCAGATAGAATTGTTAAAATTCGGGCAATTATTTTACGAATCTGGCTGATTTTATGAGTTTGATCTAAATTTGAACTTTGATTTTTAAATCTTAAAGTAAATAATTCAGAACGGTATTCAAGAAGAAGAGAGTTAAGTTCGCTTGGTGTTTTTTTTAAAAGTTCTTTATATTCCATTGTTTTCCTAAGATATAGTTACTATTTTTCATTTTAGTGGTAATTTATGCCCACCAAGTCGAAGTGCATCACGAGCAACATCGTCTTTTACACCTTTAATTTCAAACATCATTGTATTTTTCTTAACAACAGCGACTCAACGATCAACTGAACCTTTTCCAGATCCCATTCGAACTCCAATTGGCTTAGAAGTTAAGGACAAATGTGGAAAAATTCGAATAATAACTTGACCTTCACGCCCCATTCTTCTTGTAATTGCAATACGGGCAGCTTCAATTTGGGCTGCAGAAATTCAAGCTGAACCAACGGCTTGAAGTCCATAGTCACCAAAGGCTAAAAAATTTCCTGAGTGTGCTTCCCGTTTATCGTGATAAAGACGGAAAGTTTTACGGTGCTTAGTTTTTTTTGGTTGCAACATTTTTATCTCCTTTTATCACTTCTTATAACAGATTCAATATCAATTTTTTGTCTGGTTTCACCAAGTGAGACTCAAACTTTAACGCCCAAAATTCCGTAAGTTGTTTTTGCAATTGCGGTTGCATATTCAACATTTTGACGTAGAGTGTGCAATTTCATTTCACCTTCGGCATAACCTTCAGAACGAGCCATTTCAACACCATTAAGACGACCAGAGACAAGTGTTTTTACCCCTTTTGCCCCCGCTTTTAGTGCGGTTCGAATTGCAAATTTTTGGGCAATTCGGTAGGATCCACGTTGTTCAAGTTTTTGGGCGATTGTTTCAGCCATTAATTTTGCATTTAATTCAGGATTTGTGATTTCAATTGCATCAATGTGTAAAACAATTTTGCGGTTTTTAAGAGTTTTTTTCAGTTGTTCAACAATTTTTTTCAGATTTTCGCCTGAAGATCCAAGAAATGAACCAAGTCTTGCTGTATAGACTAAAACAGTAATTGCATTATTGCGATCACGACGAATTATTGTGTTTCCAATTTGGTATTCACGGGTTAATTTTTCAAAAAAACGGTGAATTTTAACATCTTCTAACAAATTAGTGGCAAATTTATTTTTGTCTGCATACCAAATTGCATTATGAGCTCTTGTTATTCCAAAACGGAAACCATTTGGATTTACCTTTTGTCCCATTATTTTTCTCCTTGTTTTGGATTTAAGTCTTGATTGTTAGTTTCTGGTAAAACTTCAGCAGAAGTTGTACTTTCAGAGTCAAAAGTCTCAAAAGTGTTTGAATCTTGACTGTTGTCTAGGGCTGCAAGAACGACTTTGAAATGAGAAGTTCTTTTAAGAATTTGACTTGCTGATCCTTTTGCCCGTGGACGAAAACGTTTTAGCGTTGGACCTTCATTAACAATTGCTGATTTTACAACTAAATTTGCTTGTTCAAGACCATGATTATTAATTGCATTGGCAATGGCAGAATTGATTAGTTTTCGAAAAATTGGTGATGCTTTTTTATTAGTATGGGCCAAAATTGAAAGGGCTTCAAAGACAGGTTTATTTTTAACTAAATTAGCAACAAGGCGTGCTTTTGAGGCAGAAATTCTTTGGGTTTTTAAAGAAGCAACTGCATAATTATTGTTATCTAAATTCATTTATATTGTCCTTTTATTTCTTTTTAGCCTTGTCTTTTCCATGCCCATAATAAGTTCTTGTTGGTGAAAACTCACCTAATTTGTGACCTACCATATCATCGGTAACATAAACTTCGTTAAAAATTTTGCCATTGTGGACCAAAAAAGTTAGACCAACAAACTGGGGAAAAATAGTTGACCGGCGTGATCAAGTCTTAATTGGTTTGCGTGAATTTTTCATAATTGCATCATCAACTTTTTTAAGAAGATGCTCATCAGCAAATGGACCTTTTTTAAGTGAACGAGCCATTATTTTTTAGATTCCTTTCTTGAACGGATTATCAATTTAGTTGAAGCTTTTTTCGGATTTCTTGTCTTAACTCCAAGTGCTTTTTTACCTCAAGGAGTAAGTGGAGTTTTACGTCCAATTGGTTGTTTACCTTCTCCACCTCCATGTGGGTGATCATTTGGATTCATTACTGATCCACGAACGGTTGGTCTAATTCCTTTGTGACGATTTCTTCCTGCTTTTCCGATGTTAACAAGTGAATTTTCTTCATTTCCAACTACACCAACAGTTGCCCGGCAAGTAGATAAAATTCGACGGTATTCTCCTGATTTTAGTTTAAGAATAACGTATTTTCCGCTTTCATCACGACCTTGAATTTGGGCTCAAGTTCCGGCTGAACGAATTAGTTGACCCCCTGCACCTGGATGGAGTTCGAGATTGTGAACAAAAGTACCCTCAGGAATATTTTTAAGCGGCAGGCAGTTTCCAACAAGAATATCAGCCTCAGGACCAGAGGCAATTTTTTGTCCTACTTTTAGATTTTTAGGTGCTAAAATGTAACGTTTTTCACCGTCAATATAAGAAACAAGCGCAATATTTGCTGAACGATTTGGGTCATATTCAATTGTTTTTACAATTGCGGGAATATTGTCTTTGTTTCTTTTAAAATCAATTAGACGGTATTTTCTTTTGTGCCGTCCACCTTGATGTCTAACGGTAATTTTACCTTGAGCATTACGACCTGAATGTTTTTTTAAAGTTACAAGCAAAGACTTTTCTGGTTTATTTGTTGTTAAATTTGCGCCAAAATCAAGTGAAGACATATGACGACGGCCGTTTGTTGTTGGTTTATAATATTTAAGCGCCATTAGTTTGTCTCTCCTTGTTCGTTAGTTTGGTTTTCAGGCTGATTTTCAGGCTGATTTTCCTCAGTTTTTTGACTTTCGGCTGCCTGTTTTTTTGCAAGTTTTTGGGCTATTTCTTGATTTTTTTGCTCTAGCTCAGCTCTTTTTTCTTCAATTTGTTGACTAAATTCTTGTTGGTCTTTGTTGGTTTGGTCAATGCTTGCTGCAGCTGGAGTCTCGTCCTCAAAAAGATTAATTGTATATCCTGGTTTTAATTTTACAAATGCTTTTTTGTATTTAGTACTAAAACCACGTGATTTTCCTAGTTTTTTTTCTTTTTTTGGAACAGTGAAAATATTAACTTTTTCAACTTTGACATTAAAAATGTATTCAACAGCTTTTTTTGTCTCAGAACGATTTGTTGTCGGACTTACTTTAAAAGAATAAACTCCTTGAGACATTAACTGGTAGGATTTTTCAGTTAAAATTGGACCTTTAATAATATTATTTACGTTCATCTTCAATCCTTTTTTTAAGACTTGAAATATCATTTTCGGAAATGATTAACAAATCAGTTTTTACTAGTGATTCAACTGTTATTGAATTAGGTTTTACTAACTCGACATTTGGTAAATTTCTTGCTGATAAAAATAAATTTGTATCAGTTGAGGCGATTAAAATGTGACGAAGTTTATCAATTTTAAAGGTTTTTAACTGTTCTACCAGAAGTTTAGTTGAAATTTTGTCCATTGAAAAATCATTTACTAAAACTTGGTGATTTTGTGCTAGTTGGGAAAGGGCACCAACAAAAGCTAATTTTTTTACTTTCTTGTTTACTTTTAGAGTGTAATTTCTTAAAGTTGTCGGTCCAAAAGCACGACCCCCGCCAACAAAAATTGGTGATCTTCTTGATCCAGCACGGGCTTTCCCGGTTGATTTTTGTTTTCAAGGTTTTTTACCTGTCCCTGAAACTTCACCACGGTTTTTAACTTTGTGAGTTGAAAAACGGCGTGAGGCTCTTTCGGCCAAAATTGAGTCAAAAATAGCTTGAGTTTTTAGTTCTCTTTTTTCAAATAAAACTTCTGGAAGAGCTTTATCAGGGTTAAATTTAACAATATTTTCGTATTTTGCGCTCTGAATTGAAATTGGTGTGTTTTTATTCATGTTTTAACTCCTGATCTTTGGGACTAACTTCAAAAAGATTAATGGGAGTTTTAGAAGTTGATTTTTTAATTGCGGTTCTTATCATAACAAATGATTTTTTTGGACCAGGAATTGAACCTTTTACTATTAATAAATTATTTTCCTGATCAACTTTGACAATTTCAAGTGACTGTTTAGTTACCCGAGAATGTCCAAGACGTCCTGGCATTGTCATTCCTTTAACAACTTTGTTTCCGGAAATATCTCCAAGTGAACCAGTTTGACGAATTGGTTTTGAACCACCCCCACCACCGTGAGATCTAGGTCCAATTGCTTGATTGTGACGTTTAATTGGACCAGCAAAACCTTTTCCTTTTGAAGTTCCAATTACATCAACAAATTCACCAGCACTAAAAATTGAAACATTAATGCTTTGACCTAATTTTAAACCTGGAAAGTCGCGGAATTCACGAACAAATTTTTTCGGTTTTGTATCAGCTTTTGCAAAATGACCTAGTTCAGGTTTTTTGTGAGCTGATTGTTTTTTGTCAAAAACACCGAGCTGAATTGCTTCATAGTTATCTTCTTCTTTAGTAAGAATTTTTGTAACTATGTTTTCAGGAACTTCAATGACGCTAACAGGAATTGAAACACCTTCAACTGTAAAAAGTTGTGTCATTCCAATTTTTCTACCTAAAATTCCTTTCATTTTAATTTACCTCGATTTCTAATCAAACGCCTGCTGGCAATTGTGTTCGTGAAATTTTTTCTGTAACTGCTTTTTGATTGTTTGGCGAAACTTTTAAAATTACTAGCCGTTTGTGAGTGCGACTTTCAAATTGTTCACGAGATTTTTTATTAACGTGGACAGATCTCAAAATTGTATAAATCGCTCTTGAAGTTGGCAGCGGTACCGGACCACATGTCTCGACATTAAGTTCACGCGCTAAAAGAATAACCTTTTTAGCAGCAGCATCAATTTGACGGTGGTCAAACGATTTGAACTTAATTTTTATTGATGTTGTGCTCATAAAAATAAGTGAGTTGCTCCTGTTCATATTTTTGAACGGACTCTACATAAAAACCAATACACAAAAACAACTCCTTCTCGTGTATTGCAACCTTATGTTTCATAGTCCTTACAATGTAAAGATTAATTATAACAAAAAAAGGAAAAATTTTCTTATCTTTGTAAATATTTTTTAGAGAAATTTTACCAAAGCAAAAAATAAGAAAACTTTTCTTCGAATAAATGCTTATTTATTATACATGTAAATCCGCTAAAACAAAAGTAAAAAATGATTTTTTCTAAATTATATATATTAATTTATAGGATGACTAGCTTTTTGTAGTCTTGATTTTAGCTTTTTTAATAGTTAATTTTTTAATTTTTCAGTAGCTAAAAATGACTATCAAGCCCAAAATTGAAACCAGAAGCATAAATATTAAAAATGAAAAGTAAAATGAAAGATAAATAAAAGTTGCGGTCGTAGCAATTGTAACTAAAGTGTAAAAAATCGCTCTAGTTACTAGTGAAATTCCGTTTTGGACATGGAATTTTTCTTTACTAAAAAATAAATATGACAAACTGGAAAAAGTTGGGAAAAACAACGAAAATATAAACTGATTAAAACTAGTAATTATCATATATGAATAAAATTGAACATTTAGATTTTTGATAAAAGCAACAAAAGGCCAAATTCAACCTAATATTAGCAGGCCGGGTGTGTTCATAATCTTGTGTTTTAAATTTTTATGGATTTTTCAAATAGAAATGTAATCTAATTTAATTTTACATTATTTAACCGATTAGGGAAAATAATTTCTAATTGTTTTTTAATCATGAATCAATTTCTTACCTTTTGTCATTTTGTAGATGCGTTTTGGAGAGTTAAATAAGTTATTTTTGAAAGGTAATTTACACTTTGAATTCCGCCTTTTGTTTTTGTATTTTTCCTAATTATTCTATTCATTGACTCAATTAAATTTGTCGTATAAATTGCTTGCCTCAATTCATATGGATATTTAAAAAATGTCGTTAGTTCAACGAAATTTGTATACCAAGACTTGATAATTGAAGGATATTTTTGGCCTCATTTTTCCGCAAATTTATCAAGATTTTGCATTGCAAATTCTTGATTAGCCGCTTGATAAATCTTTTTCATATCAAGGACAAACTCTTTTTTGTCTTTGTTAGAAACTTTTAAAAGCGAGTTTCTAATTTGGTGAACAACACATTTTTGAACATCTGTTTGCGGGAAAACCGCTTCAATTGCTTGACTAATTCCGCTTAGATTATCGCAAGAAATTATTAGAACATCTTCCAGCCCGCGAGTTTTTAGTTCGTTAAAAACATCAAGTCAATTACTTGCTGATTCGGTATTTTTAATCCAAAATCCCAGTGCTTTTTTATTTCCGTCCCAATCAATTGCAAGAATAAGATAAAGTGATTTTTTGACAAAAACACCGTTTTCTTTAACATTAAAAAACATCCCATCAATGTACAAAATTGGATAGGAATTCTCAATTTTTCGCGATTTTCACTTTTCAATTTCAGGCAATAATTTGTCAGTAACTGAAGAAATTCAGGCATTACTTATTTCTTTTTTATAGATACTTTTTATTGTGTTAACAATATTTTCATATGACATTCCTGATGCAAAAAGTGAAAACACTTGCTCTTCGATATCGCCTAAATTTGTTTCGTATTTACCGAGTAATTTGTTCTCAAAAGTGCCATTTCGATCTCTTGGTATTTTTAGACGAAAACTATTATGATTATAATTCACAGTTTTGTCCGAAAATCCGTTTCGCTTATTTGGCCTATGCACGCCTTTTTTGCTTCGGTTACTTTTTTCATAGCCTAAATGTTGGCTTAATTCCGCCCTTAAGAGCGCCTCAGTAAAAGTTTTAAACATATGCGAAATTTCGTTGTGAAAATCTTCTTTTTTTATTTTTTTATAATCAGCGTATTTGTCAACAAGTTTTTTAGCTTCTAACTCAAATGGGGATAATGTTTTTTGCTGTTTTTTCATATTTTGGTCCTTCATAATAAATTTTATCAAAATAAATTTACTTTAAAAACACAAAATATTTAACATTACCACACTGTTTTTAATAAGTTATCCAGTACCACTTTTTTTAGTTATTTTAGTACTAATTTTTACGCTTAAATTTGATTTTTTAATTCATTTTAATACAAAAGTTTTTGATAATTACTTTTTTCGACATTTTATCGAAGCAATTTTTTACTTGCCCCTGTTGTTGCCTTATTCATATTTGTGTAGTTTTTTCCAAAAAATTTTTAATTTTTACCTAGCGAAGAAATGTAAAAAAAATTTAGGTAAATTAGATACAAATAAACAATTTGATTTCTTAGCTAATTTTGATTTTAAAAAAAATTATAATCTTATAAAGAGAAAAAGCCCTTATATTTGAATCAACGTAAGAAAAAAAGATAGATATAACCCTGATAAAATCATTGAAAATATTTTTGTTATGATTGACGGTTTGTGATTAACTACTAGAGTATTTTTGCCTTCCTATTATTGAGATATATTTTTACACGTCTTCTCATTTAATACAAAAAGTCCTGATTTAAATCCTATTATTAAAAAACGGCAAGTTCGTTTCTTAATTATTTATCTATTTTCAGTTTTTATAAATTTTATTACATTTTGATACTTGTTTTGAGTATTAACTTATTCTTTTAGTGTTACGATTTCAGCATTTGATGATTCTAGCTTAATCATCAAGCATATTGGTCTAGTTTTGGTTGCTATTTTTGTAGTGCCGTTTATTCTAGATGGGGTAATTAAATTTCTTGTATTTAAAATTTAATTTTAGTAAGGTTTTAAGAATCTTTTAATTTTAACTTTAAATTAGTAGAAAAATCTAGACAACTAGTTTTTATACTAGCTTAATTTTCGTTTTTATCTTTATCTGGTTCTTTTTCTTGTTGTTGTTCTAGTTCTTGCTTTCGTTTTTGTTCTTGTTCTATTTCTTGTTTTCGCTTTTTAAGCTCCTCAAAAATAATTGCTGGGTCAATTCCGGATCTTCTAAGAACAGTCTCCATTATGTCTTGATAAACTCCACGATCATTTTCAGAAAGATCGTTAATTGTATATTTTCTTTTTGGTTTGCGTGGAGATTTGTTTTTCCCACGAGTACTTATTGGACTTTTCATACCATTATTATAATACTTTTTTTAAAATTAGTAGAAAAGAAATCAAACAACTAGTTTTTATACTAATTTATAATTTAGGTTTTCTACTTTTTGTAAGAGGCTAAATTTAAAATAATAAAAATTAAGATTTTAGGTAAAAAAGACGGATTTACGGCATTTTTGCGTATTTATACTCGCAAAAAGTGAATTTTATCCTCCAAACTCTCAAACTCAGGAGTTTAAAGAAAAAAACATCCTAAAAATGGATGTAAATTAGTATACTAGTTTCAGACCATTCGAAAAAAGGTGTGTCAAAATGAAACAATACAAATTCACAATTGAAGACAAATTTAGATACATAAAAATTGCCGAATCTAAAGGGTTAAAAAACGCAATTTTGCATTTTGCTGAAGAATTTAGAGAAATTTACAAAAGCAAATCGAAAAGCAAAAAAGCGGATAAAGAATGAATGCTGCATATATATGCTAATAATTTGATAAGAAATTGGCAAAAAAAGTTTTATAATAATGATATGAAAAGTTTGATAAGTGTTCGCGGGAAAATCAAATCACCGCGCAAACCAAAGAAGAAATATACAATTAACGATCTTTCTGAAAATGATCGTGAAGTTTATCAAGAAATAATGGAGAATGTTCTTAGAAGATACGGGATTGACCCCGCAATTGTTCTTGAGGAGCTTAAAAAGCGAAAACAAGAACAAGAAAAAGATAAAGGTAAAATCGAAAATTGCACTAGAATTTGTAGTGTTTTTAACATTAATCGCACTTCGATTTATGAAAAGATAAGGGTGAAAAAACCACCAAAGAAAATGATTTATGATGAAAAGTTACTTGAGTGAATTCGTGAAAATTTCAATTTAAATCGAAAAGTTAAAGGGCGCGACGTTCTATATAATATTTACATAAATCAGGGAAATTATGTAAGCACGTACGTGTTTCAAAAACATTACGAATTTTTAGGATTAAAATCTCTAGCTTATAAAAAGCAAGGAAAACCAGCACCAAAAGAGAAAAAGTTTACGCGAATTTGGACTGAAGATCATATAAAAGGTGACTTTTCCTCAGAAAATTTTGGCGAAAAATGGTTTGCTGATATTAAATTTATCAAAATTAACAACGAATGATTTTACCTACACTCAATTATTGAAACAAAATCCAATTACCTGCTAAATTTTTCAGTTTCTAAAACAAGATTTTCAGAAGAAACTATAAACTTAGTAAAAGAAACAATTAAAAAGTATAATATTAAACCAAAATTTTTCCATTCAGATCATGGTGTGGAATATGCAAACTACAAATTTGCTAATTTTTTAAAACAAAACAATATCCAACAATCAATGTCCCCAAAAGGTTATGCCCTTGCAAACCGGCCTATTGAATATTTTTATGCAGTTTTTCAGCGAGAATTGCTTAATATTGAGGGCGAAAATTTTGAAAATGTGCCTACCGCTTATCAAAAAATAAGTTCATTTATTGATTGGTATAACTATGAAAGGCCTCAAAGTTGCTTATCATATAAAACTCCAAGTTATTATATGAGGTAAATTATTTGTCCAAATTTTTAAAATGAACATGCTAGAAAAAATTAACAAAAGTGGAGCAATCAAAATCATAGAAAAAAAACTAATTGTCTGAGATTTTTCTACCAATTTATGTTTGGTTTAAAATAAAATTGTGTTATAATAAACATCACTTAAGAATGAATTAATAAATTTTAATATTGAATTAAGGGGGAATTAATTATGTTTTTGTCATAAAAAAATCAGAAAATGCGAATTATCCACTATATTTTTAAATATGATGGAATGCCTTAAATTTGACCGTTTAGAAATCTACAAATTTAGGGCTTTTAGTTATTGTTCTTTCAAAACTTCATATGTTTTTTTAGGCTCAATGTAAGTAAAAATGAGCTTTCTATTTACATTGAGTTTAAATAATAGTTGTATTTTTTTGTGATTTTTGCTGTTTTATGATAAATTGACTTTTGCCAGTGTTTTAAAATAGGTAATTAACTTTTGCCAAAAAGTTAAAAAAGTGCCCAAAAACCGGACACTTTTTGAATTGATTAAAGTAAAATAATTATCTATTTTTGAATAAAGTATCTGATAACTCTAACGAATTGTGCAACAAATGAAGATTCATTGTCGTATCAAGTGTATAGTTTGTATAATCTTTTACCATCAACTTCAACAAATTTTGTTAAGGTTGCATCAAAAATTGAACCATGTGTGTCCCCGATAATGTCGCTAGAAACAATAGGTTCGTCGCAATAATAAAAGGATTCGCTTTCATATTTTTTAATTGCTTTATTAAGTTCTTCAATAGAAGGTGATGATTTTAATTCAACACTTAAGTCAACAAAAGAACCCGTAATTACCGGCACTCTTATTGCAATTCCGTCTAATTTCCCAGTTAAGGATGGCACAACAAGACCAATTGCTTTTGCAGCACCAGTTGAAGAAGGTACTAAGTTAACAGCGGCAGCACGCGCTCTTCTTAGATCTTTATGTGGAGCATCTTGAATTCTTTGGTCGGCAGTATAAGCATGAACTGTTGTCATAAATCCATGGCTTATTCCAAATTCTTTTTCAAGCGCATTTACAAGTGGAGCAAGCGCATTTGTTGTACATGATGCAGAAGATAAAATTTTATCATTTTCATCAACAGTGTGGCAGTTTACATTGTGAACTATAGTTTTTACATCATTTCCAGCAGGAGCAGAAACTAGAACTTTTTTTGCACCAGCATTAAGGTGTAAAGTAGCCCCAGCTTTTGATGCATAACGCCCTGTACATTCAAGAACTAAATCAATTTCTAGTTGTCCTCAAGGTAACATTTCAGGGTCTTTTTCTGAAAAAACGTGAATTTTTTTGTCATTAATTACAAGATAATTCTTGTCTTCTTCTTTTAAAACGCTAACAGTTCCAGAAAATCTTCCTTGGGCAGAGTCGTATTTTAAAAGGTGAGCTAAAACAGATGCATCAGTCAGATCATTAATTGCAACAACCTCTAAATTTTCATCTTTAAGATCTAGAAGTTGGCGAAGTGCTAATCTACCGATTCTTCCAAAGCCGTTAATTGCAATTTTTTTCATTTTATTCCTCATTTCATTAGTCTAATTTTTTTAAAAAAATTGACTAAAATTTTTTTTATAGTAAATTTTACCACTTTCTTACTAGTTTACTTTAAAATTTCAATTATTATTTTATTTTTGTATAAAATTCTTAGTATAAAACCCAGAAAGGCTTATATGACTTATTCAGTTGAGAAACTTAAACTTTTAAAAGGGCTTGAAGCTGTAAAAAAACGACCTGGAATGTACATAGGTTCAACAGACATTAACGGACTTCATCAATTAATCTGAGAAATTTTTGACAATGCAGTTGATGAAGTAATTGCTGGTTTTGCAAATGAAATTAAAGTGGTAATAAATCTTGATAATTCAGTTGAAATTAGCGACAATGGTCGCGGAATTCCGACTGAAATTCACAAAAAGACCGGTAAAACTGGTGTTGAATTAGTTTTTACAGAACTTCATTCAGGAGCTAAATTTTCTGATGAAATTTATAAAACCGCCGGCGGACTTCACGGAGTTGGCTCATCAGTTGTGAATGCATTATCGAAAAAAATGGAAGTTTTTGTTTCTCGTAACCAAAAATTGTTTTATACATCTTTTATTAACGGTGGAAAAATTGAAAATAGAACCCAAGAATTAGGTCCTAGCAAAATTAGTGGCACAAAAATAGTATTTTTGCCCGATTTTTCATTTTTTTCTCACAAAGAATATGATCCTGACATGATAATTTCAAGGTTACAAGAAACTTGCTTTTTAGTTAAAAATTTAAAAATCGAGTTTGTTGATCTAAAAAACGGTATTGAAAAAACTTTTCAATTTAGTAAAGGAATTGAAAATTTTGTTGAATTTTTAAACAAAGATAGCCAAAAAATTCATGACAAAATTATCGCTTTTAAAGAAAAAAGTCAAGAAATCATAGTAGAATTTGCATTTCAGTATGTTGATTCTCAACAGGAAAATATAATCTCATTTGTTAATAATGTAAAAACAAATTTAGGTGGAAGTCACGAAAATGGCCTAAAAGCCGGAATTGTAAAGGCAATTAATACTTATGGTCAACAAAATAATTTACTGAAAAATAAACAAATTTTTGACTTTAATGATGTAAAAGTTGGGCTTTCCTTAATTCTATCGCTGCGAATTCCTGAGCCAATTTTGGAATTTGTCGGCCAAACTAAAAATAAATTAGCAACAGTCTTGGCAAAAACAGTCACTGAAGAGGTCGTTTTTAGAAATTTAATGTCCTTCTTTATTCAAAATAAAGAAACCGCTCAAAAAATTATTACTTTTTTACTAAATGTTTATCAGCAAAAAGAAAAGTTAAAATTAAGTCTAACAGAAACAAAAATTTCTAAGTCAGTTGCAAAAGAAAAACGAATATTATCAGGAAAATTAACCCCTGCAAATTCAAAAAAAGCTATGAATCGCGAGCTTTTTTTAGTTGAAGGTGAATCAGCTGGTGGTTCAGCAAAACTTGCCCGAAATCGTGAATTTCAAGCAATTTTACCGCTCAAAGGTAAAATTGTAAATTCACAAAAAACTCGACTAATTGAAGTTTTAAAAAATGAAGAAATTATTGCCATTATTAGCGCTTTAGGAACTGGAATTGGTCAGAATTTTAACCTTAAAAACTTAAATTATGGCAAAATCATTATTATGACCGATGCTGACAATGACGGTGCTCACATTCAAATTTTAATTTTGACCTTCTTGTTTTATCATATGCGTCCTTTGATTGAAAATGGTTTTGTTTATATTGCCCAACCGCCTTTGTACCGAATTAGTGAAAAAAATAAGAAAGACATTTATATTTGAGAAGAAAAAGAATTCCATGAATATGTAAAAAAACATCCAAATGCTCAAATTCAGCGTTATAAAGGTCTTGGTGAAATGAATGCATCCCAACTTTGACAGACAACAATGGATCCTGAAAAACGAATTTTAGAAAAGGTTTTAATCGAAGACCTTGAAAAAGTTGAGGAAAATTTCCGCATTTTAATGGGAGAAAGAGCTGATTTGCGTAAAAATTGAATTCAAGAAAATGTTGACTTTTCACTTGAAGATAGTTTTATTGACAATTTAAAGGAGCCAGTCTATGAGTAAAAATTTCGATATAATCATTAACTCCAAGTTAGATCAAATTTTGGCTGAAAAATTTACGCGCTACTCAAAATATATAATTCAAAACAGAGCAATTCCAGATGTTCGTGACGGACTAAAACCTGTTCAGAGACGAATTCTTTATTCAATGTGACAGCTTGGTCTAAAAAATACTAAAAATTACAAAAAATCAGCCAGAGTTGTCGGAGATGTAATTGGTAAATTTCACCCTCACGGAGATTCATCGATTTATGATGCGCTAGTTCGGCTGTCTCAAGAGTGAAAAATCAACATCCCACTTGTAGAAATGCACGGAAATAAAGGCTCAATTGACGATGACCCCCCTGCTGCAATGAGGTATACCGAAGTTAGACTAGCCCAAATTAGTGAACATTTACTTGAATTATTGTCAAAAAATGTCGTAAATTTCTATCCTAATTTTGATGATAGTGAAAAAGAACCCACAGTTTTACCAGCAATTTTTCCTAACTTGTTAATTAACGGGGCAATTGGAATTGCAAGTGGTTTTGCTACCGAAATACCTCCTCATAATTTAGTTGAAGTAATCCAAGCTGTAATTTTAATGATCAAAAATCCTTTAATTACAAACGCCCAGATTTCTAAAGTTATTTTAGGCCCTGATTTTCCCACAGGCGGAATAGTTTATGGAAAAGCCGGAATTCTAGATGCTTTTGAAACCGGAAAAGGAAAAATTCAAATTTCATCATCATACAAAATTTCTGAAAAAAACAAGCAAAAAGTGATCGAAATTTCCTCTATTCCTTTTGGAATTTCAAAGGCTAACTTGATTCAGCAAATCGACACAATTCGATTTGAAGAAAAAATTAGCGGAATTAAAGAGGTTATTGACCAATCTGATCAAAATGGTGTGCTTATTTTTGTCGAACTTGAAAAAGACGCAAACGCCGAATTAATTCTTAATTATTTGCTGCAAAAAACAGATATGCAAATTTATTATTCCTATAATTCGGTAGCAATTTGTAATAATTCGCCAAAATTACTGTCAATTAAAGAAATGATTGCTTATTTTCTCGAGCATTTAAGAAAAGTTAAACTTGGCGAATTTAATTATGAACTTTTTAAAAGCAAAAAAAGGCTTGAAATTATAGAAGGATTTTTAAAAGTTGCCGATATAACTAATGAAGTAATTGAAATTATCCGTAAATCTGATAATTCAAAAGCGGGTGTAATTGCTGATTTAGTTAAATATTTAAATTTTACCGAAGTTCAAGCTGAAGCAATTGCTTCGATGCGTTTGTATAGATTGTCTAAAATTGAACAACAATCATTTTTAAATGAATCTAAAATTTTAGCCCAAAACATTGAAGAATTTCAAAAACTTATTGAAAATAAAGAAGAATTTGACCTTCATTTAATTTCTATGCTAGAAAATTTTGCTAAGATTTATGGTTCTCCGCGAAAAACTAAAATAGTTGACAAAGAATTGCAAGTAAAAATTAACCATCAAGATCTAATTAAGGATGAACAGTTTTATTTTTGAGTTTCTAAGAGTGGTCTTTTTAAAAAAATGAACATAAAAAATCATGCAGTCGATGAAATTGAAAAAATTCAGTTACCTTCAGAGGATTTTTTTGTTTTTCAAGGTAAAATAAATCAACGTCAAAAAGGGCTTTTTTTAACAAATAAAGGTGATGTTGGTATGTTATTAGCTCATCAACTCGAAGAATTAACGCTAAAAAATAATCCAAATAACTTAAAAATTTCTCTTGGTCTTAAAAATGACCACGAATTAATTAATTCTTTTTTTCTCGATGACCTAGATTCTAATCATTTTTTACTTTTTATAACTAAATTTGGTTATGCAAAAAGAATGCAACTAAAAGAAATAGCAAAAATTAGACCAAATAATATGATAAATTGCTTTAAACCAAAAGAAGGTGATGAATTAATTAGCATTTTTTTAGAAAATAAATTAAAAAACATCGTCTTAATCACATCGCAAAATCGCGCACTAAAAATAAGTGTTTCAGATGTTCCAATTTATGGGCGTATTTCTTCAGGTGTAAAAATTTTAAAACTTCAAAAAAATGAAAAAATTGTTGCATCTGTTTTAATTAATTCCTCTGAGAAAATCGCGGTTATTGATAATTATTCGCGTTTTGAAAAAATTGCATCAGAAAAACTTCATTTTGGTAACAGAACAATTGCTCCCAAAAGCTTTGATTCAAAACTTGATTTTTCTATAATTCCAAAAAGTGTCGAAATTTATAGTGAAAATTTGCAAATTTTCGATTTTGACACCACTTTAAAAATTGTTCCAGTCCAAAAATTTATCAATTTTGACCCTAATCCTAAAAAAAATTATAAATTATTTTTAACAACTGATAAAAATAACGAAAATTTACCAAATTTTATTGAACAAAATCAAGCAAATTCTAGTAAGATTTTAAAGACTAAACTTCAAGAAATAAGTGAAATTGACATAAATTTAATTCTTGAAAAGATTGAAAAGGAATAAACAATGGATAAAAATTTCTATAAAAATTCGCTCAATATATTTTCCACAGATTTCTCAATGAAAGCTAATTTGCCTCAAAAGGACAAATTTTTTACTGAATTTTGAAAAAATGAAGACATTTATCAAAAACTTTTAAAAAAAAATATTAATAATCCAAGATTTATTCTTCATGACGGGCCTCCTTATGCAAACGGTGACATTCATATTGGCCATGCTCTTAATAAAGTTTTAAAAGATATAATAGTTCGATATAAATCAATGTCTGGTTTTTATTCACCTTTTGTCCCAGGTTGAGATACTCACGGTCTTCCAATTGAAAATAAAATTATTAACCAAATTGAGACAAAATCGACATTAGAAATTCGCCAAAAAGCCAATGATTTTGCTAATTCACAAATTTTAGTTCAAAAAAAACAGTTTGAAAAATTGAATTTATTAACAGATTTTAGCCAAATTTATCAAACAAATGACCCATCTTATGAAGCAAAGCAACTAAAATTATTTAAAAAAATCGCCGAAAAAGGTCTAATTTATCGTGCTTTAAAGCCAATTTATTGATCTCCTTCAAGTCAAAGTGCCCTAGCTGAAGCCGAAATTGAGTATCTAAATCACCGTTCTCCTTCGATTTTTGTTGCTTTTGAAGTTAAAAATGGCAACAATTTTGTAAAAAGTAGCGATAAAATCATCATTTGAACAACAACTCCTTGAACACTAATTGCAAATGCAGGGGTTGCTGTTGGTCTAAATTTTGACTATGTTAGAGTAAAAGTTGGATCAAATTTTTACATTTTAGCAGAAAAATTATTACAAATATTAGCCTCAAGTTTTGAGTGAAATTCTTATGAAATTATTGACACATTTTTAGGGAAAAACCTTGTAAATATCGAGTATTTTCATCCTATTTTTGACAAAGTTTGTCCTATAGTTTCAGGTCACCATGTTACTTTGGATGCTGGTTCGGGTCTTGTTCATCTTGCACCGCTTTTTGGTGAAGATGACTACTGGATTGGTCGAGAAAATAGCCTTGAAATGGTTATGCACGTTGAAGATGATGGAAAATTTAATGAAAAAGCAGGACAATTTTCTAGTCAATTTTATGATTCAGCAAATAAATCAATAACCGAATATCTCAAAGAAAAACAGTCACTTTTAAAATTAAGTTTTATCACCCACTCATTTCCTCATGATTGGCGAACATTAAAACCCGTAATTTATCGTGGTACACCTCAGTGATTTGTTTCTGTTGAAAAAATTAAAAAAGAGCTTGAAACAGCGATAAATGAAATTGAATTTCCTGAAAAATGACTCAAAAACCGCTTAACAAAAATGATAATTGACAGAAAAGACTGACTAATTTCACGCCAGAGAAGTTGAGGAATCCCGCTGATTATTTTTTATGACAAAAATAAAAATCCTGTTTTAGATAAGCCAGAAATTTTTGACCATATAATTTCACAAGTTCAAGAATTTGGTTCTTCAATATGATACCAAAAAACAGCTGACGAACTTTTGCCTCCTAAATATCAAAATTTAGGCTGAACAAAAGAAAACGATATTTTGGATGTCTGATTTGATTCAGGTGTTAGTTTTCTGGCCGCAAATATTAACAATGAAAAACCTCCTTTTGATATTTATTTAGAAGGATCTGACCAATATCGCGGCTGATTTAATTCATCTTTAATAAATTCGGTGATATATTTTGGCTTTTCACCTTATAAAAAATTATTGTCTCACGGTTTTGTTGTTGATTCAAAAGGGAACAAAATGTCAAAATCAAGAGGAAATGGAGTTGATCCGCTTGTAATTTTGAATAAGTACGGCTGTGATATTTTTCGACTTTGGGTTGCAAATAGTGAATATTATAATGACATTGTTTATTCAGAGTCAATTTTTGAGCAAAATGTTGAAATTTACCGTAAAATTCGCAACACAGTTCGATTTTTAATCACAAATTTAGCAGATTTTGAACCAAAACAATATGAATTACAAGAAGTTGACCTGTTTATATATAATAAAATTCAAAAGCTAAAAAACGAAATAATTCAGTATTATGATGAATATCGTTTTGTCCGTGTTGTAAAAATAATTAATAATTTTATAATTGAATTTTCTAATTTTTATCTGTCTATTGTCAAAGATATTTTGTATGCTGATTCAAAAAATTCAGCAAAAAGACGCTCAATTCAATACGTTTTTTATGAACTTTTATTAGTTTTAAATATCGCAATTGCTCCAATTATGCCAACAACAGCTGAAGAAATTTATCAATTTGTTCAAAAAAGTGAAAAGCAAACATCAATCCACCTGGAAAATTTCTTTAAAAAGTCTAATTTTGATCCAAAATTAGATGAAAAATGAGTTGAATTTTTTGATGTCAAAAATTCAGTTTATCAACTAATTGAGCAAAAAATTCAATCAAAAGAAATAAATCGTTCAAATGAAATTGCGGTTGTTTTAGACTCTAATGCCTCAAATTTTCTAAAATCACTTGATCTTGTGAAATTATTAATGGTTGCAAAAGTCGAATTTAAGGACAAAATAAGCATTTATAATCTTAATTGACCTAAATGTCTAAGATGTTGAAACCATTTTGAAACAATCCAGGATGTTTGTGACCGTTGTTTTGAGGTTTTGAATGAAAACAAAAATTAACCTCGTTATCAGATATATTAATTCAAAATATATTAAAATCGGCAAAAAACGCTTATTAATTAACATTTTGATTGCTTTTTTGGTTATTCTGGTTACTCTATTAATTGATCAACTAACAAAAAATTTAATTTTTACCTATGATGAGTATAGAGAATCAACCGATAAAGGGTTTGTCAAAATTATTTCATGAGGTTTTATTGGTTTTCGTCCGCTTTTGCATCAAGGTGTAACTTCGGGAATTAATAATATTATTGGTTTTACAGGTATTCATATTTTTGCCTTTTTATTAAGTTTGTTACTTTTGATTTTGATTCCCTTTTCAAAAAAATATTCCCTAACAATTTTTATGGCCATATTATTAGGTGGGAATTGAGGCAATGAAATTGACCGAATTTTGGATGATAATCATGTAAAAGACTTGCTTTTTCTGCCATTTGTAAGGTCAAGTGGGACATTTAATTTTGCAGATATTTTTATTTTTGTCGGCCCCATTGGAATTTTTATTGTCTCTCTTTATGATCATGCTCAGCCTTGAATTTCAAAAAAACTCAAAAATAAAATCTTTAGGAAAAAAAGTAAAAATTAAAAAAAACGCTGTAATTTACAGTATTTTTTACAAATAAGACTAATAATTTGTCAAAACAGTTGAGTTGCCCAGTTTGATGGTAAGAATTTACTGTTTAGTGAATATAAATATGAAAAATACCCGTAAATACGGGTTTTTTAACGCTAAAATCTTAATTTTTATTACTTTAAAATTAGCCTTTTGCAAAAAAAAAAAAAAAAATGCTCCCGAGTTTCCCAGTTTGATAAGGTAATTTTAAAAAAGCATCTGGTTTTAGGCACTTTTTTAAGTTTTTCGGTAAAAGTTAATAACAATTTTATTAGTGATTTATTAAGATATCAAAGTAAAAATCATACCTATTTCAAATATTCGGATCACTAGGAACACCATCTCGATTTTTAAATGTTATTTGCTGATCTAAAGTGTTAAATTCAACCCTTTGCCTTAATTTTTGCAACATCGTTACTAAACCAACCTCAGTTAATTGATTGTTTTCAAATAACTTGTTATCACTAATATGTTTGTTGATTTTAAATATTATAGTTTTTAAAATAACTAGTGAGATAAAACACAAAAGTGTATGAGCTAGAATGTGCTCGTCAATTCTTAAAAATACGGGCCGAATATTCAACAAACCTTTTAGACTTCTAAAATTAGCTTCAATATTCCACTGTTTTTGGTATTTTTCAACTATATCTAAGACATTTAAATTCAGTATATTTGTTTCATAAACATAGTAGCCATCAAATTGTTTGTCTTTGTCAATTTTCCCGAGTTTCCCAGTTTTAAGACAAAAATTCACTTTTTAGTGAATATAAATATGAAGAAACACCCGTAAATCGGTGTTTTTTTAATGTAAAACCTTAATTTTATAAGTAGCATTTGGTAGCATTTTAAGTAATTTTATGGTATAATTATAAATTATGAAAAAACAAAAATTAACTAAGTTGGTTTAGTATCGATGTTGCAAAAATTAAGACAAAGGGTTGAATTTAACACTTTAGATCAGCAAATTATATTTAAAAAACACGATGGTGTCCCTAGCGATCCAAACATTTGAAATAGATATGATTTTTACTTTGATATCTTAATAAATCACTAATAAAATTGTAACCAACTTTTACCAAAAAACTTAAAAAAGTCCCTAAAACCGGATACTTTTTTAAAATTACCTTATGAAACTGGGAAACTCGGGTTTGTCTTTGTCAATTTTACTTTGATCTAATTCAAATTTCATGTTTGAAATTTCCTTAAAATATTTAGGTTTTTTACCAAACAATTTGTTTACTTCAATAAAACCGTCTTTATTTTGTTTTTTAATAAAACTTTCGATTTGCTCTTCACGAGCTTTTCTGTCTTTTATCGCTCTTTTTGTACTGTAAGTAATAATTCTTCTTCTAATATTTTCAGTGTATCTTTTATTTTTATAAGATGAATAAAATTCTTCTTTTTTATACTTAAAATCCGCATTTACATCAACATAATCCCTTGGATCTAGTAAATAATTTTTGAATTTTTGAGTCCCTACCTTTGCACGATATGAAATAATAAAATTATAGTTTCTTGATTCAAGAAATCGAATATTTGCAGCAGTTGACATGCCGCGATCAGCGATTATTGTCATATTTTTGATATTATATTTGGATTCAACATCTAATACAAAAGGGATTAATGTACTAGAATCGCCGGTATTTCCTTTAAAAACTTTAATATGAAAAGGAATACCATTTTTATCACACGCTAAGCCAATGACAATTTGGTCTTCTTTGAATTTAGCATCTTTAGAATAGCCAGGAATTCTTAATCCATTTCTTTCAAATGTCTCAAAATAGATTGTTGATGAGTCAAAATAAAATTCACTGTCCCTTTTTCCAAGTTCGCTTGTTACCATTTTGTTGACACTATTTAAAAGTTGATTTTGTGACTCAAAGACAAGATCTAGGAGTCTATAAAAGCTATTTTTGGAAGCATTTATTTGATTTGAGTAGTCATCCTTTTTATCAAAAGCATTAATAATGCTGCCAGGATCAGTGATCCGTTTTGAAATTAAGTAGTTAAAAATTTCTTTCATATTTTTATGTCTACTTTTAGGAAGTGATTCAAAAATATTGTGCTTTTCAATAAGTTTTTCAATTAATTCCCCGCCAACAAAAACCGAACCTTCGATTATTGCGGAATTTTTAATAGAATCAAGTAAAATAGCCTTGACTTTATCTTTGTCATCTAAATTTGAAAACAATTTCAATTTTTCTTTGATAATTTGAACAGCATTTGGATTAATTTTTTCCAAATTCCGCTCATTTCCTAAACTAAATCAACGTTTTGGACCTTTGGAATAACCTTGTGTTCAGCCAACATATTTATATGGTTTATCTTTTGAAGATCCTCAAACACTAAATAAAAACAAATTTTGTTTTTTCATAATGTATAATTATACCATAAAATTACTTAAAATGCTACCAAATGCTACCAATAAAAATTAAGGTTTTACATTCAAAAAACACCGATTTACAGGTCTTTTTTCATATTTATATTTACTAAAAAGTGAATTTTTGCCTTCAAACTGGGAAACTCGGGAAAATTAGCCTTTTGCAAAAAAAAATGCTTGGTTTAAGAAAAAATTAAGGTATAATTACAATCAGTTAAGAATAATTAATAAATTTGGATATTGAATTAAGGGGGAATTAATTATGTTTTTGCCATAAAAAAATCAGAAAATGCGAATTATCCATTATATTTTCAAATATGATGGTATGCCTTAAATTTAACCGTTTAGAAATCTATATAAATTTAGGGCTTTTAATTATTGTTCTTTCAAAACTTCACATATTTTTTTAGGCTCAATGCAAACAAAAATGAGTTTTCTATTTGTATTGAGTTTAAATAGCAGTTGTATTTTTTTATGATTTTTGTTAGCGTTTTAACTAAAAAAGGTAGTTTAAATATTTCATATTTTGCTTTTCAAGTTAAAAATTTTAGTTTTTTTAGTTTGCTTTATTTGATTAATAAGTAGATTTTTCTTTCGTGAGTGTTAGATTTAAAAAAACACTGTAATTTACAGCATTTTTTACAAATAAGACTAATAATTTGTTAAGACAGCGCTAATTTTTCCGTCTCAAATATTGGCGCTTTCAATTTTAACATCAATAAATTCACCTAATTTAAATCGATGTTTTTTATTATATAAACAAAAATTATCTTCCGCTAACACATAGGGATCATTTTCGCTATCAGGAAGACTTTTATTAATTATTAAGGCATCAAACATTCCGTCAATTTCAACAAAAAATCCGGATTTAATAATAGAAGTTATCTGTGCCCTAAAGGATTTTCCAATCAAATTTTGGACATATTCAGCTTTTTTTATATTTATAATTTTTCTCTCTAAATTAAATGCTTTTTGCTCTAATTCAGTTGTGGAGTAGGAATTTTTTTCCAAAATTTCCTTATAAGTTTCAATGTCATCGCTTTTTTTAAACAAAAAGTTATGGATAATTCTATGCAATAATAAATCAGGATAACGACGGATAGGGCTAGTAAAATGACTATAAAAAGTAGCCGCAAGACCAAAATGACCTTCATTTTCAGTGCTATAAATTGCTTTTTGCATCGTTCTTAAAATTGAATATTTAAGAAAATTGTCATTATTTTCTAGTTTTATTTGATTAATTTTATGTGCAAACTCTTTAGAACTAGGATTTAATTTTAAGCTATGTTGTATGCCTAAAGATTTAATGACTTGATTAAAAATTGTTATCTTTTCAGGATCAGGGGTTGCATGAATTCGGTATAAAATCGGAATTTTTTTCTTGGTTAAAAATTCCGAAACATTTTCATTTGCCCTAATCATAAAATTTTCAATTAATTCTTCAGAAATTCCTCTTCGTTTTAGTTTTAGGGATTGAGTATATCCTTCTTGGTCTAAAATAATTTTAACTTCATCAAGCGCAAGGTCAATATAGCCTTGTTTTTTCTTGAAATTTGACAAAATAGTGTTTAAATTTAGACACTTTTTTAACATGTTCTCTAAATCTGTATCACCAAATGAAAATGAACCGGCAAAAAAATTATTTACTTTTTCATAAGTTAGACGCCATTTTGAATTAATTACAGAAGGGTAAATTTTAATGTATAAATTTTCACCCTTTTTATTTATAAGAGATTCCATTGTGATAGTAAATCTATCGACATTAGGCATCAAAGAGCAAATTCCGTTTGATAATTCTTCAGGTAGCATAGGAATTGCCATGTGCGGCAAATAAATTGAAGTTCCCCTTTTTTGGGCTTCAATATCGATTGCTGAATCCTGTTTTACATAATGTGCGACGTCTGCAATATGAACTTTTAAGAGAAAATTTCCCTCTTTTGTTTGTTCAATAGAAATGGCATCATCAAAATCTTTTGTGTCATCGCCATCAATTGTTACCACGAGTTCATTTCGCAAATCTACTCTATTTTTGTCGATATTTTTTATTTCTTGTTCAATTTTTGAAGATTCAGCTAGAACTTCTGGGCTAAATGTGTCAGTAATTTCTGACTCAATTATAGGAATTTTTACATGTAAAAAAGGCTCTGATTTGTGTCCAATTTTTTGAATAACATCTAGTTTTAGCACATTTTTTTGATAATCAATAATTTTTACTTTATAAAAATTATTGATTTCTAGATCTTGAGTTGAATTTCAGCGAAAGAAAAAATTCCCCTTAAAATTAATAGGTTCAAAATCTCAATATTTATCATTTTTAACAACTTTTCCGATTAAAAATTTAGTGTTTCGCTGAATAATTTTAGTAACAACACCGAAAAATTGATCACTTTTGAATCTGTCAATATAAATATTGATTTTGACTTCATCCCCCTCAAGAGCATTTGCAGTAAATCTTCCGGGTATAAAAATATTATTTTTTTGGGCTGGATTTTGTTTATCTTCAACAAAACCAAACGAGGATTGGGTAGCGCGGAAAATACCAACCCGAGTTTCTATGAATTTAGGTCAATAATATTTGCCTTCCAGAGTTTTGAAAACCTGGAAATTTTCAATTAAAGTGCTTATTTGGTGCGTCAAATGTTGGTTTAAGTCAAAAGGCACGTTAAATTTTCTAACAATTTCAATAAAAGTCTTTTCATCTTTAAGAAAATTTTTGAGTTTTTCGTGAGATATAATTTCCATGAATTTTACAACAACCTAATTACTAACGATAGAGCTAAAAAAATAAAGCCCAATATAAACATTGCTCATTTTGTGAACTTTTTGATACCACGTTCTTTTGATACTTGGAATAAATCCAAATCGCTCGATCCGATTAGTGCTCCTGAGAATGAGTTTGAATGTGGTGACATAATTAGCGAAACTAAAACAATCAGGAAACCAAAAATCGCAATAAAAATAACTAAAACTGTTTTTAACATGATTAACAACCAAAAATAAGTTAAATTATACTATAAAAAAGCTAATTTCTAAGCCAAAGTTTTCAAAAAGAAAATTAAAAACTTAAAAAAATTAGAAATTTTATTAAATTCTTTTACTTCAACAATAATATTTTGTTTTTTAAGTAAGTCAATGTGATTCAAAAGCTTGTTTAAAATTTTACCTTTAAAAAATAAATTGGTTTCATACTGAAAAAATAAAGATCTAGCATCTAAATTCGATGTCCCAATCATTCCGATATTATCATCAATAATTATTGCTTTTCCGTGAAAAAAGATTTCCTTAAAAAAGTAAATTTTAGCACCTTTTTTAAACAGTTTGTATGCAAAATAGTGATTAAAAGTTTTGATCAATAAAATGTCATTTCTGCCTGGTATAAAAATTTCTACCTCTATTTTTGCAAGTAAAACATCTTTTAATGCGTCGATAATTTTTTGTGTTGGCACAAAATATGGCGAAAAAAGCTTAATATTTTTTTTGGCCGAATAAATACTTTTTAAAATAAAACCCTCAATCAATGAGTCAGGTAAATTTGGCCCGTTTTGAATAACAACGCCTAAATTTTTTATTTTAGTAGATTGGGTGCTGTTTTCTTCAGGTTTGCAAAAATTATTAATTTCAGATTTAGAAATATTTTTTTTACCTCATTTTGACCAGTGAAATAGGAAATTTCGGCAATAAGTTTCGACAATTTCGCCTTCAAGTCGAAGATTTAAATCCATTCAGTAGCCATAATTTTTATCAAAACCTGAGTATTCTTCAGAAATATTATTTCCACCAGTATATACAATTTTTCCATCAATTAGAAAAACTTTTCGGTGGTTTCTATAAAAACTTTGCCCTGAAATAAAAGGCACTTTGAAGGCATTAAACAAAAGAACTTCAATTTTTTGACTTCTTAATTCAAGTCATTGCCGTGTTTTTATGTAGTAAGTTCCAAAAGAATCGACGATAATCTTAACTTTTATGCCTTGTTTGCGCTTATTAATTAACAGTCTTTTTAATTTTTTCCAAATAAAGTCGTTTTTTACAATATAAATATCAATAAAAATGAATTTTTTCGCCTTTTGAATGTCGTTAAAAAGTTTTTCAAAAAAACTATGACCATCAACAATTAATTCGCCGGTAAATTTTTGAACAGGTGATAAAAAATATTTGCTTGAATAAACCAATAAATCTCGATCAGTTTTAGGAATTTTTTCTAGCAACTTTTCATCAGTTTTACTTGAGCCAATAAAATACTGATATTGTGAAAAATAATGCTTAACATTTTGGTGATTTGAGTATTTTCGCCCTAAAAAAATATAAGCAATTGGCCCGATTATTGGCAAAATAGAACAAGCAATCAGCCATGAAATTTTTGCTTCATGTCTTCTTCTTTGCAGCAAAATAAATAAATTAAAAACCGAGGTAGAACTATAAACCGAAACAAATGTTAAAATCGCGATTCAATCAATATTTCTAGACAGAAAAACATAAATTATGTAAATAGTTCCGCTAAAACCCGCAAGGAAAATTAATAAAAAAAAATAGTAAAAAATCCATTTTGCTCTTTTGAACATTATGGTATAATTTTACTATATTTCTGAACTTTCCTTTTGATTTTCGTTAAGTTTTTCAGTAATTTGCTCCTTTATTTCATTAAATAATTTTTCATTATTTTCAAGTAACAGCTTCAAATTCATTTTTCCTTGAGCAATATTTTCGCCATTATATGCAAATCATGATCCTTTTCTGGTAAGAATTCCTAATTCTTCTCCTAAATGAATAAGTTCAGTAGATTTTGAAATACCTTTTGCAAAAACAATTTCAACTAAAGCTGTTTTAAATGGGATTGCAAGCTTATTTTTAACAACTTTTATTTTTACACTATGCCCTGTTATATCATTTCCTGTTGAAATTTGTTGAACTTTTCTAACATCAAGCCGAATTGAAGCATAAAATTTTAGTCCTCTTCCACCTGGTGTTGTTTCTGGGTTTCCAAAAATTACTCCTACTTTTTCACGAATTTGATTGATAAAAATAACTGTTGTACCGTTTTTATTTAATGATGCAGTTATTTTTCGAAGCGCTTTTGACATTAGTCGAGCTTGAGCCCCAATTACTTGATCTTTCATTTCACCTTGCAATTCTGCCATTGGCACTAAAGCGGCAACCGAGTCTACAACAATCAAGTCAATAGCTTTTGTTTTTGCCAATGTGTCGACAATATCAAGGGCTTGTTCACCTGAGTCTGGCTGAGAAAGAATTAAATTATCAATATCGATTCCTAAATTTTTTGCATATTGAGAATCAATCGAGTGCTCAGCGTCAATAAATGCTGCAATTCCGCCGCGCTTTTGAACTTCGGCAATCGCGTGCAAAGTAATAGTTGTTTTTCCTGATGATTCAGGCCCATAAATTTCAATAATTCTACCTTTTGGGAATCCGCCAATTCCCAGAGCCATATCAATGGCCATACTTCCAGAGGAAAAAACTTCAGTGTCAATCGGTGGTTTTTCACCTAAAACCATGATAGATTCATTTCCAAATTTTTTCTTAATATCACTTAAAGCTTGTTTTAATAGTGATTTATCGTTAATTTCAGTCATTTTTGTCCTTTTTAAATATTGGGTTATAAATAATTTTCTTGTTTTTTCTTATTTTAATTTAATTTTTTTTGTAAAAAAACTTCAAAAGTAGGAAAAATCGACCAATTTTCCTATTTTAAGAAAAAATTAGCAGTTTTTCTTAAAATAGTACGCTAGGGCGGAAAAAGAAACATTTATTTTTGTCCTAGCAAGAATTATTAGCTTAAAATCCTAAAAATCTAATAAAATTTATAGCATGAAAAAAATTTCCATTGGTTTTACTAATAAATCTTTTCGCAAGGATTCACAATTTATTCAAGAAAAAGTTTATAATGGAATGAACCATCAAATTGATTATTCAATTTTATCAAATTTTGATTTTGTTCCAAAACTAATATCTGATTCAAAAGAAGTGATTATTTGAGAATGAATTGAAGGATCTAATGTTGAAATTACCGCTGAATCGCTTGAAAAAATCGCTTATCAATTAAGGGAAATTCATAATTCAAATTTAGTTTTTCCACCATCTAACCATGCATTTCGGGTAGAACAATATTTAAAAATTCTAGCTGAAAAAGGGATAAAAAACCCCACAATCGAAAAATATAACCCATTTATCAATGAAATTTTGGTAAATATGGATAAAACCAAACCACTTCATAATGACTTGTGATTAATGAACATGGTTAAAAAAGACAAAAAAATTTATTTTTTAGATTGAGAATATGCATCACAAGGCGACATACATTTTGATCTTGCATATTTTATAGAATCAGCAAGGTTAGATGATGATCAGGAAAAAATTTTCCTTAATTTCTATGGAAAACTAAATTATAAATTAATATTATTACATAGAATTTTCGTTCTTTACCTTATAATTTTATGAGTAAATGCTCAAGAAACTAAATACTTTGACGACACCCCTTACATGGAAAAATTAGATAATTTATATGAACAATATAAATTATGAAAGGAATAAAATGAGATTTATTGATCAAGTTTCAATAGAAATTCAAGCAGGTAGGGGCGGTGATGGGGTAATATCATTTCGCAGAGAGGCTCATGTTGATAAAGGTGGGCCAGATGGCGGCGATGGTGGTAATGGAGGTTCTATTTATTTTATTGGAGATTCTGGTCTAAATTCGTTATTTCCGTTTTATTATACTAAAAAAATTTTCGGAAATAACGGTGAAAATGGTAGATCAAAAAACAGGACCGGAGCTAATGGCAAGGATATTTTTGTAAAAGTCCCCCTTGGAACACAAGTGTTTTCAAAAAACACTTTGATTTGTGATGTAGTTACTCAAAAAAAATATTTGATTGCCCGTGGCGGCAAAGGCGGTCAGGGCAACACCCGTTTTAAGAATTCAAAAAATAAAGCACCTCGAATATCTGAAAACGGTGAAGAAGGTCAAAAATTAGTTCTTCAACTTGAACTCAAAGTCATGGCTGATATTGGTCTGGTTGGTAAACCAAATGCCGGAAAATCAACACTTTTGTCATTAATTTCTAACTCTAAACCCAAAATTGCTGATTATGAATTTACAACAATTGTTCCGCAACTGGGCATGGTCAAATCTTACAATGATTCATTTGTTGTTGCAGATTTACCTGGTTTAATTTCAGGAGCAAGTTTGGGAAAAGGAATGGGAATTGTTTTTTTAAAGCATATCGAACGTTGCCGTGCAATTGCTCATGTGATTGACTTTGGCAGCCAGGAAAAAAACCCGATTGATGATTTTAAAAGTATTAACGCCGAGCTAGCTAACTTTAGCCAAAAATTACTAAAACTAAAGCAAATAATAATAGCAAATAAATCTGATTTACCCAGTTTTAAAAAAAATTTTGAGCTTTTTCAACAAGAATTTCCCGAAATTCCCGTAATTGAAGCCAGTTTGATTTCAAATAATAGTGTTGAAATTCAAAATATAAAAAGAAAAATGTTTGAACTTATTTTGCAAGCAAATCAAACCGAAAATATTGAACAAACAGAAAAAGAGGAAGATTTTGTTGAATATAATCTTGAGGCACCATTTTTAATTACTAATAAATTTCCAGGATTTTACGAGGTTACTGGCGAGTTAATTAAAAAAATAGTTAATAAAATACCATTAAATTCTCAGGAAAATATTTTTAGATTTAACTCGAAAATTAAAAATATCGGCTTGTGAAATGAACTTTTAAAACTAGGAATAAAATCAGGGGACACTGTTAAAATTTATAATTTTGAATTTCAATGAAGTTAAAATATTTTGACCATTTATTAATTTTTTTGAGGTAATTTAATTTAATTTTTACAGGAGATATAAAAATGGATGATTTCCGTAAACCTGCAAGATCATTGCGTAAAAAATTAAAAGATCCATCAGAATGGACATTTGTTCAAAAAAAATCACTAGTTGCTTTTTTATTCCTATACCATAAAACTAATAAACTCCATTCACAAAAAGAAAAAGTTTATGAAACTTTAGGAATTACAAATAAAAATGATGATTTACCAATTTCAGCGATTGATAGAGCTCTTTCACTCTTAGAACCTAGATATACCAAGCTTTTAATCAAAGAATTTATCGATAATGACCGTAACTGAATTAAAAAATACTGGTCTAAATCAACATATTATAAAAATATGCACAAAGCAATCGACCAATTTATTATAATTTTAAATCTTTAGTTTATGAATTTAGATCTTATTCCAAGCCAAAGCCCTGAAATTCAAATTGCAAGAAGCTATGGCCAAATTTCTTTTAATTATGCATCAAATTCATCACCTAATGGAATTAGACAATTTGTAAAAATCGAGCGCGACATTGTTTCAAACAGATATACAGTAATTGTTACTGTTTTTTCAAAAATACCGGGAAAAGTGGATGTTTATGTTCAAGTAAATAATTCAATTCCTGCAGGCCCAAAAGTTTTAGAATTATTACCCGAGCGATTTAATCAAGCAATTTTTACTTTTGGCGGTCTTGATGGCGAAAAAAGTAAAGATAATGCTGACAAATTTCAAAAAATAGATAATATTTTAGTGTATTTGACAAAACATAACGAGCAACAAATGATGCTTGATAATGTGGTAAAAATCCGCAACTTTTCAGATGTACGCAAAGAATATTCTATCCAAAACCAAGGGATTGGCTTTAAACTCTTAAAGTCAATAAAAATGGCAAATTTAGGAGCTGATGCCTCGCTTGAATTTTCTAAAACTTATGAAAAAATCGACGAACAAACAGTTTATTTTTTCCCTGTTAAATTTATTCAAGAAAAACATAATATAAATATTTTTAAGGTTGGGGTTGATCCTGAGACTTTTCATGCCGGAAATATCGATCGCCAGATCAATATTTCTGACTTAAAATTGACAAATCTGCCAATAAAATCAGCCACAGCAGCAAAAAATTTTTTAAATTTATCCTTCCAATTTCGCCCAGATATCTATAATAAAAACACAAAACCTGAAATTGTCGAGGGAAAATACATAATTGGGGATATTTTTATAACTTCAAGTACCTTTTATGATTCAAAAGAACGGGTTGTTTATAGTGGAAATTCACAAATTTCCCAACAAGGATTCATTATTCCTTATAATTTTTCAGGATACTTAAATCCAAAAGTTGAAATGTCAATTAATTCTGATTTTGAGAAAATCAGTGTTGGTTTTTCACAACAAATACACAAAAAATTGATTGACTATGAAAAGAAAAAAGGAATTTACCGTCTGAAAATCACAAATTATCCAACTCCTTTTATAAAATCTGATGAAATTAAAATTTCTAATCAAGATTTTAAATATGTTGCAACAAATTTTTTAACAATCGAGCAGCTTAGAGATCTTTCTTTTACTAATTTTAAAGAAGATGAAGAAAATCAGTTAGAAGAATAGATGCAAATCACTGCTAAAATTTTATCAGGCCTTTTTGCAACAGGGATTATTGTCGGCGGCGGAATTCTAGGTTGATACTTGTATAACTCAAGAGTTGAAAAATCATTATCACCTTTAAAAAAACAGCTAGATTTTGAAGTCAAAAATGAGTCAGAATACAAAGAAAACGATGTTTTCCCCAATATTTATGCTAATGATTTTTACGATACAATAAAAGTAAAACAAGGAAAAGTTTACATTGATGAGTGATTAGTTGAAAATGTTATCAAAGAAATTATTTCAAAAGTTAAAGTATCATTTGGATCTTTGAATTTTCGGTACAAAATTGACGAAAATCAGCAAACAATTTATATAGAAATTCTCTGAAAATATAAAAAGAATAAATTAAATAGAAATTATAAAATTAGCCTGTATCAAGATATTTAGTGCTAAATTGTAAAAAAATAAAATAATAGTATAATTATTTTTGTCATATGCCAAAAATAATTGCCCACATTGATATTGATACTTTTTTTGTCTCATCAGAAATTAGACTTGATCCAACATTACAAGGCCAGCCAATTGCTATTTCTCGAAAAGAGGATTTTGCAATGGCTGTTTCTATTTCTAAAGAGGTTAAAGAAAAAGGCTTCAAAATCACAGATAAAACCGTATATATTAAAAAAAAGATCCCAAATTTGGTCGTAATTGAACCAAATTTGGCTTATTATCGCTTTTTATCAAGGCAATTTTTTGATTTTATCACTAAAAATTTTACAAAAAAAATTGAAATTTACTCAATTGACGAGTGTTTTTTGGATTTAACTGATTATTTTAGAAAATTTAAGACAATTTACCAAATGTTGTACTATATTAAGAAAAAAGTGCAAAAAGAACTTAAACTACCAATTTCAATCGGCGTTTCACATAATAAATTATTAGCAAAAATGGCCACTAATTTAGCCAAACACACACGAGAAAAAATCACTGTTATTCCAAGGGATAAAATAAGACCACTTATTTATTCCCAAAAAATCGAAAAACTTTTTGGAATAGGAATGTCCACAGCTCAAAAACTAAAAAATATTGGAATTTTTACCATCAGTGATCTAGTAAACGCTGGAGTTGATAATGAAAAAATTATTCAAGTTTTAGGCGTTCAGCGTTATGGATTTTTTCAATCTTTAACTTCAACAGGGGACAACATTGTTTCAAACAAGCCCGAAAATTTCAAAAGTGTCTCACATTTTCGCACTTTTTCGCATTATGCCAGTCCAACAAAAACAGAAACACTACTTTTAATTTCAGAATTTTTGCCAAGTTTAGTCGCCAAACTAGACCAGTTTAATAAAGGGACAAACCGTGTTGAAGTATATTTTAAGCTAAAAAACAAAGAACAAAACCGTTTTTTTACAGATTTATCTCAACCTTCAAATAATTATGATTTGTTGTACAATAATTTAATTGCGCTTGCAAACAAAATCGAAGATTTTTCTTTATTATCAGGATTTGGAATTTGCTTGTCAAAAATTTCTGATTATGATATAAGTGTGTTAAATACAAGTCCAAAAGTTAAAAATATTATCGCAAGTGTAAATAGAAAAATAGGTTTAAAAAAATTAGTTGTGCTAAAATCATTTAAAAATTAGGCCATTTAAAGCAATGAAATATTTTTATTACTTCTATTTTAAGATTTTTTTAGCAATTGCCCTGATTTTATCTTTGGTTGCAATTTGAAATTACACACTAATTTTAGGATGATTTTTCTCTTTTTTTAGTGTTGCATCCTTTTTGCTTTCAAAACACCTATTTTTTAGTGCCATAACAAAAAAAGCAAAAAATAAAGAAAAAACCTCTTCATTTTTTGCTTTTTTTATTTATATTATATTAATTCTGTTCCAAGCTGCAATTTTGATAGCTATTTTTTTTATTAATAAATCATTTCAAATAGCTGCTGAAAATAGTTATGATTTTTTACTTGGACCAATAAATATAATTTCTTTTATTTTTGGTTATACAATTTTTCCAATTAGTGCTATAATTTATTTTTTATTATCAAAGCATAAAAAAACAAAGGAGTAAAAATGGATTTTTTTTCACACTGAAATCAACCGCAATTATTTACTCTTTTTATTTTAGTAGTTTTTGTAATAATTTTATCAATTATTATCTTTTTTCACATAAAAAAAGCAAAAGTTGATAAAGCTCCTTCAGCAATAGTTTTATTTGCAGAATCATACTTTTTATTCATTGATGATCTGGTTGAGTCTTCCGGTGAAGGTTATGTAAATAAAGCAAAACCTTACATTTTTTCTCTTTTTACCTTTTTTTTATTAGGTAATTTATTATCACTGGCAGGTCTTGAACCAATTTCTACTTCACTTTCAGTAACCCTAAGTTTGGCGATAATTAGTTGACTAGGGATTTTTGTTGTTGGATCAATTTTTGCAAAAAGATATTATATACTTGAATTTGCAAAAAATCCACTCAAAATAATAGGGGCGCCCGCTCCATTAATTTCACTTTCTTTTAGGATGTATGGGAACATAATTTCTGGTTCTGTTTTCTTTTTGATTATTTATTCAGGTGTTCTTTGACTTTACCAAAAAATCCCGCTAGGTGCTTTTGGTAATTTTAATTTACCGGTTGTATTAATTTTCCCACCGTTTCTTATCTATTTTGATATTATCGGCTCGTTGATACAGTCATTTATTTTTGTAATTCTAACTGTTTCATACTGAGGAATGGAAGTAATTCACCCGCCACAAAAGCAAAAAACTGAACAAAAAACATTGAACATTGTTCAAACTTAATTATTTTGGAAACAAAATAATTAAGTTATTATAGATTTATTATAAACAAAAGGAAAAAAATGGAATCTGTTATAAATTTCTCGCAAAAAGTTGTTCAAAATTTTCAAGAAACTGCTACTAACACTGCTAATTCAGGACTAAATGCGACTGCATTTGCATATTTAGGCGCTGGACTTGCGATGATCGGAGTTATCGGTGTTGGTGCCGGTCAAGGTTATGCTGTTGGAAAAGCTTGTGATGCTATTGCAAGAAATCCTGAAGCACAAAAAAAAGTTTTTCGTGTGTTAATAATTGGAACAGCTATTGCAGAAACATCATCAATTTACGCGCTTTTAATTGCCTTTATCCTAATTTTCGTACAAGGTTAATTCCAAAAAATTTGTAAGAAATGCAACCAAGTATTAATCAATCATTAAGCGAATTGTTTAAAGGGATAATCCCTAATGTTTATGTAGTTGCTGCAACACTTGTTAGTTTTTTAGTTTTATTTTTGGTTTTGACTTATTTTGTTTATCGCCCACTTAAAAAATATATCAAACAACGTAAAGATTTTCTCCAAAATCACATCGACTCAACAATTCAATCAAATAATGAAGCTAAAGAATTAGCAAAACAATCGCAAAATCATTTAGAAGAAACAAAGCAATATTGCATTGATTTAAAACATGAATCTCAACTTGAGGCAAATAAGCTTATCGAAGACTCTAAAAAACAAGCCACCGAAGAAGCTCATCGCCTTATTTCTGAAGGTCAAAAAGTTTTAACCGAATATGAAAAAGAAATTGTAAAAAAATATCAGGAAAATATTATTAATGTTGCCGCTGATATAAGTAAAAAATTCTTGATAAATCAAGAGCAAAACAACAAAGATTTACACGAAAAAATGATTTTAGACCTAGAAAATTTACTAAAATCTGAGAAAAATATTAGAGAATAAAAAATGCACCCACAGGTAAAAAATATTTATGGATATTCTGAGTCGCTCTTAGAAATTTCAATATCTGAAAAAAAAGTAGATCAATTTATAAATGATAGTTTTTATATAATTGATTTAGTTAGCGCCAATCCTTCTTTAATTTCGATTTTGACGTCACATTTTATTTCAAAAAGTGAAAAATATACTTTGATAGAAAAAATTTTTGAATCAAAAATTGACACTTATATGATAAATTTTCTTAAAGTAATATGCAAAAACAATCTTTTTTCACATTATAATCAAATTTTAATTAAATTTATAAAGCTTGCAAATGCTCATTTAGGCCAAAGTTGGGGTCAAATTCAAAGCGCATTTCCACTGTCACCATCAGAAATTGCTAAATTTGAAGACTTAATTTCCCAAAAACTGAACAAAAAAATAGTTTTACGACCAAAAGTAAATCCAAAATTAATTTCTGGAATCAAAATAAGCATTGATAACCATATTTTTGAACATTCACTCTCATCACAGTTGCGCTCGCTCAAGCAGAAACTTATAAAAAATATATAAATTTTAAAGGTTTTTTAACATGAATAAAGATATAAATTTAACCGCAATAATTAAAAATGAAATTAAAAATTTCGAATCCAAAATCCAACATGATGATATTGGAAAAGTTATTGTTGTTGGAGATGGAGTTGCGCTTGTTTCCGGGATTGAAAAAGTAAAATTTGGTGAACTTGTTCAATTTGAAAATAGTGTTTTTGGAATTGCGCTAAATCTTGAGCAAGATTTAATTGGTGTTGTTATTATGGGGAATGAAAACTCTGTTTTTCAGGGCTCAACTGTCAAAAGAACAAAGTCTGTCATTTCAATTACAGTTGGCGATCAACTTTTAGGCCGTGTTGTTAATGCTCTTGGTCATCCAATTGATGGAAAAGGTGAATTTGACAATAATATAAAATCTGAAATTTTTACAAATGCACCTTCAATAATGGACAGAAAAAGTGTTGATCGTGGACTTCAGACCGGAATTTTAGCAATTGACTCACTAGTTCCAATTGGAAAAGGACAACGTGAGCTAATAATTGGCGACCGTCAAACTGGAAAAACAACAATCGCTATTGACACAATTTTGAACCAAAAAGGCAAAAATGTCTATTGTGTTTATGTTGCAATTGGCCAAAAAAATTCAAGTGTAGCCCAAATTGTTGCCCTTCTTGAAAAAAAAGGTGCCCTTGACTATACAACAGTTGTGGTTTCAGGAGCTAGTGAATTATCACCTTTACAATATTTAGCCCCATATTCTGGAACTTCAATTGCCGAATATTGAATGCATAAAGGCAAAGATGTTTTGATAATTTATGATGATTTATCAAAACATGCTATTGCATATAGAACGCTCTCACTTTTATTAAGAAGACCACCTGGAAGAGAAGCTTTTCCTGGGGATATTTTTTACCAGCACTCATATCTTTTAGAGCGTTCATCACAATTATCTGATGAAACAGGTGGCGGATCCATCACCGCTTTGCCAATAATTGAAACTCAAGCCGGCGATATTTCAGCTTATATTCCTACAAATGTTATATCTATTACCGACGGTCAAATTTTTGTTCGTGATAATCTTTTTAATTCTGGGCAAAAACCGGCAATTGATATAGGTCTTTCAGTTTCGCGGGTAGGTTCAGCAGCTCAATCTAAATTGATGAAATGAGCTTCTTCATCATTAAAATTAGAACTGGCACAATATAATGAACTCAAAGCTTTTGCACAATTTGGATCTGATTTAGGACCAAGTTCGCAGTTAATTCTTGATCGCGGGAATAAAATTTATGAACTTTTAAAGCAAGAAAATCAGCAACATTTTTCCCAAATTCAGCAAATAATGCTGTTAATTTTAATTAGAGAACATCTAATTGATCAGTTGCAACTGGAATCTATGCAATCTTTTAAGTCAGTTTTTCTTAAATATTTAGATACAGATTCTGAAATTAAGTCAATTTTAGAAAAAATTGATCATAATGTTAATTTAAAAACTGACGATTTAAATTTAATTTTAAATTCAGTAACAAAATTGATTGAAAATTTTAATTCAGGTCGAAGTTTTTAATTGGTTTTTTATAAAAGAGAGCAAAAATGCCTAAATTAAATAGAATTCGCGCAAGATTTATCCAAATTCAAAATATAAAAAAAATTACTGGCGTTATGGAAATGATAGCTAATTCAAAAATTCCCAAAATTAAACGTCAATTTAAGTCATCTCAAGAATATTTTGAAAATTTAGACCATATTATGCAAAATATTTTGGCAAATTTATGCAAAACACCTGAGGAGCTAGTAGCATCAAACTCTGAAAAAAATCTTTACATTATTTTTGGTTCAAATTTAGGTTTTTGTGGCGCGCTTAATAATCAAATTTTGAAAAAAATTACTCCTGAATTAACAAAAAATGATGAAATCATTATTTTTGGCAAGAAAATTTATAACTACATATCACTAAGGTATCCTAAAAATATTATCAAATATTTTCCCGGAGTTGAAGAGACGAATTTTTCTGAACCAATTATTCAAGTGACAAACTTAATAAATAAGGCAATTTCTGAAAAAAAATATAAAAAAATTTTCATTTGTTATAATAAATTTATAAATATAATTCAATCAAAGCCAAATATTATTAACTTATTTGATTTTGCAAAAAATAAAACAAAACAAGAGGGCTACGGAATTGAATTTGAACCCAGTGCAGTTGAAGTACTCAAAAAATTAATTCCTTTTTATATAAAATCACTTTTGGAAAAAATATTTATCGAATCTAAATTAGTTGAGACATCCGCTCGTCGAACTTCAATGGAAAGTGCAACAGATAATGCCCAAGATATTCTTCAAAAATTAGAACTTGAAATAAACTCAAGCCGCCAATCGATGATCACTCAAGAAATTATCGAAATTATCAGCGGAAAAATGTAGTAAAAGTAGGTAAAATAATGAAAAAACAGATTAATATAGGTCATATAGTTCAAATTTTTGGTCCTGTTATTGATGTTCAATTTCCAAACGAGCATATGCCTGCAATTCTTTCAGCCCTTGAAGTTGAAGTTGACAATCAAAAAATCGTTTTTGAAGTTGCCCAACATTTAGGCGAAGGAATTGTCCGTGCAATTGCAATGTCAATGACTTATAATTTATCAAAAGGTTTAGAAGTAAAAGACACAGGTTCACAAATTTCAGTTCCGGTTGGAAATCAAGTCTTATCACGAATGTTCAATGTTTTAGGAAATCCAATTGATAGTGGTCCGGCTCTTGATTCAGTTGAAAAAAAACCTATCCATTCAGCAGCCCCGACATATTTAGAACAAAAAGCTGTCAGTGAAATTTTAGTTACAGGAATTAAAGTCATTGATTTATTAATTCCATTTGTAAAAGGTGGAAAAATCGGTCTTTTTGGAGGAGCCGGAGTCGGAAAAACCGTTTTAGTTCAAGAACTTATTAATAATATAGCAACTAAACACGGTGGACTTTCAGTTTTTGCTGGAGTAGGTGAGCGTTCTCGTGAAGGGAATGACCTTTATTTTGAAATGAAAGCTAGCGGTGTTTTAGACAAAACTGCCTTAGTTTTTGGTCAAATGAACGAGCCTCCTGGTGCCCGAATGAGAGTTGCTCTTTCTGCCTTGACAATGGCCGAACATTTTCGTGACCAAGACAATCAGGACGTTCTACTTTTTATTGACAACATTTTTCGATTTACCCAAGCTGGTTCAGAAGTTTCAACACTTTTAGGTAGAATTCCATCGACAGTTGGCTATCAACCGACACTTTCAACTGAAATGGGTCAACTTCAAGAGCGAATTACATCGACAATCAGGGGTTCAATAACTTCGGTTCAGGCCGTTTATGTTCCTGCTGATGACATCACAGACCCCGCGCCTGCAACTACATTTTCGCACCTTGATGCCAAAACAGTTTTAGACCGTGGGATAGCTGCTCTTGGAATTTATCCTGCAGTTGATCCTTTAGCGTCATCTTCGAGAGCTTTAGATCCTAGCATTGTCGGAAAACAACATTATGAAGTAGCTAAAAAAGTAGTTCAAATTTTGCAAAGATTTAAGGAATTACAGGATATTATCGCAATTTTGGGTGTTGATGAGCTTAGTGAGTCAGATAAACAAGTTGTCGCAAGAGCCCGCCGAATTCGAAACTTTTTATCCCAGCCGTTTTTTGTGGCGCAAAAATTTTCAGGAATTGAAGGCCAGTTCATTAAAATTGAAGACACAGTTAATAATTTTAGCGAACTTTTATCTGGCAAATTTGATAATGTCCCTGAAGAAGCATTTTTATACGTTGGGACAATTAATCAAGCATTAGAAAAGGCAAAAAAGATGGGATGAAGTGAAAACAATTAATCTTAAAATCTTTAGTCAAAAAGGAATCATTTTAGAATCCCAGCCAGTTTCAGTTACTGCAAAAACACAACTAGGATACCGTGTTGCCCAATACGGAATCACACCTTTTTGTGGAATAATTTCACCATCGGTTTTGTATGTTTTAAACGAAAAAGAAGAACTCAAATTTAGAATTACCGACGGTGTTATATATGCTTCTAAATCTGAGGTTTTAATTTTTACCCAGGGGGAGCTGCATCCCGCTTAATATTAATAAATTTTTAAATTTTAGGCTAAAAATGAGAAAAATTGCTTGTTTTTCCCATTTTTTTCCTTTTTTGGTCAAAAAAAGCTTAAAAATTTAATTAAAAATATGAATCATAAAAACCGCGGAATGTTTCTTGAAAAAATTATTAACAACACAATTGAATTTTATTATCAAAACGACATTGCGATTTTTCACAAAAAAAATCTAGATATTGGTTTTAAAGCTGTTCAAAAAGATTTGACCTTAAATGATGCTTTTGTATTAAAAAAGTCAACCGTTGATTATTATGGAATTTATAAAGGAATTTTTGTCGCCTTTGAAGCCAAAAGTACCAACGAAAACGTCTTAAATTTAAAGCAAATTCCAGAACATCAAATAAATTATCTACATAAAATTAGAAAACATTTTGGTTGTGCATTTTTCATCATTTTTTTCAAACAACTTGAAAAATTTTACATTTTAAGTGTAGACAAAATCGATTTTTCAAAAAAGTCAATTTCTGCTCATTTTTTAGAAAAAGAAGGGATAGAAATCGCACTTACATACCCTGGAATCATTGATTTTATTGCATATATTGATCAAATGATTTAATTTATTGTTTATTTTTAATTTTATGGTATAATTTAATTTTTAATTTATATTAGCTCAAAATATCATTAAAATGGATTCAGATAGATGTGCTTTTTTAAGTTCTATTTGTTAGAAATTTTAAGTAGAAACAACAAACAAAAGGAAATATTACATGGATAAGGCAACAACAGCTAAACAAAACCAAAATATCGAACAAAAAGATAGCCAAATGTTAAACATTGGTGAAATTTCTACTGAAAACTCAGCGGAAATTCCTATTGTTTCAAAGCAAAAACTATTAGAAGCGGGTGTTTATTTTGGTCATAAATCATCACAGTGACACCCTAAAATGGCACAATTTTTACTAAAAAAAAAGCGTAATGAAACTCACATTATTGACGTTTTAAAAACTCAAAAAATGTTAGAAATTGCTTATAAATTAGTTGAAAAATTTGCCCAAAAAGGTGCTAAATTTATTTTTGTAGGTACAAAAAAACAAGCAAAAAAAGCCATTGAAGAACAAGCAATCCGTACAAATTCAATATACGTTTCTGGTCGTTGATTAGGCGGAACTTTAACAAACAGTCGTACAATTTTGTCACGTCTTAAAGCAATGGAAGAACTTGAACAACAAACAGCAGAAAATTTTGAAGGTTATACAAAAAAAGAAATACTTTCAAAACAAAAACAATTAGCTAAATTACAAAAAAATCTTAACGGAATTAAAGGGTTAAAAGACGTTCCACTTTTTTCATTAATAATGTTAGTTGCCGATCCTTTAAAAGATATAATCGCAGTTAAGGAAGCCCGTAAAAAAGGAATTAAAATTATCGGAATAACAGATTCAAATGTTGATCCATCTTTGGTTGATTTTGGAATTCCAGCAAATGATGATTCAACTAAATCAATCACATTAATTTTTACTATTTTAGCTGATGCAATTTCATCAGCAAAAGGTGGCAAAAAACTTTTTGCATATCAGCCTGATGAGCAAATTATTTTGCCTGAAGATCCTGAAAAAGAGCAAAAACAACAAAGATTTCGCCGTAATTCATTCGATAAATTTGAAAAATTTGATAAATCAAAAAATAAACCAGGCGATAAAAAAGTACAAAATCCTAGCCAGTCTAGCGAATCTAAAATTGCATAATTAATAAAAAAGGAGTAAAAAATGTTAAAAATAGATAAATTAGCAAAAATTAAAGAATTAAGAGAAATTACGGATGCTCCTTTTGTTGATTGCAAAACAGCTCTTGAAAACTCTGATTATGAAATAAATGGTGCTATTAAATGACTTCACGAAAATGGTAAGTCAAAAGCACTAAAAAAAGCTGACCGTATTGCCGCAGAAGGTTTAGTTTTAGCAACTAAATGTGAAAAACATGCTTTAATTTTCGAACTTAATTCAGAAACAGATTTTGTTGCTAAAAACCAAAACTTTGTAAAACTTCAAGGTGAAATTGCCAAATTACTTCTAGAAAATGACTTTGATAATTTAGAAACAGCTTTGACTATTAAAAATCAAGATTCCCGTACAATTGCAGAAATGTTAATCGAATCTACCGCAACTATGGGTGAAAAAATCACTTTGCGCCGGGTGCTAAAAACCAAAATTTTAGAAGGACAAAAAGTTGGACTTTATACACATTCTAACGGACAAATTGCTTCTGTTGTTGTTATAGATGGCGGAAATTGCACTGTTGCAAAAGATATTTCTATGCATGTTTCAGCTCTAAAACCAGAATTTAATTTTGAGTCCGATTTGCCTCAAGAAAGACTTGCAGAAATCACTCAAAAAGTTGAAGATTCACTTGCCTTAGATAAGAATTTTGAAAAGAAACCTGAAGAAATCAAGCAAAAAATTAAACGTGGTAAGATTGAAAAAGAATTGTCAGAATTCGTTCTTGAATTTCAACCTTTAGCAACGGATAGCGCCATTTCTGTTGGTAAATATTTAGAACAAAATTCTGCTAAATTAGTCCAAGCTGTTCGTTTTGAAGTTGGTGAAGGCATCGAAAAACAAGCTGTGGATTTTTATACAGAAGTTAATTCACAAATAAAAGAAGCTAAATAATTATTAATTTAAAATCAAAAAATATAAAGAAAGGTATAAAATTTTTCCTGTTTTTTTAGGAAAAATTTTCTATTTTTAAAATGTTAGATTTTTTGACCAATAGAATTCAGTCATCTTTAAAAAAAATTCAAAAATCTGTGACCATTAATGAGCAAGATTTAGCAGAAATTATTCGTGAAATTCGTCTTGCTTTACTTGAGGCTGACGTTAATTTATTAGTTGTCAAAAACTTTATTGCTCAGGTAAAAAATCAGGTTTTAACAAACGGGTTGACTTCCAAACTCAATCCCCAACAAGAATTTTTGAAAATTTTACACCAAAATTTAGTTTCAGTTCTTGGAGTTAGTGCAAAACCTATTAATTTTGCTAAAAATCCAACAACAATAATGCTAGTTGGTCTTCAAGGTTCAGGAAAAACTACAACTACGGCAAAACTCGCAGTTTATGCTCGTCAAAAAAATTTTTCAAAAAAAATTTTACTAGTAGCATGTGATACTTACCGTCCTGCGGCGATTGATCAATTGAAACAATTAGGAAAACAAGTTTCAATTGATGTTTTTTATATCGAAAAAACTCCTGTTGAAATCGCAAAAGATGCCCTAATTTATAGCAGAAATAACAATTATGACCTTGTTATTTTTGACACCGCCGGTCGTCTTTCAATTAATTCTGAATTGATGACTGAGTTAGTTGAAATTAAAAAAGCTGTAAAACCTGATCAAATTCTTTTTGTTCTTGATGCTCTTTCTGGTCAAGATATAATAAATGTGGCCGAAACTTTTCATAAAGAAATTAATTTAACCGGGTCAATTATTACAAAATTAGACTCAAATGCACGTGCAGGAGCGGCTCTTTCAATTACACATTTGCTTAAAATTCCGATTTTATTTATTGGTTCAGGTGAAAAAATTTCTGCATTAGAACTGTTTCACCCCAACAGAATCGCTGATCGAATTTTAGGTATGGGCGATGTGATGTCACTTATAGAACAGGCCGAAGAAAATATTGACAAACAAACCGTTAAAAAATTGTCTCATCGTATGTTTTCTGGTCAATTTAATTTAGATGACCTCCTAAATAGTCTTGCTCAAATTCAAAAAATTGGAAAATTTTCGAAAATAATAAAAATGATTCCTGGATTATCGGGCAAAATTAACGCAAGTCAGATTGATGAAGTTGAGCAAAAAATGAAACTTTATAAAATTTTAATCTCATCAATGACTTATGAAGAACGCAAAAAACCAAAACTTTTAAAAAATCCATCTCGCAGGAATCGAATTATTCGCGGTTCAGGTCGAACAGGTGCTGAATTTAACCGTTTAATTAATGAGTTTGAATCAATGTCCAAAAAAATGTCTGAATTTTCAACAAAAAATATTAATTTTGATTCATTTTTTAAATAAAAATGAAAATTAAAAGGATAAATTATGGCCAAATTTGAAAACTACCAATTTTTTATTAATTATCTAAAGAATTTAGGATTTATTTTTCCTAGTTCCCAAATTTATGGAGGTTTAGCAAATTCTTATGATTATGGCCACCTTGGTGTTCTTTTAGCTAAAAATATTGAAAATTTTTGGGCTGATTTTTTCATAAATAAACATCTTAATGCCTTTTTTATTGACACAAAAATTCTGCTAAACCCAAAAGTTTGACAGGCCTCAGGTCATCTTGAAAATTTTAGCGACTTACTAGTTGAAAATAAAATTAATAAAAAACGTTATCGTGTTGACCATTTGTTTGAAGATATTTTTCCAAATTTAATTTTTGAAAAATTAAATCAACAAGAAATTCAGCAATATTTGGCTAAAATTGAAAATTATGATGGATCAAAAACCGACTGATCTATTCCTAAAAATTTCAATCTTTTATTCCAAACCGAACAAGGTGTTGTTGAAAATGAAAAAACAACATTGTATTTGCGACCTGAAACAGCTCAAGGAATTTTTATAAATTTTAAATCACTTTTAAGATTTACTAAAAACACCTTGCCTCTTCGAATTGCTCAAGTCGGAAAATCTTTTCGAAACGAAATTTCACCTGGAAATTTCATCTTTAGGACCCGCGAATTTACTCAACTAGAACAGGAAATTTTTGTCAGACCTGAAGAAGCCGATGAAATTTTTCACTCTGAAATAGAAAAAGTTCAACTTTTTTTAACCAAATTAGGTTTTTCGCCCGATTCAATCCGAATTAGCAACCATCAACCAGAAAAATTAGCCCATTATGCAAAAGCAACCACTGATTTTGAATATTTTTTTAATTTTGGCTGAGGTGAACTAATTGGAATTTCCAACCGTGGAAATTTTGATCTTAAAAATCATATGGCTAAAAGTGGCGAAAATCTTGAGTTTGTCGATTCTGCAACCGGTCAAAAAATTTTACCGTATATAATCGAACCATCGATTGGCTTAGACAGACTTATGTTAGCGATTTTAGAACAAAATTTTGTTCATGACATCGAAAAAGACCGTTATTTTCTTAAATTTCCTTTCATTTTAAGTCCATATAAAGTTGCGGTTTTACCGCTTTTAAAGAAATTTTCACCGCAAGCAGAAGAAATATGAAAAACGCTTGTGAGCCACGGAGTTGCTGCAACTTTTTCAAACACAGGAACTATTGGCAAAAGATATTATTATCAAGATTCAATCGGAACTTTTTTTTGCATTACAGTCGATGAAGAGGGAATTCAAAATCAAAGTGTAACAATCAGATTTCGCGATACTTGTGAACAAAAAAGAATAAAAATCACCGAAATTATCCAATTTATAGAGGAAAATTCTTCAAATGAATAAGCAGCAAATTTTAGCTCATATTTTAAAAAACACCGATATTTACGGACTAATTTCACAAGCAATCCAGCTTTCACCTAATGGAAGAAACACATTTGTTGGACTTTGTCCATTTCATGAGGACACAAATCCGTCACTGTCAGTTTCAATTTCTAAGCAAATTTTTAAGTGTTTTTCTTGTCAAAAAGGTGGAAATATTGTTAGCTTTGTAATGCTTTGAAAAAATTTAAACTTTTTTCAAGCTGTTGAATATCTTAACAAAGAATACAATTTAAAACTTGAATTAGCAAATAATTTGGCCCCTGAAAAAGTTTATTCTGAAATTGAACTTCAAGTATTGCGCGCTTTTGAAAATTCAGTCTCACTTTATCTTTTAGAGCTACTTACAATTGCATCAAGAGCTAAAAAAAGCCCTAAAAGCCGACAAGAATTGGAAATTTACAACTTTATAAATTCGCGAGGACTAAGTCGCGAAATTATTGAAAAATTTAAAATCGGCTTTGCGCCAAGTTCATTTTTAAAGCCGCGACTTGTTGATTCAAAATTATTTGATGAGGAAACTTTGAAGGATTATTCACTTTTAAATCAACAAGGTTTTGATTTTTTTCAAAATCGAATTGTCTTCCCTATTGAAAATTTAGAAGGAAAAGTTGTTGGATTTTCGGGCCGTTGCTTGCCTAATACTAAATGTGAACCAAAATATTTAAATTCACCATCAAGTAAGCTGTTTTCTAAATCTGAAATTTTCTACAATTATAAAAACGCAATCGCTGATAATCCCAAAGAAATTTTTATTACTGAAGGTTTTTTTGATGTTATTGCATTTTACAAGGTCAATATTAAAAATGTAATTGCGCTTATGGGTACTTCTTTGACTAAAAAACACTGTGAATTATTGAATAATTTTACAGTTGTCATTGCCCTTGATGGTGATCGGGCTGGTCTTGAGGCTACCTTAAAATCGGCACTCATACTTTCGCAAAACCGAATTAAAACTTACATTATATCAGGTTTTGACGGAAAAGATCCTGATGAGTATTTAAATAATTTTGGTGCCGAGAGTTTTTTAGAAAAACTTTCAGACCGCAAAAATTGCTTTGATTTTGCCTATAATTTTTACAAAAATCAAATCAAAGAAAATTCTAGTGATGAAATTACCGAATTTGTCAACAAATTTACACCGTTTTTACAAAGTTTAAATGCTCAAAATAACCCATTACTAGGCGTTTTTTTGAAAAAAATTTATGAGGACTTAGGTATTGAAAAAAGTGCTTTTCGCTGAATAAAACAAATTCAGTATCCATCTAAATCTACTCCGGAACTTGAAAAAGATTGAGATCTTTATGAAAATAGACAAGTAAATAAAAGGAAAAGCTATGAAAACCAGGCAGATCCACTTCAATATATTGAGTTAAGATTATTTTTAATTATTTTGAAGGATTTTCTTGAAGGTGATCAGGAAAAATTTAAACATTTTAAAACATTAAATTTTAAATTTTTAAATCCACTTAATAATAGGTTTGTTGAAACATTATATCCTAGCGATAGAAAAAATCGCGAAATTCGCGAGATAACTAAACAAAAAATTCGTGAAGTAGGCGCTTCATTAAAAGAATATTTACGAAAAGAATATTCACAAATATCAGATGATTACTTTATAAATTTTAATATACATGAAAAAACAATAGAAGACGTTGACAACTCTGTTGATGATATTAATCAAAAAAGAAAAAGAGAAAATAACGAAAATTTACATCAAGGTTCAAAATATAATGAAAATCATTTTGTAATTGATATGTATAAGGACGAAATTCAAGGGAGCGGCGATAATGAAAATTGGTAATAAATTGGCGATACAAGAACCTAAAAATTCCCAAAAAGTTTATAGTTTTTCTGAAAAATCTACAAAGTCAGCAACTAAAACCGCTGAAAAAAAGGTAAAAACTTCACGTAAAAAAACAAAGGAGCAAGTCCAGGTAGATTCTAATTTAAATTTGAATGTCGATTCTGACAGTTTGAACACTAAAAATTCAAAAAAAATTATTGTTAATGAAAAAAGAAAAAACTCATATGAACAAATTGAGAATTTTTTTAATGTTATTAAAACAACCAAGCATCAATCTGATTTTCTAAAAAGTATTGAGGCATTTCGAACTAAAACTTTAAATCAATTATCAAAAAATATTAACTCAACTAATAAAACTTTAAAAGCAAAAGCTAAAGTTTCTTCAACCGTAAAATCTAAAGCCGTAAATAATGAGTTTTTAGAATCAGAGCAAGAAAAATTAGAAAAACCCAAAAAAAAGACAAAACAAACAAAAACAACAGCAAAAGAGCAAAAAACCTCCAAAAATAAAGAACTTTTTGAAGAAAACCAAAAACTGCAAAATTCAGATAATCTTTCAGAATCAGCTAATAGCCCCGAGTCACGATATCAGTTTGTTATTGAAAAGTTACAAGAACAATTAGAAAAAAAACAAAAGCAAACAACGAAAAAAAGTTCGAAAAAAATTGCTGAAAATGTATTTTTAAGTCACGAAGATGTTTATAAATATATTGAAAATTTAAACCTTTCAGTTTCAGAGGACGAATTAGACGAGTTTTTTCAAATTTTAATGCAGAAAAAAATAATTAGCGATGAATTAGACAAAGAAGATCTTGAAGATGTCTCAAGTTCAGATTTTGCTGATCAAATTGGTCAAAAAAATTCTAAAAATAAATCAAAGAAAAATCTTGACAATCTAGACGATGACAAAGATTTGAGCCTAGATGATAGACTTGATGACCAAGAAGATTTTGACGACTTGGGCCAAGATGACAGTGGCGAAATGGAATTTGGTCACTCAGTTGATGAATCACTAAGAATCCAAGATATTGACGATCTTGATTATATCAATGATGAAAATTCAAGTCAATTTCGCAAACCTAAAGTTTACAGTGACGATGTTTACCGAAATAAACTTACCGACACAAACGACATGATCAAATGATACATGCGCTGAATCGGAAAATACGGAAAATTATTAAGTCAAGAAGAAGAACAAGAACTGGCCCGTAAAATGCAAATTAAAGGTCGAATCGGTAAAAAAGCTCGTGATACCTTAATAAAACGTAATTTAAGACTGGTTGTAAACAGTGCAAAACGCTATAAAAACCGTGGCTTAAATTTTATTGACCTAATTTCTGAAGGTAATTTAGGAATTATTAAGGCCGTTTCAAAATATGACCACACTAAAGGATTTAAATTTTCAACTTATGCAACTTGATGAATTCGTCAGGCAATCACAAGAGCTGTGGCTGATCAAGCAAGACTAATTAGAATTCCGGTTCATATGGTCGAAACTATTAATAAAATTAACAAAGCTGAGCGAGAATTACAGCAAGAAAAAGGGCTAAATCCAACAGCCGAAGAAATTGCTCAGCGTCTTGGACCTGAATTTACAGCCGAAAAAGTCCGTTATATTAAAAAAATAAATGTCGACCCGATTTCGCTAGATAAAGCAATTGGGAAAGAAGAAGATAGCTCTTTTTCTGATTTTATTAAGGATGAAAATTTAATTTCGCCAGCTGAATATGCCGAGCGCGAGGAAAAGGCTAAAGTTTTACTTGAAATAATCGAGTCAACGCTTGATTATGACGAAAAAGATTTTATCAAACGCCGTTATGGAGTTGGCGTTGATGAAAATGGTGTCCCATATCAAGCTCATAGTTTTGAAGAATTAGCTGCCATGCGTCGCGTTACAAAGGAGCGAGTACGTCAAATAGAGGGTAAAATTCTTAAAAAATTAAGAACCCCTCAAAAAAGATGGTCACTACGTGATTTTAACTAAAAAAGTATGAAAACAAAAGTAATCGGCGATTTTTTGCTTGAAAAATTTCCCTTGGAAAACTGTCAAGACTGAGATAATTGCGGTTGAAATCTCTTTTTTGATTCTGAAATTTCTAAGGTTCTTATTTGCATTGATCTTACACAAAGTGTTTTAGATTTTGCTATTAAAAATAATTATAATTTAATAATTTCCCATCATCCTTTCTTTTTTTATCCCACAAAAAAGGAAGAATTTCAAAATTCGCCATACAAGAGAAAAATTTCGAGCCTTCTAAAAAAACACTCAATTAGCGTGCTCGGGCTCCACACGAATTTTGACTCAACAGACAACCAAACTGCATTTTCAATCGCCAACCAGTGAGATCTAGATGCAAGTGGCGCTATAAAAATTGATGATTTTAACATTTTAATTGAAAACAATTTAAAGGTCTCAGAAATTTTAAAAAGAATTTCACTAAATAGCAATTTAGTGACTTTTCGAGCTAATTTTTCACAAGATTTTTTGCCAAAAAAAGTGGCAATTCTTCCAGGTTCAGGTGGAATTTTAGCATGTCTTTTAGCAAAAAAACAAAAAGCCGATCTTGTTATAACTTCTGATCTCAAATGATCAGATCAGCTTACGATCAAGCATCATAAAATCAAAGTTTTAGAAATTCCCCACCTTATTGAGCAAGTTTTTACTGATAAAATTGCCCAAATATTACAAGAAAAATTTAAAAACATCGAAATTCACAGTTTTAAATTACCTGAAATTTTAAGCGAGGTTAAAATCAAATGATAAAAATTGGATCACATGTACCTTTCAAAAAACCAGATTACCTTTTTGGTGCAATCGATATTTCTCTAAAAAATAAAGCAAATACGGCAATGATTTTTTTAGGCCCACCTCAGTCAACAATGAGAACTCAACCTGAAAATTATAAATTTGAACAGTATGTCGCTGAATTTTCCAAGCAAATTCCGCCTGCTGATATAGTCGTTCATGCTCCTTATATTTTAAATTTGGCTAATCCATTAAAAGCTAATTTTTCTATTGATTTTTTGGTAAAAGAGATCGAAAAAATGAACTTTATAGGGGCAAAATTTTTAGTTTTGCACCCAGGTTTTTTTACAACTTATACACGATCAGAAGCAAAAAATCAGCTTGTAAAATCACTTAAAGTTATACTTGAAAAAACAAAAAATGTCGAAATTTTACTTGAGACTATGGCCGGCAAAGGCACTGAAATGTGCTCAAGTTTTGAGGAAATTGTTGAGATAATTGACGACCTAAATTCAGAAAGAATTGGCGTTTGCCTTGATACTTGTCATGTCTGAGATGCTGGCTATGATCTTAAAAATTATGCTGAATTTCAACAAGAATTAATAAAAACTAAAATAATAAATCATATAAAAGTTATTCACCTAAATGATTCAGCAAATCCGCTTGGTTCAAAAAAAGATCGTCATGCCAATATTGACAAAGGTTTTATTGGTCTTGAAACTCTTCAAAAAATTGTTCATGACCCACTTTTTGATAATATTCCAATAATTTTAGAAACGCCTTATGTTGATAATAAGCCAATTTATGATCAAGAAATCGCCCTTTTATTGAAAAAATAGCACTAATTTTGGAGAGTTTTTCTATGTCTGACAAAAATAAAATTGATTTTCTTGATGAGTTAAAACAAAGAGGAATTTTAAAAGATATCACTAATCCTGATAGATTTTTAAATCTTTCTTCTGAAAATGGAATTTATATCGGCTTTGATCCAACGGCGCCTTCACTTCATTTAGGTAATTACATTTCAATAAATCTTTTACAGCGTCTTCAAAATTTTGGGATTAAAGTTCTTGCTGTTGTCGGAGGGGCCACTGGAATGATTGGCGATCCGTCATTTAAACCTAATGAGCGAAAATTACTTGACTTTGAAAGTGTCAAAAATAACACTGAAAAAATAAAAAATCAATTAAAATCGTTTAATTTACCTGTTTTTGATAATTTTGAAATTTATAAAGATATGAATATTTTAACCTTTTTGCGTGATATTGGTAAAAATATTAATATTGCTTATTTGTTGGCTAAAGATTCTGTTTCTTCTCGGATCGAATCTGGACTTTCATATACAGAATTTTCTTATCAGTTAATTCAAGGGTGAGATTTTAAATTTTTAGCCCAAAATCACGACATAATTGCCCAATCAGGAGGATCTGATCAATGAGGTAACATGGTGACTGGCCTTGATTTTATTAAAAAATCAAACTTAAAAAATAAGGATAAGACCTTTGTTTTTACAACAAATTTGCTTACTGATGAAAATAATGAAAAATTTGGCAAAAGTCTTGGAAAACCGATTTGGCTTGACAAAAATATGTATTCACCTTTTAATTTATATCAATTTTTGTTGAATCAAAGTGATTCACAGGCCGAAAAAATTATGCTCTGACTGTCATTTTTAGATCTGGATTCAATTAGGCAATTAATTTCTTTGCACAATCAAAATAAAAAAGATCGAATTTTGCAAAAAGAATTGGCAAAAGAGGTTGTTTTTAACATTCACGGCCAAGAAGGGCTTGAAATTGCAGAAAAAATAACCCAAATTTTATTTAATAAAATAAATTATTTTGAAATAACTTTTAATGATAAGTTAGAACTAAAAAAAATTTTGCCCTATTTCAGTGCAAAATTTTTTGACCAAAACAGCCTAATTGAATTAGGCATTTTTAGCTCAAAACGTGAATTAAATGAATTTATTTCACATAAAGCTCTCGAAATTAACGGCATAAAAATTGAATCTTCTTCTGAAATTAATACTAGTTTAGCTGATCAAAATAACCTCTTTTTAATTAAAAAAGGCAAGAAACAATTCTTTATTTTCGAGCTAATTTAAATAAAACTACAAAAAATATTTTATAATATTATAATAAAACTTGATTTACATAAGGGAAATATGGAAGTTGACAGTGTTCGTGAAGATCTAAAAAAATGACAAAATAAATTGCTTGATGTTTCCAAAAGAAATCGATTAATCAATTTTAATTTAAACATCCCAACAAAAACAAGGCCAATAAAACTCGGAATTTTATTGCCTAATTTTAATGATTTTCTTGATAATGTTGTCGAGGCTAGAGCAAAAATATTTTTTCGTTATCCCGAAAAAAAAGCTAAAAAGCAGTCAACTTCAAAATCTAAAAATTTTACACCTCTAACGCTAGAAGAAATTCAAAATGAATTAATAAACACTAAAAACATCTCAAATTTGATAATATCAGACTTTCCCGTTGAGCAAGAGAATTTAATTATCAAAAATTTGTACTCAAAATCCAAAAATTTTAAAGAAGAAAAAGCGATAAATATTCTTTATCTTGGTATTGGATTTTTAAAATGATTTGAAAAGGATGATGAAAAAACCCCTTATTATAGTCCTATTTTTTTATTTCCTGCCCAACTTAGTCGAATGTTAGAGCAAGGAAAAGAGAAATATTGACTTGAATTTCTTGATAATTCATCTTTAAGCATAAATTTAACTCTTCTTAAAAAACTGCAAATTTTAAACTTAGACAGCCAGTTATCTAAATTTAAAATTGATACAACACTATCAATTAGGGAAAATTTTCTAAATTTTGAAAAATTATTTCACAAAAATAACACTAATTCAAATTGAGAAATAATTCGCTCAATTCAATTGAGCCTTTTTGATTATAGTAAAATTGAGATTTACACTGACTTAGTTGAAAATGAAGAAAAAATAATTAATAATCCTTTTTATAATGAAATAATTGGAAATTCTACCCCCAAACCAAATAATTCTGTCGCCCCTATCGGTGAAAATAATCAAGATACTGTCGTCGGTTCTAGCTCTAATAATGATCTTACCCCGTCAGATTATTTTCATATTTTGCCGGCCGATTCATCTCAGGAAAAAGCAATTCAGGCCGCAATTCGTGGTGAAAATTTCATTCTTGATGGTCCACCTGGAACTGGAAAGTCCCAAACAATCACTAATATAATTAATGAATTTTTAGCAAGAAATAAAACAGTTTTGTTTGTTTCAGAAAAACTAGCCGCACTTAATGTTGTTTATTCAAACCTTAAAAAAATTGGACTTTCTGATTCAGTTATAGCAATTCACAACGAAAATATTAACAAAAAAGATGTAGTTGATAATCTTTTAAGCACGCTCGAAAAAGGGGCTAATTCAATATTACTGAATGCTTCAGAGTCTGCTTTAATTGAAAATAATTATATTGAACTACGTCAAAAACTGAATAATTACGGTGAAAAACTGACTCAAATTCGTCCTCCGTTACAAAAAAGTGTTTATGATTTAATTGCTGAATATCAAAATTTGATTGATATTCCAAATTTTGAATTTTCAATTTCAGAAGAAAAGCTAAAAAAAATTGACTATTTTGCCCTTCAAAAAATTGAATGACGTCTTGGTGATTTATTTCAGAAAATAAAAACTATCAACTTTAATTTAAAAAAACACCCTTGATATGGTTTTAGTCAAAAAACTATTGACGAATTCAAAAAAGACAAATTTAAAACATGAATTTTAAGCTTGACAAATTTAAGTCATACTATTTTCAATAACATCAAAGAGTTTAATTTTTTCTTGATGCATCCAGATCAACATTTAAATAACATTCTTTACTTGTTTGATTTTTTAAAAATTTTAAATAATTTAGAAAAAATTGATTTAGCTGAGCTCGAAAAGTTGCAAAATTTGTCCCAAGAAATTCAAAAATATTCACAAATTTTGCAAATCCAGTCAGAAATTTCAGACTTAGAAAAAAAACTTTACGTTCATTTTAGGCAAATTCCTTTAGACGTTCCTATCAAAGAGTGTTGTCAAATTATTGAAGATCATCTCAATAAAAAACTTAAATTTTTAGACTTTAGATACAAAAAAATTAAACAAAAATTAACTCCGTATTTTAAGAAAGATTTTTCTGACACAACTTTTCTTGAAAACTCATCAGAAATTATTACCTTAAAAAACAAAAAAATCTCGCTTGAAAAATGACTTTCAACCCTTTTGTTCAAACCTGGTGAAACAAATCCTAGCCAAATCCAGTCAAATTTTTATCAATTAAAGTTTTATAAAAAGTTAAAAATCTTGAATGATACAACAAAAGTAAAAGTTCAAGACAAGCAATTTGTTGATTTTTTCCTTGATTCAAAATATACAAGAGAGCTTTTGAATAAAAAATTATTTGAGCCTGTTAGTCAGTTTATTGATATTTGGAGAGAATTTTCGCTTGAATTTGATTCAAAAGAGGTTAATTTTAACTTTTTAGAAAAGAAAAGATTTGAAAACAACCTTCAGACAAAACTACAAAAAATCGACAAAATTCATGAAATTGCGCAAATTAATGCCAATATTTCCCTTTTATCTGATTTTGGAATTGATGACTTTATAAATAAAGCAATTGAGGCAAACTTAGAAATTGATTTTTATAAAACTTTTGCAAAAAAATTTTACAAAATTTTAATAGATCAAATAATTAACACTGAATTTCATAATTATGATTGGCAAACACTAAGTTCAAATCAAAATAAATTTGAGTTAGCCCAAGAAAAATTAGATCTACTGTCGGCTAAAAGAGTTGATGCCATTCTTCTTGAAAAAATTCCCCAAATTGATTCAGTTTCTGAATATACTCCAGAAATTAGAATTTTAAGACAAGAAGCTAATAAATCTCGACGTTTAATGCCGTTTCACGAACTTTTTGTCAGAATTCCGAATTTATTAAGAAAATTAAAGCCTTGTTTGATGATGTCGCCGCTCTCGGTAAGTTCCTACATTAAAAATAGTGATATGGAGTTTGATCTTGTTATTTTCGATGAGGCTTCACAAGTAAAACCCGAAAGCGCAATTGGAGCAATTGTCCGTGCAAAACAATATATAATTGCTGGTGACAAAGAACAAATGCCCCCAACAAATTTTTTTGACACAATTCCTGAAAGCGAGGATGAAGAATCTGATTTTACCGACTTTAATGTTTCAGATTATCTCTCAATTCTTGATGTCAGTCAAACATTTTTAAAATCTTATAGACTAACATGACATTATCGCTCAAAGTTTGAAGAATTGATTCAACCTTCTAACATTGAAATTTATAATAATGATTTAGTCACTTTTCCAACAAGTCAAAAACCTCATGATTTACAAGGTATTAAGCTTGTAAAAGTTGAAAATGCGCTTTATAAAGAGCGAAGAAATGAAAAAGAAGCAGATGCTGTTATTGAAATACTAGACCAAATTCTTACAAAATATCAAAATAAATTTTCGATAGGAATTGTTACAACTAATTCAGTACAGCGAAACCTCATTCAATCAAAATTAGAAAAATTTAAAGCAAATAAGCCTTATTTTTCCCAGTTTTTTACCGATGAATCTTCAACCGAAATTTTTGTCAAAAATATTGAATCAGTTCAAGGTGACGAGCGCGATATAATCATTTTTTCATTAAATTTTGGTCCTAATGAGCAAAACAAAGTTTCACTTCATTTTGGAGCCATTAACCAAAAAAATGGTTATAGACGTCTAAATGTTGCCTTTACTCGTGCAAAATATTCAACAATAATGATTACATCACTTGATCCTGAGCAAATCGATTTAGAAAAAGTCCGCACACGTGGCGCAAGTTTTCTTAAAAAATATCTAGAAATTGCTAAACATAATTTGTTTGTAGAAAACAAACCTGATAATACTTCAGATTCACAAGTAAGTTTTGAAGACTCGGTCTACAAAGAATTAACAAATATGGGACTAAAAGTTGTAAAAAACGTCGGATATTCAGATTACAAAATCGATTTAGCAGTCTTAAATCCGCAAAATGAAAACAGTTATTTACTCGGAATTCAATGTGATGGGTCTGGTTATTTAAAGCATAAAAACGCCCGTGATCGTGAAATTTTATGAAAAAATGTCCTTATGTCTCGAGGTTGAAATATCCTTAGAATTTGATCACTAGATTGATTCCAAAATAGAGGTAGTCAACTTAAAAAAATAAAAGAAATAATAAAAAAACTTAAATCTCAAGAAGAAAAACCGCTGGGTGTTGAAGAAAATCCTTCTGATTTACCGCCAAAAACAGCTGAACAACTTAGCGCCCCATTAGCTATTGTTAAAAAAAGACAACCAATTGATTTTAGGTCCTTTTTTGAAAAAAGATTTTTATTTACGGATGAAAATTTGACTGACTTATGAAATCAAACTAAAACCGAATATTCTTTTTTTGAGGAAATTTTTAAAAGAGTTAAAATTCTCAGTAAGCTAGAACACCAAAAAATTGTCCTTTGATTAAGTGGAAATTCAAAAATTACCAATTCTATAAAAGCAAAAAGTGTGAAAATTGCACATAATTTTATAGAAAACAACGTTATTTTTGAAAGTCCGTCGCATTATTTTTTAAAAAATGTAACAAAATATAATTTTTTCCTTGAACCAAAAAGACCAATAAGGGAAATACATTATTTTGAAATTAAGGATTTGATTATAACAATAATTCAAAAAACTAAATCAATTTCAAAAGAGGATATATATTCATTAATTCTCGAAGTAACCGATTTTTCTTTCCTAAAGAAAAAGACTCGCGACTATTTAGATCAATGTTTTCAAAAATTACTTGATGATAAAATAATTTTTGAAAACAAAGGAGAAACTTTTTCCTTAGTAAATCCTTAATTTTTCCCTTTTTTCAAAAAAATCATTAAAATTGCATTATTAAGTGAAAAACATACGTTTTTAGCGCTCATGTGGTATAATTTATCTTTAAATATTGAGGTTTGGTCTAATGAAAAAAGCTTTAAAAATTCTCTTTCAAACATCCACACCATTTCTCTTATACGCTGGAATTATTTCAAGCGCAGTTGTTTTTAGTGCAAAAAACACTAATTTATCGCCAAATTTGTTGAAAAAATCAGAAACTGGGTTGTTAAAAGAATTAAAATATTTAGCTCTAGGTGATTCGCTTAGCTCAGGTTTTGACTGAGAAAGCAATCTTGATGGGCGCGGAAAAATGACTGACGGTTCTATTAGCGGGATCTCTTTTCCTGCTTTTTTTGCCAATTTTGCCCAAAGTATTCAACCTAATTCTGTAAAATCTTTTAAAAATTTAGCGCTAAATAATTCCTCAATTCTAGATTGAATTTATCTTCTTGATCCCAAAAATAATATTATAAGTGATGAAAATCTTGTTAATCTAAGGACCCAAACTTATAATTCTTCAAATTTTGCCGACACAATTCGTTCAGTATTTGAAAATTTTAGTGGCGATTTTCCAAACTTAAGAAATGAAATTCGAAACGCTAATTTAATTACAATTTCAATTGGTTTTAAAGACTTTCTTAATACATTTAATAGCACTTTTTTTGACAATGTTCTTTCAGGTAATACATCCCAAAATTCATACGAGACAATAACAACAAATATTAATTACGCATTCACAAAAATTAAACATAACTTGAAAAGGTTAATAACTTTAATTAAAAATATTAACCCTGAAACTTACATAAATTTAATCGGATATTATAATGAACATGCAAAAATTGATAAATTTTTAAATGATTTGCTTAAAAATTATTTGTTAGAATTTGAACCTAATTTACTTTCAGTAAGTCGTCTAAACGATGAAATAAAAGAAGTCTCACAACAAATGGGCGTTAATTTCATAAATCCATTTTTGGAAAAATCTTGAGATGGAAAATCAGACCCATTTTTTGATACAGATTTAGATTTCAGACCTCAAATAAAAGCTAACAAACAAATTGCCCAAAATTTAATTATCTCATTAGCTTTATCCCCAAAAAGTCTTAATAAATCTATAAAACGCGATGAAAACGATGAAATTTTACTAACTAATTTTTCGGCTAATAATTTTGACTCTCAGCAACTAGATTTTGGCTCTAACAGTGAAATTTTAGAAAAAATCACTGTCAATGGTTCGCTCGAGAATTTTATTAATGAAAATTCTAGTTTTGAAGAAAAAAGCATTAAAGATCTGCATACAATTTCATTTCGGCAGCCAGAATCAGCAAATTATGCCAGCGCTTTGACTCAATTTGTTGGCTTTTTTGATTCAGAACAGAGTGATATTGTCAACGTATTTAAAGATTTAATTAACACTTTTTCCAATAGATCTCAACCAAATTTTGAAGCATTCAATAATGTTGTTGAAGTAATTTTAAAAAGTGAATTTTTTACAAATTTAACACAGTATGCTCAGGAATTTATTGCAAATTCAGCTATCCAAAATGTTGAACAAAACGAATCTGATTCGACTTTAGACCAAGAAAGTTCTGACTTATCCACATCGGACCAAACAAAAACATCTCCTGATTTATTAAGTTTTTTGAAAAAAAAATCCCTTTCTCAGGAAAATATTCTTGGACTTTTAAAGGAAATTTTGTCTAGTCAATATGTTCAGAGTCACCACACTAAAACAGTTAATTTATTTTATAATTTACTATTTAACCAACCGGCAATTTCTAAATTATTAGTTAGCTCAATTTCAACTCAAGAAAATATTCAGCAAATAATAAAAGAAGTATTTCAATTTAATTCAGTTCAAAAATTTGTCACCTTTATTTTTACAGAACTGATAAAAAATAATCAAGATTATACATCCGCTAAATCTTTTAGTCAAGTTCTGTATTTATTTTTACAAAATTCAAATAACTACAATAAATCAGTAACTTTTATTAAACATTTTGTAATAGAAGCCCTTAAAAGAACTAATTTTTTGAATGCTATTTTTGAGACTTTATCAAATCAATTAGGCTTTAATATTGAAAAAGAAGACATAAATTCGCTTATAACTTTGATCACAAGCGTTAGCGACATAATAGTTAATACTAAAACTTTCAAAAATTTAATTGATTTGTTAGCTAACGAAGTTATTTTCGGAATAAAAAGTGGTGTAAGCAATAATCAGTCGGATTTTTCCTTCTTTTCGAATATTATTTCTAATTTAACCAATAAAGTTAGTGATTTTATCAAAGATAAGGCAAATATTTATAATCTTTTCCAAGATATTATCTCTTTTTCACCTTCAGCTAAACAACTAGATTCTGTTAAGTCTTTGCTTGGTAAATTTTTACCATTTATTTCAAAAATTAATTTAAGTTTTATACTTGACAAAAATTCTGAGAATTATCAGTCTTTAAATTCAATTTTTGAGTCTTTTTCAGATTTCCTGGCGCAAGATGGCTTTAAAGAATTAAATGATTTAATTAGTGCAATTATGGACGATGTTTTCTTGGTTAATAATTATAAATATCAAAACAGCCCCGATTTATACGGCATAATTTTTAATTTATTGTCTAATAATTCCCAAAAATTAAAACCAATTTTGTATAAGTTTATTGACAAAAACCTTAACAACACCAAGGTTCTAGATGCGCTTAAGTCTTTTTTTGCTAAAATTTTACCACAGGAATTTCTTGAGAAATTAGGTCAAACTAACCAGTCAGATTATTTTAAAAAGCTAATTGACTATGTTTTTGAGGTTATTTCTGAATTAACTATTGAATATAATACCAAAATTGAGCTAACGAAAAACAACGGTTTTATCGAAAAAACAGATAAAAAATCAGAAAATACTTTAGATTTTAATCACATATTAGACAAACTTAAAAGCAAAAAGTCATAAAAAAACAACTACTATTTAAACTCAATGCAAATAGAAAACTCGTTTTTACTTACATTGAGCCTAAAAAAATATCTGAAGTTTTGAAAGAGCCAAAAGAAAAAGCCATAAATTTGTAGATTTCTAAACGGTTAAATTTATGGCATTGCATCATATTTAAAAATATGACGGAAAATTCGCAATATCAGAGCACATTAGACAAAAAACATAACTAATTCCCCCTTAATTCAATACAAAATTTATTAATTATTCTTAGTGTGAGTAATTATAACATAATTTTTTCTTGAACCAAGCATTTTTTTTATTTTTTTGCAAAACCTTAATTTTAAAATAATAAAAATTAAGGTTTTGCCGTCAAAAAAGCACCGATTTACGGGTATTTTTGCGTATTTACATTCACTAAAAAGTGAATTTTTTCATCAAATTGGAAAATCGTGAAAAAACCATAAATTTAAAATTTTTTAATTTCAAAAAATTTTAAATTATTTTATTCATGCAAGAGACTTTTTAGTGTATTTCTTTTCATTTTTGATTTTACAAACATATCAACTTTTTCTTGCACATTTTGAAAAAAATTAAATACTTTTTGGTCAAGTTTTATAATATTGCCTTTTTGATCAATTACATGGCTAGTTTTGTGCTTTTTGTTTTTAACAAGGCCAAAAATAGGTGCCTGAATTCCGATGTTTTCTAAAACACTTGCAATCACGTTGACTTGATTACTTGCGCCGTCAACCAAAATTACATCGGGTTTAAGGGAGTTTTTAATTTTAAAGTATTTTTCAAACCCTTGCCTCATATAGTTCGTGTCGCCCTTTTTAGACCCAGAAAAATTAAAAAAACGACTATAACTAGGCTCATATGATCCATCAATGTAGAAAATAATTCCGGTTGTTGGGTAATTTTTTTCTGTTTTTTGTGCAGTTTTTTCAACATTTTTCACAAATGTTAAAAAAGAATTGTCAATTGCCATTATTTTGTTGGTACTTTTTATTTTCAGGTTTTGCTTAATTAGTTCCAAAATTTCAAAATTTTGGACTTTATTTTGATTTTTAGCATTGCCAGCGATAAAATCAAAGTGATTTTCCTTTAAATTGTCCAAAATTTGCTTGTATTGTTTGCTTTTTGCAATTTTTAGCTTAATTTTGCTGTCAAAAAAATCAAAATATTTATCAAAGCTAAAATCAACTATTAATTTATCAGGAGAAATATGATTTTTATAGTATGAATTTAAAAAATTAACTAAAGTCTCAAAAGTATTTAGAACAATTTCGAGATAAAAATGCTTATTTGACAAAAAAATTCCATTTCGGTAAAAGGCAAAACTGACAGCCAAAAAGTTAGATTCGGGAGTAGAAAACCAAAGAAAATCGAGATTTTCTGCGTTATTTAGGTCAATATTTTGCTCTTGACTTCTTGCATTTTTCAGTCCACTGATAGCATCAAAATATTCTTGCGCCAGTTCAAAGTGAAAATTTTGTTTAGCGGCTTCTAATTTTTCCTCAAGAAGTGCGATTTCGTTCCTTTTTTGTAGCAAATTTTTGCAAAAAAGAAACTTTTGTCGAAAAAATTCCACATCTTGGTTAGAGGCTTTTTCACCTTTTTCATATAAGGCTTGGCTTTCAAGAAACTTTTTTAAGGCAAAAGCGTATTTTTTACTTGGAAAAGGGCCATAAAAAAAGACATTTGGATCATTTTTTCTTCTAGGAACTTTGTAAACCAGGGAAATTTTTAATTGTTTAATTAATTCTAATTTTATATAAGGATATCCTGAGTCATCTTTTAGTTTGATATTATAAATTGGCTGATATTTGCTAATATATTCTTTTTCAAGGATTAGCGCTTCTTTTTCGTTGGCAACAATGTCATATTCAATTTTTCTAATTTTTTGTATTAACAAAAAAGTTTTATAAGAATTTGTTGACCCTTTTGCATATTGATTGACTCTTGAGTGCAAATTTTTTGCTTTTCCAACATATAAAAGTGAACTATTTTCATCATAAAAACGATAAACACCTGTTTTTTTAGGCAGATTTGTACTCTTAATTAGTTGGTCAAAATTTTCCATAATGTTCCTTTAATAATAAAATTATAATTAATTTTTTGAAATACTGTTATGATTTAGTAAAAATTTGATATAATTATTATTTAAACTATTGGATTACTTGGAGGAAGAAAATGGATTTTGAATCCTATAAAAGAACGGCAGAACCTAAAATAAAACAAATTAAAAAAGTTAGCAAAATTTTTTTAGCGCTTTTTTTCACCTTTTTACTTGTTTTTATCGGCTTGTTGACTTATTATATACTTCAAGTTAATGGTGAAGAAGGATTTCGAACCGAATTTGTCGAGGCAACTTGACTTGCAATAGCATTATTGTCAGCTGTAATTGCAATAGTTTTTTTAGTTTCTTTTTTTATCGGAATTTATAAAATAAAAGCGATGAAAAAAGTTGAAAAAAATATCGAAAGTCAACTAAAAGAACTTTAAAATTTTTAATTTAAGTTCAAAAAACCCTTGAATTTATTGCCTTTTTTGTTTCTTTAAAAAAAATTAGCACTTTTTGCTTGTGAGTGCCAAAAAATATGTTATACTATTTGTTGTCATAGAAAAAAAGACAAATTTTTTATTTTTTATTTTTTTAAATGAAAGGAAAACATAATATGGCAAAAGAAATAATTTTAGGTATTGACTTAGGAACAACAAACTCAGTTGTTGCAATTATTGAAAATCAAAAACCTGTTGTTCTTGAAAATCCTAACGGAAAAAGAACAACTCCTTCTGTTGTTGCATTTAAAAACGGTGAGGAAATTGTTGGTGATGCGGCAAAACGTCAGTTAGAAACTAACCCTGAAGCAATCGCATCTGTTAAAAGATTAATGGGTAGCGATAAAACTGTTCGTGCTAACCAAAGAGACTACAAACCTGAAGAAATTTCAGCAAAAATTCTTGCATATTTAAAAGAATATGCTGAAAAAAAGATTGGTCACAAAGTTTCAAAAGCTGTTATCACAGTTCCTGCTTATTTTGATAATGCTCAACGTGAAGCGACAAAAAATGCCGGGAAAATCGCAGGATTAGAAGTTGAAAGAATAATTAATGAACCAACAGCTGCCGCACTTGCATTTGGTCTTGACAAAACAGAAAAAGAAATGAAAGTGCTTGTTTATGACTTAGGTGGTGGAACTTTTGACGTTTCAGTTCTTGAATTATCTAACGGAACTTTTGAAGTTTTATCAACAAGTGGTGATAACCATTTAGGTGGTGATGACTGGGATAATCAAATCGTTGAATGAATGGTTAAAAGAATTAAAGAAGAGTACGATTTTGATGCAAAAAGCGACAAAATGGCACTTACTCGTCTAAAAGAAGAAGCTGAAAAAACCAAAATTAACCTATCAAATCAAAGTGTTTCAACAATTTCCTTACCATTTTTAGGTCTAGGAAAAAATGGCCCAATCAACGTTGAACTTGAACTAAAAAGATCAGACTTTGAAAAAATGACAGCTCACCTAATTGACCGTACAAGAAAACCAATCGTTGATGCCTTAAAACAAGCAAAAATTGAAGCTAGCGACCTTGACGAGGTTCTTCTTGTTGGTGGATCAACACGTATGCCGGCTGTTCAGACAATGATTGAACACACTTTAAATAAAAAGCCAAATCGTTCAATAAATCCTGATGAAGTTGTGGCAATTGGTGCTGCAATTCAAGGTGGAGTTCTTGCTGGTGAAATTAGTGATGTTTTATTATTAGACGTTACTCCTTTAACTTTAGGAATTGAAACCTTAGGTGGAGTTTCAACCCCGTTAATTCCAAGAAATACAACAATTCCGGTAACAAAATCACAAATTTTCTCAACAGCCGAGGACAATCAAACCGAAGTTACAATTTCTGTAGTTCAAGGTGAAAGACAACTTGCTGCTGATAACAAAATGTTAGGTCGCTTTAATCTTTCAGGAATCGAGCCTGCTCCTCGTGGTCTTCCACAAATTGAAGTTAGTTTTTCAATTGACGTTAACGGAATTACAACTGTTTCAGCAAAAGATAAAAAAACTGGAAAAGAACAGACAATTACAATTAAAAATACTTCAACTTTATCTGAAGAAGAAATTAACAGAATGATTCAAGAAGCCGAAGAAAATCGTGAAGCTGATGCAATCAAAAAAGATAAAATTGAAACAACAGTTCGTGCCGAAGGTCTTATTAATCAACTTGAAAAATCAATAACTGATCAAGGTGAAAAAATTGATCCTAAACAAAAAGAACTTCTTGAAAAACAAATTCAAGAACTCAAAGATCTTTTAAAAGAAGAAAAAATTGACGAACTAAAAACAAAATTAGACCAAATTGAGCAAGCAGCCCAAGCTTTTGCCCAAGCAAGTGCTCAACAAGCTAACAGTGCAAGTGAAACTGATTCAGATTCAAATACAATTGATGCTGAAATCAAACAAAATTAAAACCTAAAATTTATAAAAAACACACTTGCTTTTTAGCAGTGTGTCTTTTTATATTAATATTTAAGACTTTTGCTTTAAAAAGTCTTAAATTTTTATTATTTTTCCCAAAATAATAAAAAAGTTTTTAAATTTAAAAAAGGAAATGTCAATTTTATGGCAAAACAAGATTACTATAAAACTTTAGGAATTGACAAAAACGCAACATTATCTGATATTAAAAAAGCCTATCGAAACTTAGTTAATATTTACCACCCTGATAAAAACACAAAAAAATCACCCGAAGAACAAAAACAAGCTGAAGAAAAATTCAAAGAAATTCAAGAAGCTTACGAAATTCTTTCCGATGATTCAAAAAGAAGTCAGTATGACCGTTATGGCCATTCGGCATTTGATCAACAAGGTGGCGGTGGTTTTTCTGGATTTGGCGGTTTTGATTTTGCTGATATTTTTTCAAGTTTTACTTCCGGTTTTGGGTTTGGTTCTTCGCGACGAAGTCAAAAATATAGCGGACCTTTAAAAGGTGAAAATTTAACTGCCCGAATTTATATTAGCTTTATTGAGTCAATTTTAGGGACAAAAGTCAGCCAAAAACTTACTAAATATTCTCAGTGCGATCAGTGTAAAGGTACAGGTGCCAATTCTGACTCAGACATAAAAACTTGTTCAAACTGTCATGGACAAGGGGTTCAAAACGAAATTATTAACATTCCCGGATTTGGTCGCATGCAAAACCAAACAACTTGCTCGGTGTGTTCAGGAAGTGGAAAAACTGTTACAAAAAGTTGCAAAAAGTGCCGTGGAAAAACAATAATTGAGACCAAAGAAGAAATTGAAATTTCAATTCCCGCCGGAATTAGAGATGGAATGTTCATTCGGGTTGCAGGATTTGGTGGCCCTGGTCACAAAGGTGGACCTTCTGGCGATCTAAATATCGAAATTAATATTCGCCCGCACAAATACTTTTCAAGATCAGGAAATGATATTCATGTAGAGATGCCAGTTTCGATAGTTGATATTATTAATGAAAATAAAGTTGAGGTTCCTAGTCCAACTGGAATGAAAAGTCTGCAACTTTATAGTCATTATAAGTCAGGTCAGACGGTAATTATTGCCCGAGCAGGTGCGCCTGATCCCCAAAATCAAAGAATAATCGGTGATTTACGGGTAAAATTAGTTTTTTATGTTCCTGAATTTAACAGCAGACAAAAAAACGAACTCAACCAAGTTTTTAGCCAAATAAAAGATAAAGTCAAGACAAAATGGCTAAAAGAGTTTCAATAATTTAAAAAACAATTTATAATTCTAAATAAATTGTTTAGGGAATCAATTTTATATGTCTTTTAAAAAAATAAATATTGCAATTGACGGACCTTCAGGGGTTGGAAAATCTAGTATTGCCAAACAAATAGCACTCAAATTTGACTATTTATTTATAAATACAGGTGCACTTTATCGTGCAGTTGCCTTATTTTGCCAAAATCACAAAATTAATGCTGAAAAAGAGACTCAAGTAACAAAAAAATGAGATCCTAATGTTTTGTTACTTGATGAAAAAGGTGATGTTTGGCTTGAAAATCAAAATGTAACTGAACTGCTACGTGATGATTTAATTTCAAAAAATGCGGCAATAATCGCTCAGTATGGCAAAATTCGCGCTGATATTACCCAGCTTTTACACGATTTTCAAAGAAATAACAAAGGAATTGTCGTTGAAGGTCGCGATACAACTTATAATATTATGCCAGATGCAGATTTAAAAATTTTTCTATGAGGCGATGCCCAAACGCGCGCAAAAAGGCGCTTAAAGCAAAATGCTTGTTTAAATTTGGAAACCAATTTTCCTGAAGTTCTAAAATCAATCGAGCGCCGCGATTATCTTGATATGTCACGAAAAATTAATCCACTAAAAAAAACGATTGATTCAATTTTTATTGACACAACCAATTTTAATCAAGATGAAATTGTCGAGCAAATTTCAAAACTAGTCATGAGAAAAATTTCGCAACTGGAAAATTAATTTCTTTTTTACTTTAATTATGAAAAACTTAGTCGCCCTTGTTGGCAAAGCAAATGTCGGAAAATCAACACTTTTTAATCGAATAGTTGGAAAAAAAATTTCAATTACCGATCCGACCCCTGGTGTTACAAGAGACCGAATTTACGAAAATGCGCACTGAAATAGCAAGGATTTTACTTTAATTGATACAGGTGGAATTCAAATTGAAACCAAAAATTTTCAAGAACTAATCAGAATCCAACTCCAAATTGCAATCGAAGAAGCCCAAATTTTAATTTGAGTTCTTGATGGAACAGCCGGAATTGACTCAGAAGATCATTTTGTCCTGAATTTATTGCGAAAATCGCAAAAAAAGATAATTTTAGTGGCAAATAAACTTGATAATTCCAAAAATTTTGATCCAAGTATTTATGAACTTGGATTTGAAAAAATTTTTGGAATTTCAGCCCTGCACGGTCAAGGTGTTGGTGATCTTCTTGATTTTTTGGTCAGCAATTTTGAAAAAACTGCCAAAAACCAGCAATCTTTTTTTAAATTAGCAATCATCGGTAGGCCTAATGCCGGAAAATCTAGCCTTTTAAATCGAATTTTAGGTCAAAATCGTTCAATAATTTCTGACATTCCCGGAACTACGCGCGATTCGATTTCGGGACTGTGAAAATTAGAAGGCCAGACTTTTGAAATAATTGATACTGCTGGAATCAAAAAAAAATCTAAACTAGTAGAATCTGTCGATTTTTACGCACTTATACGGGCTTTTCGGTCTTTGGATGATGCTGATCTTAGTTTAATTTTAATTGATGCTACCCAAGATATTCATCATTTTGACCTTAGAATTGCTGGATATGCCTGAGAAAGAAACAAACCGATTATAATTGTTATTAATAAATGAGACTTGATCGAGAAAAATACCTTAACTCAACAGCAATTTGTTAAAAAAGTGCGTGAAAAATTTAAATTTCTCGATTGAGCCCCAATAGTTTTTATTTCAGCAAAAACCGGTGAAAAAATTCACAAACTTGCTGAACAAATTTTTGAAACTAAAAAAAATTTGTCAAAAAAAATACCAACAAACCACTTAAATCAATTTTTAATGGAAATTCAGCTAATTCAACCTCACCCGAATGTCAATGGAAAAAAGGTATTTTTTAATTTTATTAGTCAAATTAGTGCTAAAATTCCGAGTTTTGTCTTTTTTGTAACTGACAAAAATTTGGTTCATTTTTCATATCAGCGCTATATTGATAACCAAATTCGAAAATATTTTGATTTTTTTGGCTGTCCAATAAAAATTATTTATAAAAATATAAAAAAAAGTGGTAAAATAAGTTAAAATTAAAGCGATTTAATAAGAATGGAGCACAAAAAATGAACAAAAAAGAACTAATCGAACAAATTGCTAACGAAACAAATTTGCCTGTGAAAAATGTTGAGCTTGTTTTAAATCAATTTTTTGGAATAACAGCTGATGTTGTAAAAAAACAAGGCAAATTGGTTATAAATTCTTTTGGAACATTCCAAGGAGTTTTTAAACCTGCCTCTTCATCTTTTAATCCGCTCACCAAAAGTCAGATTACAGTCGAAGCTAAAACAACAATAAGATTCAAACCTTCAAAAGTTTTAAAAGATTATATTGCCTAAAAAAGGTTGTAAATGTTCAAAAAAAAACGAAAAAAAGGTAATTTTAAGTACAAAACTGCAAATCAAGTAATATATGGCAATGTTGTTTTACAAAAACTAAAAGAAATTAAGTACGGTAAAAAAATAGCCCTATTTTTACTTCTTTTTACTCTGGTTGCTGTCCTAGCTTTAATAATTATTTTTATTGTTTTTCATTTTGCTGGAAGCGGAAATAATATCCAGGAAGTCGTTTCGCGAAACTAAATGGAAAATACAAAAATTCGCAATTTTGCAATAATTGCTCATATTGATCATGGAAAATCCACTCTAGCCGACCGAATTCTTGAGTTTACAAACACAGTTTCAAAGCGTGAATTAAAAGATCAGCATCTTGATTCAATGGACCTTGAAAAAGAACGAGGCATCACAATCAAACTAAATGCTGTTCAAATACGTTATAATTCTTATATTTTTCACCTAATTGACACCCCAGGACATGTCGATTTTACTTATGAGGTTTCCCGGTCACTTGCTGCAACTGAAGGTGCACTGCTTTTAGTTGATGCAAGTCAAGGAATTCAAGCCCAAACTTTAGCAAATGTTTATTTAGCCCTTGAGAATAATTTAGAAATAATTCCAATTATCAATAAAATTGACTTGCCTTCGGCAAATGTTGAAAAAGTTAAGCAAGAAATTGAGTCAACAATTGGAATTTCAGCTCAAAATGCAATTCTCATTTCGGCAAAAAACGGCATTGGGATTGAAGATGTCCTTGAGGCAATTGTAAAATATATCCCGCCTCCTAAATATTCAAGCGAAAAAGATCCTTTAAAAGCTTTGGTTTTTGATTCTTATTTTGATATTTATCGTGGTGTTGTAATTTTTGTTCGTGTTGTAACTGGAAAAATTAGTGTCGGAAATACTTTTAAATTTATGGCAAATAATTTAAAATTTTCCGTAATTGAGCTAGGAATTTCTAATCCAAATCAGGTCAAAAAAAATGAACTAGTTGCTGGCGAAGTTGGCTGAATTGCCGCCTCAATCCGTAATGCAAAAGATGTAAATGTTGGTGATACAATAACTTTGGTTGAAAATCCGGCCGACTCGCCGCTTCCTGGTTATAAAAAAATGGTGCCGGTGATGTATACAGGATTTTATCCGATTGATTCACAGCAATATAACCTTTTAAAAGACTCGCTTGAAAAAATTTCGCTTTCAGATTCATCAATAATTTATGAGCCAGAGTCGTCAAAAGCACTTGGTTTTGGTTTTCGCATCGGGTTTTTAGGCCTTTTACATATGGAAATTTTGCAAGAACGGCTTGAAAGAGAATTCAATGTCGGAATTATTGCCACCGCACCTTCTGTAGAATTTGAAATAACTCGCACTAACGGTGAGATTCAAAAAATTTCCAATCCAAGTTTATTTCCTGAACCTAATTTTATTAGCGAAATTAGTGAACCTTTTATTTTAGCGAAAATTTTTCTACCTGATGAATTTTTAGGGGCAATTATGGGACTTTGTCAAGATCGCCGTGGAATTTACGTTGATCTTGAATATATTGATGATTTTCGTCGCCGTTTAATTTATAAATTACCTTTAGTTGAAGTGATTTTTGACTTTTTTGATCGTTTAAAATCACTTTCAAAAGGATATGCTTCTTTTGAATATGAGCTAATTGGACTGCAACCTTCAAAATTAGTTAAGTTAGATATTTTACTTAATGGTCAAAAAATCGATGCCCTTTCAATGATAGTTCATAAAGATTTTTCTTATCCAAAAGCGCGCGATTTAACGCAAAAATTAAAAGAAATAATTCCAAGACACTCATTTGAGGTGCCAGTTCAGGCCGTTATTGGCTCAAAAGTTATTGCACGTGAGACAATTAAGGCTTATCGTAAAGATGTTACTGCTAAATTATATGGTGGTGATGTCACCAGAAGAAAAAAACTTTTAGAAAAACAAAAAGCTGGAAAAAAACGAATGAAATCATTCGGGGTTGTTGATGTTCCTCAAGAAGCATTTTTAGCAATTTTAAAAACTAACATTAACGAAAAATAGTGTATAATTCTACAAAAGGGGAAAAATTTAGGAAAAATATATTAGTTTTTTCTACTTTTGTGAAATTATGAAAAAAAGACAGAACTTTAATAACAGCAACTACCATAAACGACCTAGTTTTTCAAATTCAGCCTATCGTGAGCCTAGGTACTATAAAAACACACAAAATCGTCCTAATGTTCAAGAAGATTTTGATGATTCAGATGAATATTTTGCCCAAAAAAATCATTACCGACCAGAATATAGAAGTCCGCAAAATTATTCAAACCATTTAATCGAAGAAAATTATTATCAGGGAATGGAACAAAAAACTCTTCAACAAGAGGCAAATGCTTTTATTTCAAAAGAAGTGAGAAAAATTTTTGGACTTGAATTAATTTTTTTACCACTAAAGGCACTTTTTTGACTCTTGGCTTTTTTAGCAATACTAACTGTTTCACTGCTTTGAGTTTATGAGTATATTCCAAGTTGAAATTATGAGCAAAAATATTTACCACTTTTGATAATTCCCGGAATTATCGGTGCAATTATAATATTTTTATTTGTAAAAACCATGTTAGACTATCGGGCAATTAAAAAATCTGTTGAATATTTCCGTTCACAGCTTAGAAATAATTCTCACAGACTTGAAATGCCGCCGATGATTCCTTGATTAGTTAAAAAATTGAATCAAAAAGAGGTAAATGCAATTTGACTTGCTGCTTTTAGTTTGTTTGCAACAGTAATTTTAGGTTTAGTTTATTGAATTACTTTAAAATATTATCCAGAAAAAAATATTCAATTTTCAACCGAATTTATTATAAGTATGGTCTCAACTGGTGGATTTTTTATTTTAATGCTTGTTTATGACTTAACACTTCGTCGCCGTTTATCAAATATTGAAGCAATTTTTGGTCATGTTTACCGTAAAAATATTAATATTGAATCAATCCGTTTTCGTCGTCATATGCTTTGAGCAATTTTCACAATAGTTATTTTCCTAATTTTAAGAAAAATTGCTAAAAGAAAAAAAATAATTACTTAATTAATAAAGCAAAAAAGAAAAAAAACATCCATTTTTAGGATTAAATAAGTAGAAAAATCTCAGACAATTAGTTTTTTTTCTATGATTTTGATTGCTCCACTTTTGTTAATTTTTTCTAGCATGTTCATTTTAAAAATTTGGACAAATAATTTACCTCATATAATAACTTGGAGTTTTATATGATAAGCAACTTTGAGGCCTTTCATAGTTATACCAATCAATAAATGAACTTATTTTTTGATAAGCGGTAGGCACATTTTCAAAATTTTGACCCTCAATATTAATTAATTCGCGTTGAAAAACTGCATAAAAATATTCAATAGGGCGGTTTGCAAGAGCATTTCCTTTTGGTGACATTGATTGTTGGATACCATTTTGCTTCAAAAAATTAGCAAATTTGTAGTTTGCATATTCCACACCATGATCTGAATGGAAAAATTTTGGTTTAATATTATACTTTTTAATTGTTTGTTTCACTAAGTTTATAGTTTCTTCTGAAAATCTTGTTTTAGAAATCGAAAAATTGAGCAAGTAATTGGATTTTGTTTCAATAATTGAGTGTAGGTAAAATCATTCGTTGTTAATTTTGATAAATTTAATATCAGCAAACCATTTTTCACCAAAATTTTCTGAGCTAAATTCACCTTTGATATGATCTTCAGTCCAAATTCGTGTAAACTTTTTCTCTTTTGGCGCCGGTTTTCCTTGCCTTTTATAAGCAATTGATTTTAATCCTAAAAATTCGTAGTGTTTTTGAAACACGTACGTGCTTACATAATTTCCCTGATTTATGTAAATATTATATAGGATGTCTCGGCCTTTTACCTTTCGATTCAAATGGAAATTTTCACGAATTCACTCAAGTAATTTTTCATCATAAATCATTTTCTTTGGTGGTTTTTTTACCCTTATTTTCTCATAAATAGAAGTGCGATTAATGTTAAAAACACTACAAATTCTAGTGGAATTTTCGATTTTGTTTTTATCTTTTTCTTGCTCTTGTTTTCGTTTTTCCCGAGTTTCCCAGTTTCATAAGGTAATTTTAAAAAAGTATCTGGTTTTAGGGACTTTTTTAAGTTTTTTGGTAAAAGTTGGTTACAATTTTATTAGTGATTTATTAAGATATCAAAGTAAAAATCATATCTATTTCAAATGTTTGGATCGCTAGGGACACCATCGTGTTTTTTAAATATAATTTGCTGATCTAAAGTGTTAAATTCAACCCTTTGTCTTAATTTTTGCAACATCGATACTAAACCAACTTAGTTAATTTTTGTTTTTTCATAATTTATAATTATACCATAAAATTACTTAAAATGCTACCAAATGCTACTTATAAAATTAAGGTTTTACATTAAAAAAACACCGATTTACGGGTGTTTCTTCATATTTATATTCACTAAAAAGTGAATTTTTGTCTTAAAACTGGGAAACTCGGGAGAAGTGCGATTAATGTTAAAAACACTACAAATTCTAGTGGAATTTTCGATTTTGTTTTTATCTTTTTCTTGCTCTTGTTTTCGTTTTTTGAGTTCCTCAAGAACAATTGCGGGGTCAATTCCGTATCTTCTAAGAACATTCTCCATTATCTCTTGATAAACTTCACGATCATTTTCAGAAAGGTCGTTAATTGTATATTTCTTCTTTGGTTTGCGTGGAGATTTGATTTTTCCACGAGTACTAATTAAACTTTTCATATCATTATTATAAAACTTTTTTTGCCAATTTCTTATCAAATTATTAGCGTATATATGCAACATTCATTCTTTATCCGCTTTTTTACTTTTAGATTTGTTTTTGTAAATTTCTCTAAATTCTTCTGCAAAATCCAAAATTGCGTTTTTTAAGCCTCTAGATTCGGCAATTTTGATGTATTTAAATTTCTCTTCAATTGTGAATTTGTATTGTTTCATTTTGACACACCTTTTTTCGAATAAGTCTGAAATTGGTGTACTAATTTATTTTAAACCAAACATTTTTTTTTTTTTTGCAAAAGGTTAAATTTAAAATAATAAAAATTAAGATTTAAGGATTAAAAACCCGGATTTGCCGGTATTTTTGCATATTTATATTCACTAAAAAGTGAATTTTTGCCATCAAACCAGGAAGTTCAGGAAAATAGATAATCATTTTATTTCCAATAATTAAAAAAGGCAAATTTTCATTTGCCTTTTTTTATAGAGTTTTATTATAGAAATTTTTTAGAGATTAGAGATTAGAGATTAGAGATTAGAGATTAGAATTTTTTATAGATTTTTTTATTGAGAACGACGAGAGATTATAATGAATTTTGTTATTCACAAAAATAAAATATAACTTATAAATTATAACAACGAAAAGAGATTTTACATATGCATGAACATATACATAATGATTTTGTAATTCACAAAAATAAAAGGAAAAACTAAAAACGAATGTAAACACACATAATAAATTTTGGTTTTACACAAAAATAAAATTTAGCATATAAATAAAAATTTAGAAAGGAGGTTACAAAACATGATTTTAGAAAAAATAAACTTTAACGTATAAAAAAATTTACAAAGGAGTTTACTAAAAATGCTTTTACACAAAACCAAAAAAGAAGAAATTGAAAATATAAATAGAAAGGACGTTCCAAAAATGATTTTACAAAAAAATAAATAAAAATTAAGAAAGGAGTTTACTAAACACTGATGAAAACATAAAAAAATAATTTAATAAATAAATGTTAGACACGCAATTTATAAATAAAAAACAAAAATAAGGAGGCAATAAAGATAAACTATTTTTTAATGTATCATGCTTTAAAAGAAATAGAAAACGAAAACGAAGGGTTTTGGCGGGCCAGACAGGATTTGAACCTGCGCGGGATTTCACTCCCCTAACGCGTTAGCAGTGCGTCCTCTTCAGCCTCTTGAGTACTGGCCCATATTTTTATAATTATATCATAAAATATTATATAATAAAATAAAAAAAATAAAAGGCAGAAAAATGAAAATTTTAGGTATTGAAACCTCTCATGATGATGCATCTGTTGCTCTTTTATGTGATGAAAAAGTTGAAATAATTTTAACAATTAGCCAAATTGAATTCCACCAAAAGTTTGGTGGAACAATTCCAGAACTTGCTGCTCGCGAACATTCGCGAAATTTAGCAATAATTTTAGAGAAATTATTGCAAAAACGTGTTGATTTTTCCACGGTTGATGCTATTGCCTACACAAATAATCCAGGATTATTGGGTGCTTTGAAAATAGGATTTTTATTTGCAAGTGCATTAAGTCTTTATTTTAATAAGCCTTTAATTCCAGTTAACCACCTTTTAGGACATTTTTGGTCGGCAAATATTGAGGATGAAATTGTTTTTCCAGCACTTTCGCTCTTAATTTCCGGAGGTCATAGTCAATGAATTTTGGCTAAAAACGAGAGTGAACTTGAAATTATTGGCTCAACAGCGGATGATGCTCTGGGCGAAATTTATGATAAAATCGGTAGAAATTTAGGCTTAGTGTTGCCTGGTGGACCAAAAATTGACCAAATTTGACAGCAAAATCGGCAAAATATTGGTGAACTAATCAATTTCAGTTTGCCAAAAAGGCTTGCAAATCCTTTGGATTTTTCTTTTAGCGGACTAAAAACTCAAGTCATAAATTTTACTAACCAAATGAAGCAAAAAAATAAACTTGATTTAAAAAATGTCCAAAAAATCGCTGTTTCTTTTCAGGAAACAATAATAAAATATTTAAAAAGACAACTCGATTCTGTTTTAAATGACAATAAAAATATAAAAACCCTGACTTTAGTTGGCGGCGTTGCAGCAAATTCTGGAATTAGAGAATTATTTAAAGAATATGAAAAAAATTATAAAATTGTTATTCCAAAAAGAGAATTTTGCACCGATAATGGCGCTATGATTGCAAAAGCTGCACAAATTGAGCTAAAAATTAAATCGCAAAAACAAAAATTAGAATCCCGGTAGCGACAATTGCTCAAAAAGATAAAGCATAAAAAAAGATATGACTGTCTTGTTTTTTCAGTTTGTAATTCAAAATTAAGTTTTCTTGCATCGTATTTTGAATTTCTTTGTAACGGTCAACTCTTTTTTCGCCTACTCAAACAGTCAAAATTCCGATCGCTGATAATAAATAAGGTAAAAATCAAGTATAAATTCTATTAGTAAAGTTAAAAATATCTAAATTTAAAGAGTTTGCTTCATCAAAAAAGCTTTTAAAAATTAATTTTGTTATTAAATCGGCTGAACCAACCCCGCCTGGAGAAGGCGAGAGGTTGTTAGAAATTTGTAAAAGTGTAAATCCTGATATAAATTTGAGATAATCGTGAAAATTGATGTTACTTAGATCTAAACCTTGTTCTTTTAAAGTGATAATTAAAATTACAAAAGAGAAATTTATGAAAAAAACTGGTAATTTGTAAAGCAAAAGTATTTTTGCCAACAGTTTTTTATTAGACAAAACTTCCATAAAATGGTTTTTAAAATTATCAATTAGAAATTGAAAACGGTATTCTAATCTTTGTCTGTCCTCAATTTTTTTTAAAAAATTGAGATTTAAAAGTGAAACAAATAGTTTAATCAACAAATATTGCAATTTTTTTCAAACAGAAATAATTATAATTATTAATAAAACTAGAACGTTTAAGAAAATATTGACAACAAGTCAAGCAAAGAAAATGATTTTTTCCCAGGAATCTAAAATAAAAAGATCGCGATAGTAAATAAATCCAACCGGAATTAAAATCAAACTGACAAATAAATTAAAAACCTGATGAATTAGGGCATTATATGTCAAGGTTGCGCTGATATTTTTCAGTGGATATTTCTTTTTTTGCAAATATCAATAATAACTTATTTCGCCACCAAATGAAAAAGGTGTAGAAAATTGCATAAAAGTGGCGATAAAAGTGGCGATAAAAAGGTGTCTAAATCTCGTTTTTACCTTCTGATATTTAAAGATCCGCCGTAATTGCAAGGTTGAGGTTAAATTTCAAAATAAAAAATGAGCAATTGCGCCAAGAAGAACTAATCTGTTTACCCGAGATTTGAAAAAAAACTCGTAAAATTTAACAAAAATTTTTGTAGGCGAGCCGTCTGCAAAGCTAGAGTTGTAGAAATTATAAAATAAAATAATTAAAATTACGACAATAGTTGTTATAAAAATCCCAAATTTAAGAAAATCTTTCGTTTTATTGTTTTTTGATGATGCTAGATTTTTATTTGCAAGTTTAACTTTATCAATAAGAAGGTTTTCCAAAAAAACGGCTTCTTTTTCGGTGTGATTTTTTGATAAAAAATTTGTGTAAAGTGTTAATTCTTGTTTTGGTTTAAAGTAAATTAGTGTGTAAAAATCGTTATTTTGTAAATTAATTTTTAATTTTATCGAGTATTTTCCTGAATCTGAATTTGAAATGTTGTATCCCTGTGGTCGAAATTCCGCGTCACTTTCATTTACAAGCAAGTTTACAATTTTATCAAAAGTTGACGGAGTTGCTTTCATGCGGTACTTGTGTTGGAAAACAAAATTCAACTCATTTTTCATCTTTTGGATAATTTCAAATATATTTAAATTATTTTGGGTGTAAAATTCAAAAATTTTCACATACCAAAGAATAGAAAATTTATTGCTAATTCCGTATTTAATTGAATTTTCGGAAACTTTAGGAACAAAATGAACACTTTTCGATGTTATAACAACAACTTCATCGTCAGTTTTTTCTCGAATTTTAAGTAATTCAGTTTCTGAATTCTCATTATATTCACAAAATTTTGTGATTTTAGCGGTAAATTTCTGCTCAATAAACTCAGAAATGTAGTTATTAGCTTGATGACTTATCAAAAAATATTTGCCATTTTTTCAATTTCTTTCAAGATAATCAAGTACTAACAGCTGAAAATCATTATCTTTTATAATATTAAAGTTAAATTTCTTGCGAACTGCGGCTATAATTTTGTTTTTTTTGACTCAGAAGATTACATTTGTCATAAATTTAGCGCTTGTTGTGATCTTTTTTCAAATTATTGAATTATCGCTAACTTGTCTTGTAATTTTTTCAATCGGAAAACTCTTTTTTATTGGTAAAAATTTACTTTTTTCAGTGTCAAAATGATCTCTTAAAAAATTAGTTAAAAAAGTGGACTCTGAATCATAAAACTGGTAAAAATTTGCTAATTTGTAGAAATTTAGGCCAAAATAACTGTAAAATTTCGAAATATGGTCTGAATTAATATGAAATTTTGGCGTTAAATAAATTTGTGAACTTCTATAAAAAAACGGCTTTTGCTCTGTTTTGTTTATTTTTCTTTCTTCTTCAGCCGTTAAAAGTGTTAAGTTTTTTTTATAAAAGGTCAAAACTGTTAGATTTAAATTTTTATTTGACAGATTAACTTCAATATTTATAAAAAAATCAAAGTCATTATTCATAAAATAATGACGTGCTAAACTTTGGGAGTATCCAAATTTTTCCTCAAAAATTAAGATTTCTTTGTTAGGATCAGAGGCCAAAGCATTGTAAAAAATTGATGCAAAAGCTATTCCAAAATTGTTGGAACTGCTATTAATTAAAATTTTCTGATAGTTTTTTTCTTTAACAAGATCAGAAATAGTTGATGCTAAACTAAAAATATAGTTTTCATTTATTGAATTAGGTTGATTACCAACAAAGCCGATAATTTTAGAATTACTTAATTCAAGAGGAGAATCATAATTAAAAAAAATCAACTTTTGGTCTTCTAGGTTAACATCGCGATTAATTGCTAGATATTTCATAAAATTTTATTCAGTTTCTCGTTGAGAAGAAAAAAGATCAAAATTTTCGCTTTGGCCAGGATCTTCAATAATGTCTAATAAATCAAACTCTTTAAATTTAGGTAAATCCTTGGCCGATCTTAGTTTGAAATAGTCAAAAAACCTCGAAGTTACACCATAAAGCGTAGGATTTCCAGGGCTTGGAGCGGTTCCTAATTCCTCAATTATCCCTTTTGCTAACAGCGAACCTACAATATAGTCAGAATTAATTCCACCACGAATTTGGGCAATAACACTTCTTGTTACAGGTTGTTTATAGGCAATTATAGCGGCAACCTCAATTGCTGCATTACTTAGACGGTATTTTTTTTCATTTCCGACAAAGTCAATAATAAAAGGTTTTAAGTCTTTTGCGGTAACAAATTTGAAAATATCGGCAAATTCAACAACAATTATACCTCTTTTTTGACGGTTAAATTCGACTGAAAAATCTTTTAAAAGTTTGCGAGCTTCATTAATTTTTGATAATTTAAGCGCGCTCTGAAGTTGTTGAGAAGAAACTCCTTTTTCACCTTGAAGATACAAAATTGCTTCAATAATTCTAGTTTTCATCATAACCCCCACGGAAAATTGATATTTTTGAGAATTGTTTCTCCTGTTTTAAATGTAGAAGTTGTTTTTTTGCCATTTCGAGCATTGAAATCATGGTGATAACAAAATGTTTCATTGTCGGAAGTGAAAATAAGTATTCAAAATCTATTTCATTTTCCTTTTTTAACAGATTTTTCAATCATAAACTTTGCTCGTCAGCGGTCACCTGGACTTGTTGGGTTTTGATTTTAATAAGATTTTTAGCTTTTGTTCTGTCAAACATTAATTTTAGCACTTTATATAAATTATGGACTGACGAGTGTCCATCAAGCTGACTTGGGTCCGGGGGTCTGCGAAAATCACTGTAATCTGAGGTATTTTTTTCAAAATAATCGTTACGGTGCTCTTGCTGTTCTTTTAACATGTTTGCAATATTTTTGATTTGTTGATAGTCGTATAATAGAGCTAAAAATTCAAGTCGATCTTTTTCATCTTCAGGTTTTAATTTTTCTTCTTTACTTGGTAAAAGCAAAATTTTTGACTTTAAATGAACTAAAGTAGAAGCAATAACTAAATATTCACCGGCAATTTGGATATTTTTTTCTTTTAAAATTTGAATTATTTTGACATATTGAGTTGCTAAATCAACAAGGTCGATATCTAAAATATTAATGTTTTTTGATTTTACTAAATCTAAAAGTAATTCTAAAGGTCCTGAAAAATTAGCTAATTTTATATCGTAATCCATTATTTTTCACCTTTGTAAAAATCAATAATAGTTCTTTTTGTGGCTAAACTCAAGGATTTACTTGTTTGCGAAATAACAGCACCCGGTTTTATTGGTTTATTAATGAAAATTTCGATATTTTTAAATTTTTTAGTCTGGTTTTTGTCTGTATTTTTTTTAACTACTTTGATTGAAACAGGGACAATTGCAAGACCTGATTCTTTTATAGTTTCAAAAATTTCAATTGGAAAATTTAACTCTGTGTCGTGCAGGTTCTCTTTTGCAAAAATAACTCCATAAGCACGTTTTTCACGGATTGATTTTAAAAAATTTTGAAACTTTTTTAAATTTTCTTGCTCGTTTTCAGCTAAAAATTGTGAATCAAGAGAGCCAAAAATTCATTTATTTTTACGGGAATAACGCTTTTTTTCAAGAAAAAAACTAACAATTGGGTTAAAATCTTCTTCAGCTTTTGATGGGTTTTCAAGTGCTGAAAATAATGCAAAGTGGTCAGAAAACTGATTTTGATTAGAAATTAAGATCGATGCATTTTTGGGCAAATTTTCATAACCAAAAACTTTAATTTTTATACCAAATAGTTTTAAAATGAACTTTGAGTAACTTAAAACCAAATCACTTCTATATTGAGGAGAAAGTTCGACTTTTTTTTTATAATATTTTTTCCAAACAGAGCGTATTTTACGTATTTTGAATAGTCAGATTATTGAAAAAATAGCAATTCGCAATTTTATTATCATTTCATTTTTGCTTTTTCTTTTTAAATTTAGTTAATTAAAATTTATAGAAATTTAATTATAATTATATAATTATACCAAAAAATCTAAAATTTTAATTAAAAACAGTTAAAATCTATTTTAATGGAAATTAAAAAATAAAATGTTTTATTTTGATTGAAGAAAAAGTGATTTAGATGCAAATTCATATTTTTTTATAGTGTATATTGGGCTAGTTTTAGGTCTTCTAGGCATTCTTGTGCTGTATTTTTTCCGTAAAAATTTGGAAACATGGTACGTTCACAAGAACCAAATTCAATTTAAGGTTAGTTTATTTTATAGAGTAAAAAATTGGTTTGTTTTCATTGGTGTTTTGATTTGATTTTTTTCATATATTAGTCGAACAATTATACTAGAAATTAATGATTATATCTATAAATGAGAATATCTGCCACTACATTTGTGTCGACTTATTGTTTTAATTTGTGCGTCTTTAATGATTTTTAATAGGACAAATTGGGCAAAATACATAGTAATTCCCGGTTTTTTGGGGTCAATTTTAGCACTATCGTTTCCACAAATTGGCTTTGATGCAGGAATTGTTATGGATGACATTGAATTTCAAGGAATAAAACTTGACCAAAATGTTACTGAATCTGAACTAATAAACTTGGCAAAAACTAAGAATTTAGGTATAAATTGAGCGCCTGATAATTACTTTTTTTGAGAGTTTATTTTTAGTCATCTTTTAAGTTTGGTTTTACCGTTTTTTTTAACATTTATTAATGGTAAAAACTCAAAATTGGATATAAAAAGTTTCTGAAAATCGGTATTATTCACTTTTTTAATGGCATCTTTTACTTTTTTTCTAAGTTGAATAATTGAAAAAATAATTGAAAACCAAGGTGATAATCGACTCAAAATAGCCTGAAACGGAAACTGATTTTACATGGGGAAAGATGGACAACCAACCATTGGCGAACTAGGAAAATGACCCTGAAATTTCCCAGTTTTAACAATTATTTTCCTTTTTGCATTCTTTATTGTCTTTTTCACAAAAATGTTCCTTGAAAAATTAAATTTTTATCTTTTAATTGTTAATTCAAAAATTGAAATTAAGCACAAACCTAAAAGTTGAAAACAAGTTTTAAGCCAGAATAACCTTAGCCAAAAGTGAATTAAATTATTAACAAAAAGCTAAAATCTTAACTAAAAAAGCAAAATTATAAAATGTCTAAACTACCTTTTTTAGTTAAAACACTGGCAAAAATCAATTTATGGATAAAATAACAAAAATCATAAAAAAATACAACTACTATTTAAACTCAATGCAAATAGAAAACTCGTTTTTATTTGCAGCGAGCCTAAAAAAATATATGAAGTTTTGAAAGAACAATAACCAAAAGCCCTAAATTTAAAGATTTCTAAACGGGTAAATTTAAGGCATTCCATTATATTTAAAAACATAATGGATAATTCGCACTATCTAATTTTATTAGACAAAAAACATAACTAATTCCCCCTTAATTCTGATTCTAAATTTATTAATTATTCTTAAGTGATGCTAATTATAACAGAAATTTTTTTTAGACCAAGCATTTTTTTTTTTTTTTACAAAGGGTTAATTTTAAAACAATAAAAATTGAGATTTTAGACCAAAAAACCCGGATTTACCGGTATTTTTGCATATTTAGATTCACTAAAAAATGAATTTTTGCCATCAATCCGGGAAGTTTTGGAAAAGTGAGTTGAATTATTGTCAAAAAACTAAAAAAACCTATGAATTCATAGGCTTTTTTGTTTTAGTTTCAGCAAAATTGAATTTTTCTTGACTCAGGATCAATTATTTCAAAATTAATTAAAATTGAATTTTGAGAAAATTCCTCAAGTTTGTTTGCCCATTCAATTACAATAAAATTTTGGTCAAAATAGTCCTGAAATTCATCCAATTTTGATGAAAAATTATCAAGATCAATATGAACTAAATTCTCGTAGGCAAACATAAAATTAAATGACGGGGAAATAATTTTGTCTTTTATTCCGATTTTTTGTGCAAATTTTTTGGTAAAATCAGTTTTTCCTGAACCATAGTGCCCAACTAAATAAATAAATTGAATTTTTTTACTAATAATTAAATTAAAAATAATCTCCAAATCAGAGCAAGTTTTGGAGATTATTTGTTGGCAAAAACGGTAATTTTTAGCTATATCTTCAAAGTTCATAAACTTTTAGCGTGAAGTTTTCATGAAAAAACTGAATGGATCACGGATGTCAAATTTGGACTTAGGTTCATAATTTGAATTTGTTCCAGCAGGAATTTTGTGGCCGACAATTATGTTTTCTTTAAGTCCTTCTAATTTGTCAGCTTGTGATGAGATAACTGAATGAACAAGGATTTTGGATGTTTCTTGATAACTTGCCGCGGCCAAAAATGAGTTTGAAAGCAGTGGAATTTGTTTAGCACCTTTGACAATTATGTTTCCAAAAGCAGGATTTTTTCCTTCAGAAATTAGTTGGCCATTGACTTCTTGATAGTCGCTAATGTCAACAATTGATCCAATGAAGAAATTAGAATCGCCACTTTCAGTAATTTGAATTTTTGACAACATTTGGCGAATAATAATTTCAATATATTTGTCAGAAATTGTTATTCCTTGCATACGGTAGATTCTTTGAATTTCTTTTAGAAGGTAGTTCTGAAGTGTTCTAGCATCAGAAATTGCCAATAATTCTTTTAGAATAATTGGTCCTTCAACAAGTTTTTGACCTGGAATAACTTTGTCGCCAACTTGAACTCGAAGTTTCTGATTTTGCTCAACACGGACCATATGTTCGGCTTTTTCGCCTTGAGCATTTTTATAGTCAATTGTAATTAAAAGTCCTTTGCTTGTGGCATTTTTTTCGGACAGATCAGAAATTTTAGTGATTGTTCCATAATAAGGTGAAATTTTTGCTGGCCGACCTCAAGGATGTTCGTGAGAGTCAATTAGTTCAATTAGACGGGTAAATCCACCTGTAATATCTTCAACGTTGGCAACCCCTCCGGTGTGGAAAGTTCTCATCGTTAACTGAGTTCCTGGCTCACCGATTGACTGAGCAGCAATAATTCCGACAGCCTCACCAATTGAAACTAAACGGTTTGTTGCCAAATCTTTTCCGTAACATTTTTTGCAGACACTATTTTTGATATGACAGGACAAAATTGAACGAATTTCCACTTTTTTAACACCAGCATTTGCGATTTGTTTTGCAATTTGGAGATTAACAAGTTGTCCGCCGCTAGCAATTTTATTTCCTTTTGAATCATAGACATCTTTATTTAAAAAGCGACCTTCGATTCTTTCAATTAAAGGAACTATTATTGTGTTAGTTTTAGTGTCAATTATGTCTTTAACTACAAAGCCAAAATCTGAAAAACAGTCGTCCGCTGCAACAACAATGTTTTGGGCAACGTCAACCAGTCTTCGAGTTAGATATCCTGATTTTGCAGTGTTAAGGGCTGTATCGGTTAGACCTTTTCTAGCTCCGTGAGTTGAAGAGTAAAATTCAAATGAAGTTAGACCCTCAACAAACGATGACTTAACTGGAACTTCAACAATTGAACGAACAACACGTTCATTTTCAGCATCGACCTTCAAGGCCTTAACGTTGTTGGCCATCAAACCACGCATTCCGGCAAGTTGGACGAAGTTAGAAATATTACCTCTAGCTCCAGATTTCATCATCATTACCAGCGAGTTGTGGGCTTCATTTACGATTGATTCATTAAGGTCGTCTTGAATTTCGTTCTTAATTTGGGTTCATTTTGCAATCGCCAGGACATATCTTTCATCATCAGTGATTAGACCTTGATTGAAAAAGTTATTAAGTTGACTAATATATTTTTCACCTTCGGCGATAAATTCGTGTTTTTTAGGTGCGACTTTAATGTCACTAATTGCAATTGAGGTTCCTGAAATTGTTGAGTAGTGAAATCCAAGATCTTTAATTTTATCAAGAATTGAAGAAACCATGTTGTTGTATTTGAATCAAATTTTTTCGAGGAGGTCAACTTTTTCGTGATCTTCAAAAACACGGTAAATTTCGGCTCTTCCGGCTTGTTGTTGGCGTTTAAATAACTGGTCAAACTCAAAAATTGTAAATTCAGACAGTTTTGCAAGGTGAGAAATTGGTAATTTTTCCCCTTTGTAATCACGAAGTTTTTCGTAAATTAAAATACAGTCTTGATAATTTTCAAAGTCTAACTGGTCAATAACATTGGCAATATCTTCTTTTGCAAGAACTCCGTCATAGGTGTCAAAAATTTGTCTTACAATTTTAGCAATTGCTTTTTTGTTTAAAGGTTCATTAATTCCTAAATTTTGAATGTAATCACGGAAATTTGTACCGTAAGGCAAGACATATTTTTTAATTTGACGGGGATAATTTAGTTCTAATTCATCAACATTGTGGTCAAAAATAAATGGGAAATTTTCAGGGAAAATATTATTTAAAATAAATTTACCAACTGTTGAAATTATGTGTCCACGTGAATTTTTTCCAACCAAAGGTTTGACTGACTCAAAAGGTAAAACAACTCTTGCATGAAGTTCTACAGATCGAAATTCATAGGCTTTTAACATTTCATCATAAGATGAAAAGAATGATCCTTCACCTTTTGCACCAGCTTTTTCTTGGGATAAATAATAAAGTCCAAGCACCATGTCTTGAGAAGGGTTAACGATTGGCTCACCATCTTTTGGCCCTAAAATGTTTTTGTCAGCAAACATTAATTCTCTAGTTTCACGAACAGCTTCAGGTGAAATTGGAATGTGTACGGCCATTTGGTCACCGTCAAAGTCAGCATTAAACCCGGCAGTAACTAGTGGATGAAGTTGAATTGCCTTTGCTCGAACTAAAACTGGTTCAAAAGCTTGAATTGAAAGTCGGTGCAAGGTTGGAGCACGGTTAAGAATTATCGGTCTAGTTTTAATAACTTTTGCAACATGAGGTCAAATAATTGGATTTTCTTCTTCAATCATTTTACGGGCTGACTTAATTGAGCCGACTTTTTTTTCTTGAATTAAATTACGGATAATTCAAGGCTCAAAAAGAACAGCGGCCATTTTCCGCGGCAGTCCGGCTTGGTGCATTTTTAGTTTTGGACCAACGACAATAACTGAACGACCTGAATAGTCAACACGTTTTCCAAGTAAGTTTTGACGAAATCTTCCTTTTTTTCCGGTAAGTGAGTCAGAAATTGACTTCAAAGGACGGTTTTCTTTTGTTGTTACTTGGTTAGTTGTTTTTTTCTGATTGTCAATTAGAGCATCGATTGCTTCTTGAAGCATTCTCATCTCATTTTGGATAATAATTACAGGTGCTTCGGATTCTTTTCATCTTTTTAGACGGTTATTTCGAATTATAATTCGACGATAAAGTTCATTACAATCACTTGTTGAATGACGTGAACCATCAAGTTGAACCAGTGGTCTTAAATCGGCCGGAATTACCGGAAGATTTTTAATAATCATTGATTTAGGATCTTGGCCTGAATTAATAAAAGCGTTAATTACTTGCAATCTTTTATAGAGTTTGTCGCGTTTTTGGTTTTTTATGACAACTTTTTTATTTTGGTGAGATTGTTTTTGTAAAACTGCAAGTTCAGCTTCTACTTGTTTTTTTTCAGCATGTAAGTCTAATTTATCAAGCAAATACTCAATTGCTTCAGTTCCTGTTGCAATTCGGGCATCAGAAAATTCCTGAATTACTTCGTTAAGTTCGTAATAATCTATCCCGTATTCACGGCCTATTTTACTTGAGGCAAGGTCAGTTAATTCTGAAAGAGCTTCAGCAACTGCTTCATATTCATCAGTTTCAGGCTCATAAGTTTCAAGAATTTCGACAAGTGCATTTTTGTAAATTAAACCTGCCTCGGAAATGTCAATTATTTTATTTTTTTGCAGTGATTTTAGACCACCAGTTTCAAGAACAATGTGAGACTTATAATAAATAAGCTGTTCTAAGGCTGTTTTTGAAATGTTGGAAGTTAATTTATCACCCTCAAAAACTTTTAGACCTAAAAGTTTTGCAACAATCGAGTGATCGATTTTGAAAAATCAAAAGTGCAAAATCGGCGTATTAAGTGCAATATGACCCATTGCATAACGACGGGACAATTTTGACATTATTTGTGATTTTGAAATTTGACACTCTTTTGTGGCAATACAGAGTTGATTTTCGTTAGCTTTACGGTATTTTCGTCCACAAATTGAACATTTAAAATCAACAAGTGGACCAAAAATTAACTCATCAAAAAGTCCGCCTCTTTCAGGTTTGAAAGTTTTGTAATTTATTGTCTCAGGGCGGGTTACTTCACCGCGAGATCAGTCAAGGACATCTTGAGGGGTTGCGAGTGCAAGGGAAATTTTTTCGATTGAATTTTCGTAAATTTTTGCATACTGGCGAGAAACCTTTGTGTTCATTTTTTAAATTCTCCTTTAAAAATAGGCATAATTTACTTTTAGTTAAAAAAGTGAATTATTCCCTCAATTAGTCAAAATCGATGTTTTCTTCATCAAAGTCATACTGATCGTCGTTGTAGTCAATTTGACGACGTCCTTCACCGGGAAATTCATCATATTCGTCAATAATTTCAGATGGAATTTCGGCAAATTCAAGATTATTTGGTGCCTCAACTTCTGGCTCATCAAAGAGATGTTTTTTGTGAACTTCCAGTTTAATTAAAAGTCCACGAAGTTCGTAAGCCAAAACATTGAATGACTCAGGTGTTCCTGGCCGCGGAATTTGTCCACCGGAAATTATATTATTATAAAGTAAATTTCGACCTTGAATATTATCAGATTTATAAGTTAAAAGTTCTGATAAAACAGATGCAGCCCCAAAAGACTCGAGCGCTCAAGTTTCCATTTCCCCGAATCTTTGTCCACCGTTTTGTGATTTTCCACCTAAGGGCTGTTGGGTTGTTAAGGAATAAGGACCGATTGATCTTGCATGCATTTTATCGTCGACCATATGTTGCAATTTAAGCATGTACATGTAGCCAACTGAAACTGGATTTTCAAAAGGTTGACCTGTAATTCCGTCAATTAATTTAAATTTTCCTGACTGAGGAATGTTAGCTTCTTTAAATAAATCTTGAATGGTGTCAATTTTGATACCATCAAAAACAGGGGTAACAAATTTTGTATCAAGTTTTTTTGCCGCCATACCAAGGTGAAGTTCTAAAACTTGACCGATATTCATACGTGATGGCACACCTTGGGGATTTAAGACAATGTCAATAGGTGTTCCGTCTTCTAAAAATGGCATGTCTTCAACTGGGAGAACAACAGAAACAACACCTTTATTTCCGTGGCGTCCAGCCATTTTGTCGCCCACTTTGATTTTTCTTTTTTGGGCGATCAAAATTTTGACAAGCATTCCAACACCTTCTTCGAGATTATCACCTTGATCTCGAGAAAGAATTTGGACATCAATTACAGTTCCACCTTCACCGTTTTTTACCCGGAGTGAGGTATCTTTTTGTGCTAAGGCTTTTTTACCTCAAATTGCGGCCATTAATTTTTCTTCGGCTGTTGGGTTGTCTTCTCCTTTTGGCGAAGTTCTTCCGACTAAAATATCACCAGTATCAACTTCTGAACCAACAATTACAATCCCGTTTGCATCAAGATGAGCACGTGATCTGGCCGAAGCATTTGGCACTTCAGCGGTTAGAATGTCATTTCCTGCCTTAGATGAACGGAATTTTATTGTCTGTTCTTGAATGTGAATTGAGGTAAAAACGTCGTCTTTTACGAGCTTTTCACTAATGATGATCGCATCTTCGTAGTTGTAGCCATATCAAGTACTAAAAGCAACAAGCACATTTTTACCAAGGGCGAGTTCACCATTTTCGGTTGATGGACCATCACAAATTAGTTGACCTTTTTTAACAAAGTCGCCGACTTTTACAGTTGGTTTTTGTAAAATTAATGTTTCTTGGTTTGATTTTTCAAAAGCCCGTAAAAAATAAGTTTTTGTTGAATTTTCGGAATTAACAACGATTTTTTTTGCATCAACAAAAATAACTTTTCCATCTTCAACGGCACGAATATTTGTTGCTGAAAAACGGGCAATATCTGCTTCAATTCCTGTTGCAACTAGTGGTGCCTCTGGTTTAATTAACGGAACGGCTTGACGTTGCATGTTTGAACCCATAAGTGCACGGTTAGCGTCATTGTTTTCCAAGAAAGGAATTGCTGAAGCCGAAATTGATGTCATTTGCATTGAAGAAACGTCGATATAATCGACTTGATTTGCATCAAGAACCAAATATGTCTGATTTTTACGAACGGTTAATTTGTCGGCAATAATTTTGTTGTTTTCATCAATTTCGATTGAAGACTGAGCAAAACTAAGTCCAAATTCTTCGGCTGCAGTTAGTCAGTGAACTTTGCTAAAATCAACAACACGATTTGTGACTTTATAATAAGGAGTCATTATAAAACCATATTTATTTGTGCGTGAAAAAACTGAAAAGTTAAGAATTAGACCGATATTTTGCCCTTCAGGAGTCTCAACAGGACAAATACGACCATAATGAGTTGCATGAACGTCCCGAACCTCAAATTGAGCAGTATCACGATTTAAACCACCTGGACCAAGTGAAGTCACCCGTCTTTTATTAGCTGTTTCTCCTAATGGATTGATTTGATCCATAAATTGTGATAATTTTGAGGAGTTAAAGAAATTTTTAAACTGATTATAAATTGGCTTATTATTAATAATTGATTTTACAGTTAGCTGTGATAAATCAGATTTTGAAGAAATTCTCTCCTTACTGTTTTTTTCAATTTTAGTAAGGGCAATTAAAAACTGATTTTGTAAAAGTTCACCAACACTAACGATTCTTTTATTAATTAATGAATCAGGATCGTCATTTTTCCCTAAATTGTGCAGTAAATTAAAGTAATATGAAACAATCGCAATTATATCTGATAAAACCAAAGTAGTTTCGGTCAAACTTGGATCTGTTGCAATTACGCTTACAGGTTCAGTTTCTTGAATCATCGCTTTTTTGTTTGGTCAAACTTTTACAATTGCAACATAAATTCTTTCACCAAGACGTTCATTACGGCTAATTTGTAACTGACGAGCATAAATAGTTGAATCTACACCTTCAATTGTGGACAATTCAAACTCAGAGTTATTGAATTTTTCCTGAATTTCAATAGCAATTGAGCGACTTATGTAAAGTCCTTTTTGGTATAAAATTTCGCCTTCTTTATTTACTAAATCTTCAGCAAGATAAGTCTGGGAAATTCGGTCAATTAAATTCAACTTTGAATTTAACATGTAACGACCTGTTACTGACAGATTATAACGTCTTTCATTGAAAATAATTGACGGAATTAGGTTTTTTAGACCATCTTCAGTAACACGGTCATCTTTACGAATTATGCGATAAATTGACTCAAGATTTTCGTCAATTGAGTCAATTTTGTGACGGCGAATTGATTCTTGTAATTCTGGTGAATTTCCAAAATACTTACGAATTGTTTCGTTTGTAAAACCAAGACTTTTTAAAAACGCCATTAAAGGGATGTTTTTATGTTTGTCAACACGAAACTTAACTGTGTCAACTTGGTTTCCAGTAACTTTGTGGAAAATTTCCATTCATGAACCAAGTTGCGGGATAATTTCGACCTTATTAAAAAGGTCATCAGCTTGACGATTTCGAACATTTTCACGAAAACAAACACCTGGAGAGCGAATTAATTGTGAAACAATAACTTTTTCAAAGCCATTTATAATAAAAGTTCCGCCTTGGGTCATAAATGGAAATTCAGAAAGTAGAATTTCTTGTTCTTCCATTTCACCATCTTCAACTTGAATTTTAACTAAAGTAACATAAACTCTAGCAGCATAAGTTTTACCTTTAATTTTAGCTTCACGGATTGCTAAATATTCATTTTCAGGTTTTTCAACTCTAATTGAATCAGGACGAAATTTAATTTCCAATTTACCGTTTGAAGAAACAATTGGAAAAATTTTATCAAATGCTTGTGCAATTCCAGTGCTTAAAAACCAGTCAAAAGATTCACGCAAGGAATCTAAGAAATCTGGCGTTTCTAGTGTATTATTTGTCTTTCCGTAAAAACGGCGCTGGGTTCCTATGCCATAAGATTTTAGCTTAAATAATTGGTTCATGACTCACCCCTTTTTCCCCTTTTTTGTTTAGGTTATATATTATATTTAAAAAGCAAAAAAATCAAAGCGTTTTTATACAAAATTTCAAAAAAATTAATAAAATATTAAAAAAATATTTTATTTTAGTAAAGTAAAAATAACAAAAAAGGCGTTTAGAACACCATTTTTGCTTTTTAAAATTAATTTTTTGAAATATTAATCAATAGAAACTTCAGCTCCGGCTTCTACTAATTTAGCTTTGTATTCCTCAGCTTCTTCAGGTTTTATTGCTTCTTTTATGACAGAAGGTGCTGCATCAACAAGTTTTTTAGCATCCATCAAACTTAATCCAAGCATATCTTTAATAACTTTTATAACAGCAACTTTTTGTTGTCCGGCTGCTTTTAGAGTTAATTTAACTTCAGATTTTACTTCAGCGGCAGCTTCTGGAGCAGCTGCAACAGCAACAGCAGAAGGATCTACCCCAAATTCTTCTTTAAGAGCATCAACAAATTCCATTACTTCTTTAATTGTCATTTCTTTCAATGACTCGATAAATTGTTCTTTAGTAATTTTAGCCATTTTTTTCCTTTTTTATGCAGTTATTTTTTGTTCATCTATTAATAATTTAAGTCCAAAAGCCAATTGTTTCAGTGGACTTTGAAGAGAAGAAGCAAGCATTGTAATTGCTTCAGTGTAATTTGGAAGTGAAGCAATAGCGGTATTTTCTTGCGGTGTAACAACACTTTTTTCATAAATCCCACCTTTTAATATTAATAAAGGCTGATCTTTTGCGACTTTTGTAATAATTTTAGCGGGTGCAATTGGGTCTTCAAGACCAAAAGCAAATAAATTTGGACCCACTAATTCTGATTTTAGATTAGAAAAACCGAGTTCATCTGCTGCAATTTTGAAAAGTCGATTTTTATAAATTCTAGTAAAAACACCTGATTTCTTTAGTTCCTGACGCAAACTTTCTAGTTCAGCGACTGAAAGTCCACGATATTCAGCAATTGCTAAAGAAGAAGATTTCTCGAGCAAATCTCTAATTTCAGTAATTATTTCTGCCTTTTTTTGGCGAAAAGCGTTCAAATCTAGACTCCTTTCTGTTTTAGGAGCAATACTTTGAAAATACATTCAAACAACAAATTAAGTCATTCTGACAGTTATTATCTCTATGTATTGCCTTAAAAATTATATCAGAAAGAAAAAAATTTCCAAGCAAATTAGTAAAAAAAATTAATAATGCGATTTTTGACTTTAAAACAGCTCTATTTTAAACTAATACCAAACACTAAAGCCGCCATAAAAACGTTTTAATGTTTGGTATTGATTTCTTAACGAAGTGTAATTTCTAATTTTTTAAAACTTTTAATTTGACTTATGCTATTTTTGGAGTGGCATTGTCTAGTGATTCTTTTTTGTCGTTGTGGGCAAAAACTAAAAACATTATCATTGAAAATACATCGAATAATGGTATGAAAAAGCCAACAATTGCAGTAACTTTAATTACTGAAAGTTTTTGTAATTTTGCTGAATTTTGCTCTATATCTATAAAAATTTTGTTAGGGAAACTTATTTTTACAATATAAGTAATCGTTAAAACTCGGTTTACAAGAGTAACAAAAATTCAAACAATCATAGTTGCTAAAAATTCAGAACCAACAATAATTGATTCGCGATTTGAAAATACTTTTCTAAGGGCAGGAATGGCAAATAAGAAAAATAAAGTAACGCCTAATATAAATTTAATAAGACGTGTTGCTAGTGACAAAAAAACTAAATTTTTCAAATTGTCCACAGGTTTTCTTGTTTTACTAATTGTCATAATATAATAAATTATAGTCTATTCTTGTTTAAAACCTACAAATTTATTTTTAAATTTTAAGTTCCTGGTGTTCTGTAATTTAGACTTTAAAAACATTGTAAATTTTGAGTCGGAAATATTTGATGCTCCAAATAAAGCATAAAATAAAAATTTAAAAAGTGCAATTTTTTAAATTTTTTGATATAAAACTACATTTTTTTTGTAAATTTGACTTTATTTTATAAGTAATGTTATAATTAATTATGTAATTCACAAAATAAAAACAATTTCCTGAGGTGGTATAGCTTATGTCAAAAAATAGTAAAAGAAATTTTTGAACTTTTTTCTCCCTTGGAACCTGGTTTTGAATTCAAAGCTCAATTTTAGTTGCCGTCGGTGGGTACTTGATTTATATTTATGATGTTCAAAATCAACAACAGTTGGCAAAAATAAGTGAATATCAATTTTGAAATGATAAAAAGAATGTCTTAACATTTGAAGGTGACTATCCTCGTTTTTTTATAGATAACATCAATAAATTAACTGATGAAGAATTAAAAACAAAAATGGACTCTAAAAACTCATTGAGTTTCAATGATTTTAGAGATGAGTATGTATTTATTGATGAAAATGATCTTAATAAAAAAGAGTTTTTGTTTAAAAATAAAAGCCAGAAAAGTGAAAATAATAAGCAATTAGATAACAGTTATTTAATTAAAAATACGCAAGATCTTATTGACTTAATTATACCTAATAAGCAAAAATTATTCTCAACAAGTGATAAACCTGTTATTGGATTTCTTGATGAAAAAGAGATTAATGATTTAAGTAAAACAATTGATTTATCAAATAAAGATGCAATCATTTTAAATAATTATGTTAGTGAACTTTCTGGTTCTTGAGGCGACCGGAGAGCAAAAGGGCTAAATCTTGTTGATTTTAATTTTAATGAAAATACAAAAACAATAGAACTAAAATGGAAATTCCAAGACTACCGTAAAAGATCTGCGATTGTTCAAGCAATAGGCTACGATGATTGGTTTAAAAGTTATGTTCTTGTAATTGACAAAAATAAAATTGATAGTCTTGATAATATAAAATTTACATCTACCTTTTCTTAAAATTTTAGATAAGTTTTTTAAATCTTTATCTTTTTAACTTGGAAATGTTGAACAAAAAGTCTCTAATATTTGCAACTTTGCTTCATTAGATTTAACTTTTGGTGTTGCTTAGTTGAGATATTTTGCTGCTTTGTGCTTAAATCCTATAGCCCCAATTTATTCCAGGAATTTATAATTATAACTAGTAATTTGGCCAACAAAATATCTATTTATTTAATCAAAATATCTAAATTTTATTCTTGTTTTCCAGTTCATAGAATCTGTCTTAATAAAAAAACCGCCATAATATGATAAAATATTGGCGGTTTTTTAATGATTTTGTCAAAACTAAAATTAAGCTGCTGTTATTTGATTATGCAATGAGTTAAATTCCTCTAATGTTTTGATTTTTATGTACTCTATCTTTTTAATATCAGTATTTCCAATATCTATTTTTTCAAATTTTTGGAGATCATTTATTGTAAAATTATCTGGTTCAACTGCAAAATTAGGAAATAAATCTTTATAATTGAAGGTATAAATTTTAATTATATCTTTGTCTATCTTTCAATATAAAATCTGATCGTCAAAAATAATTTTTGGATTTTGTTTTTTCAGTATGAATTTATTAAATTCTTCAGAGTTGTTATCTTTGCTAATGAACAAATTTGAAGGGTGAAAAGCCTCGCCCCAATGCCAGTTTTTTAATTGCGTATGATCACTAATGAATTTTTTTGTTTGCTCTAATGTAGAAAAAATTTGGTCTTCTTCAGTGCCTTTGTTTGATGGATTTAACTCCTGCATAGCATATAAACGAGTGAGTTGAAAAGGGTTTTTCCTAAAAATTTCTTGCTTTTTTAAAAGAAATTTTTTAAACTCATTTGATTCTTTATGGCGAATAATTTTATTGTAAAGTACAAGATCTTCGATATTTTTAATATGAATATCTAAATTACGGTCAAAAACATGTTTGCTTGACTTATCGATAATTTTGTAAAAAATATCGAAATCTGTAGTTGTTGTATTTGGACGCAGAGAGACTCTAGGAACAATTACTCTTGGTTTCTTTACTCCTGGCATCCTTGGTTGCCTTACTCTTGGCGAACCGGTATATCTGTACTCTATTCCTGAGTGAAAAAAACGTTCGAATTTTGAGTCAAAAGAAATAATACTTGTTTTTCCATCATTTTGGTTATTTTGGAAAATATGATTAGGATTTAATGATGATATTTTTGATTTTGAATTAAACGATGAACCATCAGCAATATCTCGAGGACGTATATAAATAATAACTGATTTTTTCTCAAAAAAATCAGGTGTTGACAAAATTCTTTTACTTAGTTTTTCAATTTTTAACTTAGAAATAAAGGATAAGAAATCATTTTTATTATCTAAGACAACGAAATTGTCTGCAATTTTCTTGTCTTTTAGTTGGCCTTGATCCCAAATAACATTAAATTCCATTGTGTCTTTGTTTTTAGCGCTCTCAGAATAAAAGAAGCCTGACAATCTTCTTAAAGCGATATTTTCACGTAAATCATCAAATCAATAGTCTTCAAATAGGGAGTATTTTTGAATTAATAAATCTAATTTTTGAGGTTGTTTTTTCAAAATGTTATGTCAATATGGGTTGTTTAGTCATAAAAGTTTATTAAGATCAGTTATTTTTTTAGTGTCTGAGATACTAATAAAATTATTATTATTATTAAGAGCCAAAGCAACCGAAACCGCGGTAGCGGCACCTAGGTTAGTTAATATAAATCCTAATAGAAAAATTTTTTTATATTTTTTTAAATCCATGCTAGCCTTGTGTTTTTTTATATATATTATTAAATTCTTCGAGTGAATTTACTGTTTTTAACTCAACATTTTTAATATTTATATCGCCAAAATCAATTTTTTCAAACATTAGTAAATTTTTATAATTTAATTTTTCAATATTTTTCAAGGTTTTTGGAAAAATTGATTTGTAGTTTAAAGAATAGAGCGTAATTTTGCCTGAGTTTTTGTCAACTTCTGAATAAAAAACTTCATCAAGAAAAATTTCATCTACATTTTGAGACTTGAGAATGAATTTATTAAATTTTTCAGGTTCATGAATATTTTTGCTAGGAATAAATAAATTGGCGAGGTGAAATGCTTCTTCTCATTCAAGGTTTTTAGATAAATTTTTATTATAAATAAGTTGTTTTGCATCGTCAAAATCTGAAAAAATTTCTGTTTTGGGTTCATTTTTTGAATACTGTTCATTTTTGGACCCATATAATGTGGTTACCTTCGAATTATTGCTCGCTAAAATTTTCTCTTTTTTGTTCATTAAATCTAAAAAAGTCACAAATTCTGGTGATGTTTTGTCTAGTAAGTTGTACAAATATAAATCCTGAATTTTATTTAATTTTATAGTTGATAATTCGTTTGTTTTTTGGAAATTGTCTTTTGGATAAAATTTAAAATAAACAGCAAATTCATCCTCAAATTCTGGAATTCCTCTCCTATTTTTACTTACATCTTTATAATTAAAAAGTTTTTCTGGTATTGAAATAATAAAATTATGATTTTTATAAGCTAGAAATTTAATAGGGGACAAATTAGTGGGTAAATACTTTTCATTTATAAGTAATGGGTTAGCTAATTTTTTCCCGTTAATATATATAAAAAATAAATTTTTAGCAAAAAATTCATTATCGTTTTCGTATTTTAAAAACGGTTCTTTGAGATCGGTTTTTTTAAAAAATTCCTTATACTGATTAAGACCATCGATAATAAAAAAATTTTTAGTAAATATTTTTTTGTAATCAACAAAACTTCAATTTCCACTTAATTTTTGAAAGTTTTCACCTTCAGTAGTAGCTTTGTCATACTCTTTGGAGAAAAAGGCAGACAATTTATCAAATTCTTTGCCGTTGTAAGTTTTAAAATTGTCGCCTTCAAAATATAGATATTTTTTGATTATTTCTTGAATTTTTTCATTGTCGCTCAAAAAAATCGGCATTCAGAGACTATTTTTAAGTCAAATAGTCTCTTTTTTATCCAATCTTATTAAATCATTATAGGAAAAAATGTTGGATTTTAAAGCTTCACTGTCCTTTACGTTTATAGTGAACAAATTATTATTGGGAGAAATGTTAGATTTTAAATTTTCATTATCGTTTATGATTATAGTGAACAAATTATTATTTTTATTTTGAAGGGCAAAAATTATAGCTGGAAAAATCCACGGTAAAACAATTAAAGGTGCTAAAAATAAATATTTTTTGTTATTGAATGACATGTGAAACCGCCAAATCATCATCTATCGAATTTTCAAACAAAGAGGATTTATTTTTTTTAACAACTAACCGATAAATTCCTGTTTTTTCAGCTGTTTATCTTATTAATTCTACATTTGATTTTTCTGAATTTCCAGGGTTTAATTCAATGTTTTTTCAAAGCCCTCCTTCATATCTTTAAAAATTAAATTTTAATGACTAAATAATGTATTTTTTCTTAAGCTAAAAAGAAGGAAAAGAATAGGATGGTCGAGAATAAATTTTATATTTTCACTAAAAACTAAACTATGAATGGGAAGTAAATTATCTACAATATAAATTATAACAATTTTAAATGGCTTTGAGCAGAAAAACTAAAATTAAAATACAAAATTATAATTTTAATAGAAAAACTTAGATTTATGATAAATAAATATAAAAACACTTTTACAACAAAAATTTTTGCAAAAGTGTTTTATTTATATCTTGAGTTTGGCAGTTTGATACAAAAATTCACTTTTAGCGAATATAAAAATGCAAAAATACCGGTAAATCTAGTCTATTAATTTAAAATTAAATTCTTACTTTTTTTAGTTTTTGTACTTTTTGCAGTTTTTGCAGTTTTTGTACTTTTGCTAGTTTTTGCAGTTGCTCCACTTTTTGTAGTTTTTTTACTTTTTGTACTTTTTGTACTTTTTGCAGTTTTTGCACTTTTAAGAGTGCTTTTTTTGTTCAAACTTGCTTTTGTTAAATTAATTCTTTTTGGACTAGTTGTTTTTTCTTTATTTATATCTGGATTTAGAAATGTTTCAATATCTAAACCTAATAATTCCATAATTCGTAATTCATCCATTGCATCAAGTAAGGCATTATGTGTTTCAACATAACTTTGATCTTTGGTTAACATTCTGTATATATTTTCTGCATTTCATCCTCTTTTTAAATCACCGTTTTTAGTTAGTTCTACGTTTAATGGGATATGTTTGTTGAATTGCTTGAAATCGCCTTTTTTAGTTTTTTCTGCATTTAATGGGATATGTTTGTTGAATTGCTTGCTTTTAGCGAATATAGAAATATCGTTATGCTCGAATGATTTGTGCAATTCAGGCAAATGTCTAAAATCAAATGTTGTATATGAAAACCAATTTTTTACTTCATAAAATTTCAAGAAATGAATTAGTTGAGCAATCATTTCTTGGCGTGTTTGAACAACATTAATTTCTTCTCTAAATTCAAGGGGAAGAGGAGCTCAAATATTACGGGCATACATTGCACCTACTTTTAAATTGTTTTCTATTATTCAATATTCTTTATCAAATCATTGAAAATTAGCACTATCAGCAATTACAACTCCAACAGAAAAAACTTCATTTTCATAGTTTGTTTCTACATCAATTACAGCGATATTTTTATTCACTTTAGTAATTTTTTGTTTTTTAATTACTTCCATCTGATTCCTCAAATTCTCTTTGACTTTTAGGTTTATAAACTCCTTTTGAAATGGTTTGTGCAAGTTTTTCACTGAATTCTTCTCTATTTTTGATTCTAATTTCATGCATTTGATTATTTCGAATATTCCACAATATACCTTTTTCCTTTTTTAAGGCTAGCATATATGAAGCAGTTTGTAAAAAATGAGCAGTTGTTAAATCGCTAACAAATTTAAGTTCATAAACTATATCATTCTTGATAACATCAGCAATCCCCTGAGCTTTCAATGTAACATTATTATCACTAAAGTCCATTCAACATTCTTGTTGAATTGTTTCGTCTTTTTTAAGCACTTTTGATAATCTTTTATGCATTTGATCAACAGCATTATCATCAACAAAATCGGGCTGCGTTTGTTTAATGTATCTTTCTTGTTGTGTTTTCAAATAAACAAAAAAGAGTGTTAAATCTTTTATTGAATTTCTTTCTTTGATGTAATTTTTATACTCAAGTGTTAACTTTTTTTGCATGTTTGGCGAATCTCAATATCTAGTTGCGATAAAAAACTCAATTTCTTTATCTAAATCCCAACCGTCAAAATAAGATGCTTCAAGATAGATCCCTATACATGGTGTAAGATCAATTAAATCATCATGTGTTTGTACTTTTATTTCGTTTGTATCTTCGGTTTTAATTTTTTTTACTTCAAGCATTTTTAACATATCTTGAAGATCAATATCAAACTTGTGATCAAACATTTCAGACATTAAAAATAAATCATTATCTCTTTTTCTAAAATTTTTGTATTGCTTGATGATTTCTTCATTTAATAATGGGATTGACTCTTTTGGATTTAAAAAGATAATTTTTTCTTTGCCCCTACTTGCCGCTACACAAAATATGTTTTTTACAATTTCATAATTTGCAGTAATTTTATCTAAGCGGTTTTCTCAATAATTTATGGTAAAATTAAAAATAACACAAATAGGTTTTTCCAATCCTTTTGAGCTATCATATGTTGTAAAAATAGCTGAATTTTTTTTGGGAGACAAATTTGCGTCTTTTTCTCTTATAGAAGCATAAACGGTTTTTTTATTAAAAATATCACTATGATTTTCTTCAAGATAGTTTAATACTTCTGCCATTTCTTCACTAAATCCGGGTCCTAAACATAAGATATCAGCAGGTTTTTGTGTAGACAAAAATTCCTTAATTTCTTCCAGTTCCATATACTCAATCTGGCAATTTTCGTTGACTCCATTAATTGTTTTATCTCAGATTCGCCCTAACATATTAGCATGTTCTTTTGGCATTCTGAAGGAAAATGTTAAGCTAATTTGTTTATATGATTCTAAAAATTTATCAATAAAATCAGTAACATTTAATTTTGTGTTATCGTAAATTTTCTGACTCATATCCCCAACAGCAACAATTTGTATGTTAGGATTTTCTTGTTTTATTTTTTCCAATAACAAAGATATTTCTTCAGTAATATCTTGATATTCATCAATTAATAGAACATCATAAGCGCCAACAGAAATGTTATTTCTTAAAAATATTCTAATTGAATCTGCAGAAGAAGAATTAATACCATTTCTTCGCAAAAATCCGTATGCAAATCCGTGATAATTTTGTACCTTAACATTTTTGTTTTTAATCTTGTTTTTAGCTTCAATTTTTAATAGCTTATTGTAAGTTAAGTATAAAATTTTTTTATCAATAGGAAATTTGTCACAGAGAACTTGAATTACTGATGTTTTCCCACTTCCAATACAAGCATCAACTAGGATATTTTCACCTTTTAATGCTAAATTAACAACATTTTGTTGTTCTTCTGTAAGTTTTTTTGCAATATTTTCAGTTTTTAGTTTTTCTTTTGTTTTTCTAGCCATAATTCTCTTAGTTATTAAGTTTTTTTATAGATTAAAACAATAGAAAAAACCGTGTCTAGTTTTTTCTATTGTTTTGCAATTCAAGAAACCCTATAAATTTTAGGGCTGTTTGGAAAAATTAACCTAAGGAAATTATAGCATAAATTTTTGACAATTAAAGACGTCAATAAATGATTTTTATATTATTTTAACTATTTTCAGTCACCAAAAACATCAACTTTCTGTGAGTCTTCAAAGCCATTTGGAAAGAGATAAGTTTTAATTCCTTTATTTTTATAAAGTTCTTGCATTGCTTGAAAATATGATTTTCGCTGGTGTTTTGAGCCATAAATTAGGTCATATTTTGGTAAATTATAAGTTCCATAATAACCTTTATAGTCATTACCATATGATCTTAAATTTAAACTAACAGCAGTTGAAGCGCGCGGATCAGTTGCAAAAACTAATGAATATAGTTTATTATCTTTATATATTCCAGTTCCTGACATTCCTCCCCCACCGGTGAAATTATCAAGCAAAGTGCCTAAACCTCAAAATAAATAAGGAGTATGACTAAATACATTTTTTGATGAATCAAATTTAGTAATTTTAATAAAACCATTACTTACATAAGGCATTGCAATAAAAATATCAGTCAACCCAGGCTTATTCATAAATGAGCGATAAGATCTTGACCAAGAAAGATCGCCACCGTCTTTCCACTGTTGACTAGTTGGATCTTGATTAAAATAGAGACCATTGTCTTTATTTACATAAGGACTAACGCTATGTTTTCTTGATTCTCAAGCATTTTTATTTTTAAATTCATTTAAAGTTTGATGTGTTTCTGCTTCTGTAAGTGGAAAACCTAGACCATAAAACTGATTTGCTGGCAGTTTTTCATATTGTTCATCTTTTAAAAAGTCAGCATCAGAAGTAATTGCTGTTGATTTGTTGTTGGTTTTTTGGTCTTGGTGTTCATCATACCAGTCTTTTGTGATTATTTTTGCTTGCTCTTCGTTGTCAAAGGTGACTTCCATAATTGCAAAATCAAGCAATTCTTGCATATTTTTGTATTTTTCTTGATTTGTAAAGTCACCTAGTTTTTTGTCAAAAACATTTGAGCCAAAGACAATTGTTCTAACATTTAGTTCAGCATTTTCTGGAATTGCTTGGTTATTGTTAAGTTGATCATCAATTACAGCAAAATTTTTTGAACTTTCAAGTTTTTTTCCAGCATTATGAATATTTGTATCTTTTGTTCGCACGGTAAGATTTACTGTATCATAATAATCTTCATGCCGAGATTCGCCAGTTGTTGGCATTATATTATTTAGGCTGACAGAATTTTTAATTTTTGTAAAAACAAGACTTCATGTGTTATATTGACGGTTATGCGTGTTATAAGCATCATCATCACGGCCATAAATTTTACCTTCATGATAATCATTTGCAACTTGAAGTCGATTTAAAACGTGTGCATTTGTAATAAAATACCAAGTTAGAGGATATTTATTGCCCTCTTCTTTTTTATAGTCGATAATATTTAGAGTCCCTCTGTGCAAATTATTAAAGTGAACTATTTCATTAGGGGGTAAATAATCAGGCTCACCCTCTTTTCCGTTGTGGGTTCTTAAAAATTGACCATTTCTAAAAGCAACAGAAATTGCACTTTTTGTCAGTTTTTTATATTCTTGGTTTGGCAAAATCCGTGGCAAACCAACTCTTCCAGGTCCACCTCTTAAAACTTGTCCAGTCTGAGGATCAAGGTGAATTGCCGGGGAAGTATCACCTTTATGATGTTCGGGAATATCAATTCCTGTTATTTTTCCAGAATTGTCATATTTTGGCAAGACAAAAGTTCGCTGCGAAGCATTATCATATAAAGGTTGATTTGCTTGCTTGGCTTTTTGATCTAAAGATGATTTTAAATTTGAAGAGACTTTTTTAGTTTTTCCAAGCGGATAATCACTAAGTCCATCAGGGTCATCAAGACCGATGACTTTAGCCCCGCCACCACCGTATTTTTCAAGGTAATATTTTCATTCATTATCAGGAAAATCGTATTGATATTGGTCTTCAACAGTTCGTTTTCCATCTTTTACAATTGCTCAATTTTGACCTTTTGGGGCAACAGTTTTTAGTTGTTCATAATATTTATTAACTCGGTCTTCGGGGATTTCAGGCTGGCTTGGCCGGGGTAATTCCCTTGTTTTTTCAACTGGTTTTAGAATATCTAAAAAAGATCCGATTATTAATTTAGTTAAATTATCAGTTTGGTAGTTAGTTTTTTCGAGCTGAAAATCCAAGGTTTTTTTGGCACTATCTCAGTCAATTTGCTTTTTTTCTAAGTCTTCATTTTTAAATAATTGAGACAGTGAAGACTTAACTTCATCAAGAGTTTTTGCAAGATTTTGGTAAGAAGTCTGTGATGAGCTAGCTTCAAAAGTTGAATAAGCAGTATTTATTTTGTCTTCAAAACTTTTTTGGGTGTTTTGATCAAATTTTGGCTGTTGAGTTTCGGTGCTTGATTGACCGCTACCCCCTGATTTTGGATCTTTTTTTGGTTGCTCGACTTTAATTTCGTTGTTAGTTGTACATGAATAAAAAACAAAACTACTTAATCCAAGTCCAAAAAGTAAGAAAAGTGCTTTGTTTTTTACTAAAAAATTATTTTTTTTCATATTTCACCTCCAAAAAAATTAAATTAGACAAGCCCAGAAGAACTTGAGCTGTTTTGACTGCCAACAAGAACTTGAGCTGTTCCAATTGTTGAGCCAATTTGTCTTTTTGCTTCTTCAGTTTCTACAAAAATTTGGCTTATATTATTTCCTGATCCATTTGCAACGCTAATGAATTTGCGTAGTTGTTCAATTGAGTCGCCTGTTGGTGATCCAGAAATATAAACAGGGTAAGAATTAATTTGGCGTCCGTCAATTTTTACATCAACTCTTGGACTACTTCCAGGAACAGATTCTGAAAATCTTTCAGTAAATTGGGCACCATCTAGATCAGAAAATTTAAAGTTTAGACTATTTGCACCATTAGAATTTGATCCTTTAATTATTAATTTGGTGAACTTTAATTTTCTAAAGCCAGTATAATTTTCCTGAGCAAATGGGTCATCTTGCCAATTTTTAACTTTTTCGTTAAAAGTTTTATCAAAGTCAGCAAATTTTATATCTTTAAAAGTATTTACATCTGTTTCTGAAAAGTCAAGTGTGGTTGGCCATCCGCCTTTTCCACCAAAATTTCCTTGGAAAACTCGCTGATTAATTTTTGAGTCAAAAACTATCGAGAGACCCTCGTTAATTTTTTCAACAGTGTCACCTTTTTCTCATCTTAGGCCTGAAAAAACTATTGAACCGCCGATTTTCCCTTGAGATCGACCAAAAGTTGCTTGATTATTATAGTCAAAACTAATAAAATCAACATTTTTTAGACCATTAGGATTAATACTTCACTCATCACTTACTGAATTAATTTCTGTATAAATTGACAGTTCTTTTAATTTTTTATTTTCAAGACCACGTAAGGACTTAGTGGCATTTATATTATTTAAAAATACTGAAACTGTATTAATTTGACTAGGAATAGCTTCAAGAATACTTGAAGCGTTCTGTAAAGAGTTAGCTTCGCCAATATTTTTTATTCTTATGGCTTGAACTTTGCTGTCTTTTTGTGAAATTTTTGCCATAATTTCTTGAAATTTCTCAAAGGCATTATTATCATTAGCATCAAGTTGAATTAATTTTAAAGGCTGGCGATTTTTATCTTCATTATCTGAATTAGGCTTGTATTCATAAACCTTAATTGAATTAGTAAAATTGCTACCTATTACTGAAGAAAACTGAGAACTTACATCAGATTTTGTCCAACCGGGAAATTCGCCATTAGAAATATTCCACGGACTTAAAGAATACCAACTTGGAGTATTAAAAGTACGGCTTTGGTTATGTTTTTTTAGTCTATTTAAGGTTGGATTTTTACTTTCATCTTCATATTCTCAGACATTAATCGAATCAAGCGAAGGAACCAGGCCTTGTCTAAGTGATTTTAGCTCTTGCAAAGTGAGGGAAGTTTTTTCTGGAAGGTTTTTTAAATATTCTAAATACTGTTTTTCGCGATTTAAATTATATCTAGGAAGATCAATTTGTCTTTGATAGGCTTCTTTTCAGAGATCTCGTCCTGCATCAGTTTTAGGAATTTTACCGCGAATGTGATCTTTATCAAAATCTTCTTTATAGGAGCGTTCAATTTCATCGACTTCGGCTTGCAGGTTTGCAACTCGAGATTCAATAGTTTTTATTTCGGCAGCAAGACCTTTTCTATATCTTTCAAGGGCATACTGAATTCTTGACTGAGAAACGCCAGGAACCGGATTTTGGCGAGTTGTCGGAACTGGCGATGAATTTTGAACAATTACTGGTGATTTAGTTTGAGTATTTGGGGTTGAAATCTCTGCAGATTTCCTAGGAGGAGAGAGAGAGAGAGAGAGAGAGCGACGTGGCGTCGAAATTTTCTGAATCGGAGTTTCTTTTTTGGTTATAACTACCGGATCTTTTATTTTTGTTTCTTTAGGAATTTCTTGTTTAATTATTGGTTTGGGTGTTTCTTCTTTTGGCTTAACTAAATCCACTTTAGGGCCGTTATTTTCTTGAGGTTTAAAATCGGAATTGACAACCGGTGAGACATAAGTTAAATCATTTGGATTATTTTTAATTACAATTGAAGGAGACGAAGAACTATAGTGAATTTCATTAGTGGAGCTAATAAAATTATTAACTAAGGAACTAACAAAAGAACCTCCAATTAAAACCATAGCGGATGAGGCTAAAATTATTAATTTTCTTCTTCTTGGAACATAAATTTGCATATTTCCTCCTTATTACTTTTCATATAGGATATAATAATTATACAAATTTTTTATTTTAAAAAATAAAAAAGATACTACAAATTTTGAATTTGTTAGTTTATGTAGTTTTAATTGTCCTTTTATTATTAATTTAATTATTTTTGCCAAAAACAGTCAAATTAATAATTTTGTCTATATTTTTTTAAATTTAAGAAACACCTCGTAGTGAAATTTTAAAATGAAAAATTTTAAAAAGGGGGGCCTTAGTATAAATTAATATGCCAACTTGCTTTTTTAAAATGTGATTTTTTATAGAAAGTTCAAGTATATATTAAAAATTTTAAACCATTAATAATTTTTTTCAAGTAAAAAATGAATATTTTATACAAAAAGAAGTTCAAAAGGATTTAAATTTTGCCAACTTATGGTAGTTTGTTTCTGTTGTTTAGTCATTTTAAGTGTTTTTTAAAATATTTTTCTGAGTTTGCTAGCGGTCTAAATATTTGAAATAGGTATGATTTTTATTTTGATATCTTAATAAAATAGTAAAAAAATTGTAATTAACTTTTGCCAAAAAAATTAAAAAAGTCCCTAAAACCCGACACTTTTTAAGATTACATTATCAAACTGGGAAACTCGCATAATTTAGGAATTAATGTTATTTGTATATAAAGAGTCAAGTCGCCACACAACCTAAATTAATTTCTCCAAATCTTTTAAAATGAACATGATAGAAAAAATTAACTAAAGTGTACAATCAAAACTATAAATGAAAAACTATTTGTCTGATTTTTTCTACTAATTTAAACTTATACGTCGTTATTTACTGTTTGTTTGTCTTTTTCTTCATATTTATCTAAATAATTGTTTTTTAAATCATCAATTAGTTCAAGCCGGCTAACATTTTTATCAAAAACAATATTCTTATCCTTAGGAAAAGCCAAGATTTGGAAAGCCACTTTATCAAAACTAGATTCAGGGCTTCTAACAAAATTTAGTGTTAAATCCGTTTGAAAAATTGTTGTCAAAAAAATATTATTATTTTCCGTTTTTCTAAGAAGTAATTTTTCTCATTCCACTCTTCTTGGAACATCAGCAGGATCCGGTATAGGGTCGGGAGTCAACCTTCAAAATGATTCATAACCAATTCGCTCCCAAGTTTCGTAAATAAAAATATTATTATTTTTTAGAAATTCACCAAGTTTTTCGCTGTTTAGAAATTTTTGTTCAAAATCAGAAATTAGATCATTTTGGTCAATTTTTAATTTAGGATCTAATTTTGAAATTCGCTCAATAATTGTTGCCTTAAATTCGTCAATATTTTTAATAATTGCATGTTTTTTTGGTAAAAAACTGTTAGATCAAGGATTAATTTTATTTGTAATTAAATCAAGAATTTTTGGCTTTAAGGTTTTAATATTATTAATTTTTTGGCTAAAATCGATAATATCAAATATAAAAGATGATGAATAAGTACTAATCTTGTTTTTTGGCAAATTATACTTTTTTGCAAGTTTATTATAAATTTTTCTAGCTTCTCTTTCAATTAATATTTTCAATTTTTTCTGTTCTTCATAATCTATAATGTTATCGTCGGTGTAAATTCCTCCGTCAATTTCCCTAAAAGTGATTGTTTTATTTTTAGGGTAGACTATAACATTAAAAAAAGGCGAATCAGGAAAATTCATAGCGGGTTGAACTAATTCTCCTTCTATAACATAATCTGGTACAAGTCTTGTGGCTATAATGTTTGAAGAACCATTTTCTTCAAAATAATAGTGGCTAACACGAGTCTGCATTCAATTTCTGACATTTTCGTCTATTATAATATTGTTTTTTTCTAATACTTTTTCAAGAGGCTCTCCCTTTAGAAATTTGTCTTCAAATTCTGACTTGAGTTCAGAAGTATTAAATTTGGCAAAATTAGGATTATTTTTTATAATTTCTTCCGTTCTATTAATAATATTTTTTTCAAATTGCTCTAGGTTTTCAATTGTTATTATATCTTGTTCGCCAAGGAATAAATTTTTGTCCCGTTTTCCTTGGGGTTGATTATAAAACAGATTTAAGGCTGAAAAAGTACCATTTTTTGCATTAAATTCTTCATAATGTTTCGCTAGTAAATTTAAAAAATAGTTAGAATTATAATTTTTCGGATTGTTAATTTCCTCATCTATGTTAAAAATTTGTTTAGTAATAAAATGAATTAAATTTCCGCAGGAGGTTAAAAAAAATGCCGGAATTAAAAGGGTTGTTCCCAAAAATTTAGTAAGAATTAGTTTAGTTTTCATTGTCTACCAAATAAGAAAGTGCTAATTTGTCATCCACCGAATTTTCAAAAACGGAAGATCTATAATTTCAAACATTAATCTGATAATAACCAGATTCGTTTGACCTAAAATGGGTTTTATTACTAAAGTTTGCATAACATCAATATATTTGTTATTAATTCAATTTTGCCTTCTATCTAACTTATATCATCTAAGAAATTTCTAAATCATCTTTTTATTCATAATTAATTATATCAAAAATAGTTGTGATTCAATAAAAGTTGTTATAAAAACTAAATAAAAATTAATAGAAAAAATCAGCCAACTAGTTTTTTATCAATGATTTTGATTGTAGCACTTTTGTTAATTTTTCTACGGGGGTGTTCATAATTTTGCAATCTAAATATTTAAAATAGATATGGTTTTTACTTTGATATCTTAATAAAACAGTAAAAAAATTGTAATTAACTTTTGCTAAGAAAAATTAAAAAAGTCCCTAAAAACTGAGACTTTTTTAAAATTACCTTATCAAACTGGGAAACTCGGGGAAAAGAAACATGCAAAATTGACACAATAAATCAATTTTGCATGTATATAAAACAATTTAATAATGATTTGGCAAAAAAGTTTGATAAATCTATGGAAAATAAATCTGTACTAACCCGTTTTTTCCATTTTTCATTCTGGTAAATAATTTTTTATTACTGATTCGATTGTTTTAAGACGATTAATGTTTTTATTAAAAATAATATTTTTTTCTTTTGGAACTACCAAAATTTGAAAAGCAACTTTATTAAATTTTGACCACGGGAAAAAACCCGAAAAAGCATCAAAATCATAATCTGAATGGCTAATAGGTTGTAAAAAAATATTGTTATTTTCTTCATTTGTAATGATTATTTTTTCAAATTCTACTGTTGTTGATTTATTACCAGAATTTAAATAATAAGATTGCGGAGAACCATAGACAAATTTTTCTCATGTTTCATATATAAAAATATTTGAATTTTTAAAGATTTCTTCTAGCTTTTTTCCACTAAATACTTTCGTTTCAAAATCATTTGTAAATTCATTTTCATCTATTTTTAAACTTGGGTCCAATTTTGAAATACGATTAATTATTTTATCTTTAAATTCTTCTAAATTTTTAATTATTGCTTGTTTATTTTCAAAAAAATTATTGACTCAAGGGTCGAGTTTTTCAGCAACTTTATCGTACGGTTGCTTTAATTTAAAAAATTGAATTTTATTTTTCTTTTGGATAGACTTAATTTCATCAGAAATTTCATAAAATGTTTTATTTTTTAAATAATTCGGAAGAAAATACCTTTTTTCAAGCTCGCGGTAAATTTTTCTAGTTTTATTTACAGTTTTTTCGAAAGTTGCATTACGATCATGGTCAAAAATAATTTTTTTGTGTTTGGGATATAAAATAACCGTAAAATATGGATTAAACACTGGTTCAATCCCTAAATTCATAACCTGAAAAAAATGAACATTTTTCGCTTGAAAAGGAGTTATATTTATATAACCCTTCACTTTATCATGAAAATAATATTGTTCTGCATATAACTCGTCTTTTTCGCCAAAATGCTCAATAATTAAAATATTGTTCTTCTTAAGTGTTTCTTCTATTGTTGTGCCATTTAAAAATTTTTCTTCAAATTCTTTTTTTATTGAAGCAGCGCTAACAAAACGATCTATATTGGCGTCTTTTGTAATTTCTTTGGATTTGTCAACTATCTTTTCTTGAAATTCTTCAAGATTATAAATATAGAATGAGTCACTCTGACCAAGAAAATAATTTTGGGTTGTATTTTGGCTTTTATTTTTGTCTTTTTTTTCTTCTTGCAAAGAATAAAAAAAATTTAATGGGGAAAATGTCGCCCTTTTTACATTATTATCTTCATAATGTTCTTCCAATAAATTTAACAAATAGTATCTTTTATATTTATCATCATCACGATCTGGGCTTGGACTAGTAAAAATGAAATTAAAAAACTGGCCACATGAACTCAAAAAAAATGGTAAAGTTAAGGAACCTATAACTATAAATTTACTAAAAAAGTATTTAATTTTCATTGTCTACCAAATAAGAAACAGCTAATTTGTCATCCACCGAATTTTCAAAAACGGAAGATCTATAATTTCAAACATTAATCCGATAATAACCAGATTCATTTGACTTAAAATCTATTAATTCATCATTACCTAGGTCACTATTAGATGATGCAACAGTAACTCATTTGCCATATGAATTTAATTTTTGTAAGTAAAGATCATAATCAGAAACAATTTTATTATTTTGTCGGTTTTTAGTTGCTTTTAATGACAATCATTGTGTGTTAAGATGATCTGATGATCATTTATACATATCAGCTAGACCTAAACCAGTTGCGGCTTGAATAGGAACTGTAATATTAAATAGCCCAGATACAACCCCGGTAATTGGCGGTAAAAATCACCATCAACTAGGTATATTTTGCCCTATTTTGTAGTCTTCCTTATTTTTTAGAATACCAGCATTAAACATTCAAGACAAAGAGGATTTAATTCGCTGATTTGAATTAACTCAAAACTTATCGCTAGTAAAAATACTTTTGCCCACATTTTCTTTATTGCCGGAAATAAAAGCGATATTATCTACTGCTTTTTTCATTTTTTCAAAATCAGGGGTTCCAGCCCCATACTTTTCATAATAACCATTCTTTTTTTTGACCAAACCAGTATGATTTGGACTTATTGCAGAAACAGAAAGAATCGATTTTACTGCCGGAATTCTATAATCATTATAATCTAAATTTGGTTTTTCTCTTAAAAGTGTTGATATTAATCCGGTTACAATAGGGGCTGCATAACTAGTTCCACGCACATATCTTTTACCATTGTTGAATTGATTTTCATCATAAAAAACATTATAAATCTCCGCTGGTGCTACAACTAAGGGTTTAGAAAATTGCGAGTATTCATCACTAGTTTTAAAATTAGAATAAGGAGCTATTTTATTTTTTGCTATGTTAAAATTACTAGAATTATCTTCGAGCGCTCCAACCACTATTGAATTTAGTGATAAACTATTTTCATCAATTCATGGATTATAACCATCTGTATTTTTGTCAGTTTCATCAGCGCTGTTGCCTGCGGCAAAGACATTAATTACGCCGTATTTTCTTGCTAAAAAATCAAGTAAATACGTATTCTCGTTGTAGTCTACAAAATGCGCATTCCCATTTCCATAGCTGTGATTTATTACCTTCACGCCTTTAGTGACAACCATTCATTCGATTGCTTTTTGTCATTCAGCATCTGTTTTATATATTGATAAATACAAATCCGACTTTTTATCAACACCTGCTTTGCCGCCTAAAATTAACGAAACTAGCGTTGAATGAGATCGTTTTTTCGTTTGATCCGATCTATGCGAAACTAGATCGTTTATAGTTAATTGATTTTCATTAAAATATACATTAAAATTTGGGTCAAATTTGTCTCCTAATTCTATAGCGCCAACCTTTGAGGTGATTTTATTTTGAGTTCCATTGTCTTTTGCTGCTTGTTTTTGAAAATTTACTATTGAAATATTTCTGTCTAACGAGTTGTTAAAAAGTCAATCATTAATATAATTATTATTTAACTGATAAGTATTTAATTCATAACTATCATCTAGCATTTCAACATATCTTGTTTGTACATCTTTTTCTTCATTTTTATAAACAATAAATCGACTGATAGTAGAATTTTCTAAGGAATTTTTAACAAAAAATTCTCGATCATTTTCAGTATCAAAATAAAACCAAACAATTGGTAACATTTCGCTGTATTTTGCTTCTTTATATTTTAAGTTTAACTTTTTAATTTTTTCTAAAAAATCAATATTAAAAGAAGTTATTTTTTTAGAATCAGTATCTAAAAAGTCAGGATTTAATAATAATTTTAATTCAAAATTATTATCTAGATTTTCAACTTTTGACGATTTATTTAACTTTTTAATAAAAGGTTCTCTTACATCGATTTTATTACTAAAGTTTGTAGAATATCAATATTGCTTATTATTATTATTATTATTATTATTATTATTATTTCAATTTATAAGCAGCGAACTGTAAATTAATGGAATTGAAGTAAAACCAAAAAAATATAATGCAAATTTTTTAAATTTTTTAGCCATAAAAGCCAAACCTTATTATAAATTTTATTTTCTATCTAACTTATATCAACTAAGAAATTTGTAATTCATCTTTTTATTAATTAATTAATTATATCAAAAAATAGTTGTGATTCAATAAAAGTTGTTATAAAAACTAAATAAAAATTAGTAGGAAAAAATCAGGCAACTAGTTTTTTATCAGTGATTTTGAGTGCAGTAATTTTGTTAATTTTTCTATGGGAGTGTTCATAATTTTGTGATCTAAATATTTAAATAGGTATGATTTTTATTTTGATATCCTAATAAAACGGTAAAAAAATTGTAATTAACTTTTGCCAGAAAAATTAAAAAAGTCCCTAAAAACAGACACTTTTTCAAAATTATCTTGTCAAACTGGGAAACTTAAAAAAAGAAAAATGCAAAATTGACACAATGAGTCAATTTTGCATGTATATGAAACAATTTAATAAGAAATTGGCAAAAAAGTTTGATAAGTCTATGAAAAATAAATCTGTACTAACCCGTTTTTTCTATTTTTCATTGTGGTAAATAATTTTTTATTACTGATTCGAGTGTTTTAAGACGATTAATGTTTTTATTAAAAATAATATTTTTTTCTTTTGGAACTACCAAAATTTGAAAAGCAACTTTATTAAATTTTGATTTCGTGAAAAAACGCGAAAAAGCATTAAAACTATAATCTGAATGGCTAATAGGTTCTAAAAAAATATTGTTATTTTCTTCCTTTGTAATGATTATGTTCTCAAATTCTACTGTTGCTGATTTATTATCAGAATTTAAATAATAAGATTGCGGAGAACCATAGACAAATTTTTCTCATGTTTCATATATAAAAATATTTGAATTTTTAAAGATATTCTCAAGCTTTTCCCCTTTAAATACTTTTGTTTCAAAATCGTTTATAAATTCATTTTCATCTATCTTTAAATTTGAGTCCAATTTTGAAATACGATTAATTATTTTATCCTTAAATTCTTCTAAATTTTTAATTATCCCGTGCTTATTTTCAAAAAAATTATTGACTCAAGGGTCGAGTTTTTCAGCAACTTTATCATACGGTTGTTTTAATTTAAAAAATTGAATTTTATTTTTCTTTTGCATAGACTTAATTTCATCAAAAATATCATAAAATGCTTTATTTTTTAAATAATTCGGAAGTAAATACCTTTTTTCAAGATCATGATAAATTTTTCTAGTTTTATTTACATTTTTTTCGTAAGTTGTTTTAAAATCATAGTGAAAATAAATTTTTTTGTCTTTGGGGTATAAAACAACAGTAAAATATGGACTAAACACTGGTTCAATCCCCAAATTCGTATACTGAATAAAATGAATATCTTTTGCTCGAAAAGGAGTCATATTTATATAGCGATCCTCTTTATCATCGAAATAATAATGTCTAGACGATAATAGACTTTTTTCGCCAAAATGCTCCATAATTAAAATATTATTGTTCTTAAGCGTTTCTTCTATTGTTGTACCATTTAGAAATTTTTCTTCAAATTCTTTTTTTATTGAAGCAGTGCTAACAAAACGATCTATATTGGCCTCTTTTGTAATTTCTTTGGATTTGTCAACTATATTTTTTTGAAATTCTTCAAAAGTATAAATATCAATTGAATTTTTATTACCAAGAAAATAATTTCGACTTCTATTTTGGGCTACTTTGTTATCTTTATTTTCTTTTTGCAAGGAATAGAAAAAATTTAATGGCGAAAATGTCGCCCTTTTTACATTATTCTCTTCATAATGTTTATCTAATAGATTTAAAAAATAATCTCCACTATATTTATGATTATCTTCATCTAGGCTTGGTTTAGGTTTAGTAGAGGTAAAATTAAAAAATTGACCGCATGAACTCAAAAAAAATGGCAAAGTTAAGGAACTTATAACTATAAATTTACTAAAAAAATGTTTAATTTTCATTATGCACCAAATAAGAAGCAACTATTCTGTCATCCTCCGAATTTTCAAAAACGGAAGATTTATAATTTTTAACATAAATACGATAATAGGCAGATTCGTTTGACTTAAAATCTATTAATTCATCGTTGCTCAGGATGCTATTAGATCTTGCAACATCAACTCAATCGCCATTTGAATTTAATTTTTGTAAGTAAAGATCATAATCTGAAACAAAAGTACCACCTTGTCGTTTTTTTGTTGCCTCTAACGATAATCAATCGCTGCTAACATTTCTGGTAATTGCCGGTAAAAATCACCATCAGCCAGATATATTTTGCCCTGTTTCGTTATTTTTTAGCATTCCAGCGTTAAAGTTTCAAGACAAAGAGGCTTTAATTGTCTCATTTGAATTAACTCAGAACCTATTGCCAGTAAAAATAACTTCGCCCTCATTTTCTTTATTGCCAAACATAAAACTAGTATTATCTGCCGCTTCTTTCATTTTTTCAAAATCAGGGATTCCAGCCCCGTACTTTTCATAATAACCACTATCTTTTTTATCCAAATCATTATGATTTGGACTTATTGCAGAAACAGAAAGAATAGATTTTATTACTGGAACTCTAAAATCATTACGAACTCAAAGTGGTTTTCCTCTTAAAAGTGTTGATATTAATCCGGTTACAATAGGGGCTGCATAACTAGTTCCACTTACATATTTTTTGCTTTGGCCAGATTGATTTTTATCATCAAGAACATTATAAATCTGACCTGGAGCTACTACTAAGGGCTTAGCAAATTGCAAGTACTGATCACCAGTTTTAAAATTAGAATAAGGGGCTATTTCATTTTTTGCTATATTAGAATTACTAGAATTATCTTCGAGCGCACCAACCACTATTGAATTTATTGACAAGCTTCTATCATCAATTCATGGATTATCATCAGCTTTATTTTTGCCAAATTCATCCTCGTCAATTTTATCAGCACCATTACCAGCAGCAAACACATTAATTACGCCGTATTTTCTTGCTAAAAAATCAAGTAAATATGCATTTTCGTTGTAGTCTTTAAAGTCTACAAGTTTATTTCCATAACTGTGATTTATTACCCTTACATCTTTAGTAGCCATTCATTCAATTGCTTTTTGCCACTCAGCATCTGTTTTAAATATTGATAAATACAAATCCGACTTTTTATCAACACCTGCTTTGCCGCCTAAAATTAATGAGACTAGCGTTGAATGATATGGTTTTTCTGCTTGCTTGGGTCTGTTTGAAACTAGATCATTTATATTTAATTGATTTTCATTAAAATATATATTAAAATTTGAGTTAAATTTGTCTAAAAATTCTATAGCGCCAACCTTTGAGGTGGCTTTATCTTGATTTTCATTGTCTTTTGCTGCTTGTTTTTGGAAATTTACTATTGAAATATTTTTATTTAACGACTCGCTAAAAAGTGAATGATAATCATCATTATTATTTAACGGATTATTATCATTTAACGTTTCAACATGTCCTGTTTGTTTGTCCTTTTCTTCATTTTTATAAACAATAAATCGACTGATAGTAGAATTTTTTAAGGAATTTTTGACAAAAAATTCTCGATCATTTTCAGTATCAAAATAAAACCAGACAATTGGCAACATTTGGCTGTATTTTGTTTCTTTATATTTTAAGTTTAACTTCTTTATTTTTTCTAAAAAATCAATATTAAAAGAAGTTATTTTTTTAGGATCAGTATCTAAAAAGTCAGGATTTAATAATAATTTTAATTCAAAATTATTATCTAGATTTTCAACCTTTGAGAATTTATTTAATTTTTTAATAAAAGGCTCTCTTACATCGATTTTATTACTAAAGTTTGTAGAATATCAATATTGCTTATTATTATTTCAATTTATAACCAGCGAACCGTATATTAATGAAATTAAAGTAAAACCAGACAAATATAAGGCAAACTTTTTAAATTTTTTAATTTTTTCAACCATAAAAACCAAATCTTATCTTGTATCTAACTTATATCAACTAAGAGATTTCTAAGTCATCTTTTTATTCTTATTAATTATATCAAAAAATAGTTCTGATTCAATAAAAGTTGTTATAAAAACTAAATAAAAATTAGTAGAAAAAAATCAGCCAACTAGTTTTTTGTCAAGATTTTGAGTGCAGTACTTTTGTTAATTTTTCTACTTATTTAAGCTCCAAATTAGACAGGAACTTTATATTAATTATAGTATTAAAAAATATAACTATATAACAAAAAGTGATAGACAAGCATTTATAAATAGATAATGTTATAAGTATTTTCACAAATTTAAATTAAAAATATTAGATACATTGAAATAAAATGGTGGAAATCCACCTAAATTCTTCAAACTATTACTAAACATAAGTTTATTTATGTTAAAATTATTTTGAAATAAAATGGTGGAAATCCACTTAAATTTTTCAAGTGAGGTAGCAAAATGATAATAAAACGTGATTTTTATCTTAACCAAATAATTGATAAAAAAGAGAATGACAGAATCAAGATTATTACTGGCATAAGAAGATGTGGAAAATCATATTTATTATTCAATTTATATCGTGATTACCTACTTAGCAGTGGAATTAAAGAAAATCAAATTATAACAATTGCTCTTGACCAAATTGATAATATTGAATACCGAAATCCATTTAGATTAAATGAATATATTAAGAAAAAAACAAAAAATATAAACAAAATGTACTACATTTTCATTGACGAAATTCAATTATCTGAAAATGTATCAAATCCTTATATTGATAGTAATGAAAAAAATATAACCTTTGTAGATGTGCTTTTAAGTCTTATGAAACATAGTAACTTAGATATTTATATTACTGGTAGTAACTCTAAAATGCTTTCATCAGATTTATTAACTCAATTCAGAGACCGCGGAGACCAAGTGCATGTAAATCCTTTATCTTTTGCTGAAGTTTATGAATTATTTGATGACAAATCAGAAGCTTTTGAACATTATTTTGTATACGGTGGTATGCCACATATTTATAAATTGCAAAATGATGAACAGAAAAGTCATTATTTAAAGCAGTTATTCAAGCAAACGTATATTAAAGACATTCTTGAGCGCAACAAAATACATAATGAGCAACAAATACTTGAAATCCTGCTTGACTTTACATCTTCAAATATTGGTTCTTTAACCAATCCCTCTAAGCTTGCAAAACGTTTTTTGTCAGAAAAACAAATACACATATCATCAAATACAATTTTTAAGTATCTTAAATTTTTTGAAGAATCTTATATTATTCAATGCGCTTATCGCTACGATGTAAAGGGTTCTAAATATTTTTCAACCCCATTTAAATATTATTTTTCAGATATTGGTCTAAGAAATGCAAGATTAAATTTTCGCCAAATAGAAAACAATCATATAATGGAAAATATAATCTACAATGATTTACTTCGAAGAGGATACAATATTGACATTGGTGTTGTAGAACATGAATTTAAAAACGGCTCAACAAGAAAAAAAGTTCAGCTTGAAATAGATTTTGTTATAAATAAAGGCCACAAAAGATACTATATTCAATCAGCGTTTAATATTGACAATTTAGAAAAAAAAGAACAAGAAATAACCTCGCTTAAAAAAATAAATGATTCATTTAAAAAAATAGTTATAGTAAGAAACAAAATAATTCCAAAACACGATGAAAATGGTATTTTATACATTGGTTTAGAAGATTTTTTACTTAATGAATCAATAATAGACTTATAATTTTTAAAGAGACTATTAACTACCCTAATTTTAAAGGTGTCGAATTCGACACCTTTAAAAAGAAAAAAGGTAGCAATCCTTTACATTATCGCCACAAAGATGGATTGAAAATACAAATGGGGAGTGTTCATAATTTTGTGTTCTAAGTAAATCTGTTTTGATATTTTAGTAAATCAGTAAAAAATTGTAATTAACTTTTGCCAAAAAAATTAAAAAAGTGCTAAAAACTAAACCAGGACAGAGAAAGTTAACACTAAGGTGTTGGCTATTTTTGTTCTAGTTTAGTTATGGTTGCATTTTTTATTTCCAAATTATTATAAAGAAGATCTTATTTTAAATATTTAGAAAAACCTAAACTGTGTTGCAAAACCATGAACAATTTTAGTTTTATTACCAAAAAACCTAAAGTTTATTTTTCACCTTTTTACAAAAAAGTAAAATGTGTTATATAATAAAAAAAATATTGAATTCAATAAAAGAGTTAATTATGAAATCTAAAATTACTAAAGCTATCTTACTTTTATCTTCTTTTGTAACAGTTTTTGGTGTTGCAATTGCTTGTGGAACTACCCCTGAAATTAAAATACCAGCTAAACAAAACGAAAATGCAAAACCACTGCCTAAGAAACCAAATTTAGATAACCAAAATAATTTATCTTCAGACAAAAAAGAAGAGCAAAATAATCAAGTTGAAGATAAAAAAAGTGAAGAAAATAATCCGACCTTAAAAAACGATAATAAAGAAATTAAATCCAAACCAGAAAATCAAGTTAAAACTCCTGATCCTACCTCATCAGATAATACAACTCAGGAAACACCGACAACTCCTGAAAATATTCAACCAACTTTGTTTCAAGAACAGCAAAAAAGTATTAAAAAAATTAACACATTTACTACACTAGCTTCTAGTTTAAAATTGCATTTTGCACAACAAATTAATGAACAAACAAGTACTCAAGATCTTAAAAAAATAGAAGAAAAAGTTAGTGAACTTTCTAATTTATCAACAAAATTAAGTGATACTATTAAGTCAGCAGAAGCTATAAAATCAACACCAAAATACACTTCTACTACTAACAATGCTGATAAATTATTAGATATTACTCTTTTAAAAGCGCAGTCATTTTTTCATAATCAAGAACTAGCTTTTTCAAGTAATATTAGTGATTTGGAATTACAAATTAATGCAGTACAAAAAGAATTAATTGATGCACAAAAAGCTCTAAATGGAACAGCAACAGATGAACAAATTAGTCAAATTAACACTGATTTAGAACAAGTAAATCCTTCATTTGATGAAGCAAAAATTAAACTTTATAGACTTGAAGACAAATTAAATCCAGTAGCTTTTGATGTTGAAACTACAAAATTATTGACTAAAATTGGAAAAGAAGGTTATTCTTTTGAAATTAAAGATACAAAATTGGATAATTCCAACAATAATAAAATTGAAATTACTTATCAGGTAACTAATGCGCAAGGACATAGAACAAGAATTTCAAAATTACTTGATTTTAAAAAAGATAATACCTATACTTATGATATCGAAAGTAAGATATCAGCTTTAGATACAAAGTTTCAATATTTAGATGACTTATATGATTTTGATAAAATTGCTCTTCAACAAATTAACAAAGAACACGTTGGTCAACTTCAAGATATTATTAAGCAAAATTTTAGATCTAAAGGTAATAAAGTTGATCACATTTTTCAACATGATTTGGCTCAAATTAGCTATGAAAATGAACACTTTAGTGCAAAAGTTAACTTCTTAGCACTAGGAAAAATAGTAAAGCAAATTACACTCCAAACTAAAGATAAAATAACTCTTCGATCTACTAGTATGACCAAGCTTGAAAGAGATAAAGCGGACTTGCAACTTTTAATTTCTAGCTATCTTACAAATGTACAATGAAATAAAGATAATTTAAGTGGTAGTGAACAAATTTTGAAGGATTTACAACCTATCAAACAAGGTGTTGATCATCATGGAATTCCTTCAATATTGGCAGAAAAGGAGTTAAATAATATTTATAAATGACCAAAAATAGGTAAATATTCACTTTTTGTTAAAGAAGTACTTGATCATTCAAATATTTTTAATTCCAATCGTGGTGGAACAGTCAAACTAATTTTTGGAATCAAAAAGGACAATCAAGAACTTAATTTTCAAGATTGAGATTTAGATATGCAAGAAAGTGAATATAAAAAAACATATGCCAAAAATATGTGATATTTTCGACCACTTCGTGCTAGTGATATTGAATTACCTTCTAATTGAGTAAGTAGTAATTTTGATAATAGTCATAAAAAATTAATTGATGGAATTAACGCCTCTAATTTCGATTTAAGAAAAACTCCAGGTGCTAAAGTGAACGGAAAAGAAACACTTTTTAGTGTTTTAAACCCGCAACAATTAGTTAGCCAATTTCGAAAACAAGATGCTGGTAGTGCCCTACAATATTTATTAAAACTTAAAAATAATCATAATAACAACACTCAAAATGATTCATCAGAGTTTAAAAGAACATTAGATGAATCAAAAGATGCCACCGGAGGAGATGAATTTGATAAACAAAGTATTCAAGCTAAAATTGATAATTCAGCAAATGTTTTCGTAGTAAATACAAATACCATAATTCCTAGTGGAGTAACAACTAATCCAAATAATATTTCTGATATTATTAATAACTATTTTATTGTATATTATGATGTAAAATCAGAAAGAACAGGCGAGCTAAAATTCAAAATTGGCTTTATTAATAAAAGTGATCCTAGCAAAGTTTATTCAAAATCAGAAGAAATTACACTTGTGAATTTATCAAATGATTTTCAAAATAATATATATCCAGAATTGCTAATGAACAAAGTGAGTCTACAAGATTTTCAATATAATAATCAACAATTAACTTGAAATAAACAAACTTTGACACTAAATAACTATTCAATTGACACTAAGGATATTACAATTCATGAAAAAGTTGAGTATAACAACAATACTTATATTAATTTAAAATATACTTACCCTAACCAAAAAAAAGAAACAGAAAAAATAGTTGTTGGCAATAATTGATACAAAGTTGCTGGTTCAAATCCTGTTTTGCTTGATGATATCAAAAATTCAAGCTTCAAATGAAGACATTCAGGTCTTAATACTTTAATAGTAGAAAATTATCAAGTTATTCGAAATCGACAAATTGAATTTAATGCTAAAGATGCAATTTGATTACAAGATGGAAAAGGTGCATCCTGAGTTTTAAAAGAAAAGTACCTTGAAAAAATGTTAGAAAATGCTCGAGATGTAAAACTAGATTTAACAATTTATGGAAATGTTTTAATTCAAGATGATAATCGCTATAATAGATTCACTAAACCAGGAGATCCTACCATTGGTAATGAAGCTAACTATAAGTTTCCTTCATTTACTATAAACTATTCAGAACTCAAAAGAAAGTCAAACCACAATATTGAACTTGAACTACCACAAAGATATAATAATACTAACAGTTCCTCTACACCACTTCCCAAATTAACATTATTATTAAATGTTACAAAAAAAATAGATGGATTGCACTTTAAATTAAGTTTGAAAGGTGAAGAATATAGCATTATTGTTGGTAATCCTGTAAATTATGTAAATACCACTCAAGGTTACAATCCTTTTGCAAATAATGATAAATTTGACAAAAATAAAGCTTTTATCTTGTGAAATAGAGGTGCTGGTGTAAATGTTATTTATGAGAATTATGAACAATATGAAGAGCATACTAGACGAACTAATTTATTCGATTATAAACAAATTTCATACACTCAAGAAAATGCACCAATTCCTTTTTATACCGATCCTAATGTTCGAAAAAATGTTTATTTTCCAAACCAAAACGTTCCCTATGAAATTCATAATGGTTATTTACAAAACAATGATTATATAAATTATTCCACTATCAAATCAAATCCTCAATTTGAAAATAATTTCCAACGCGCACTTGCTTTTAGTTTTGGTTCTGCAACGATGATTGGAAAAGTAAATAATGATGAAAATGACTGAAAATTCTACTTTATAACTAATAATCATGTAGAAAATGTTTCAAATTTTGACCAGCTAAATAACTCAACAACTGGCTTACCAAAGACTTATCGAAGATATAGTTACATTGTAAAACCTTCACTTAATTTTGAAAATAATGTTAATGCTGGGTTTAGTTACTGAGGTGGTCTATTAAAAGGTCCAAATTCTTCATCAAAACCTAGCGACAAAAAAGAAGACCCAAATTCTGGATTTCTACTTTCTCAAATTTGATCTGGATCAGATCAACAAAGTCGAGATGGAAAGGAACATAAAGGTCACAATATTGATGCTACTATTTTTGTGGTCGATGTTAAGCCACTTTATGATGAAGCGCTTGTGCAAGGAAAATATGAGTATGCCAACTGATTAAAATCATGACTAGCGCTTGAAAATATAAAATTTAATTTCAATGGTATGGATTATAATATTAACCACCAGTCATTAATTTATGACTTTTCAATTGTTGGTTTCCCTTATGGAAAACAATCTGCATATGTTATTCACCGACCAGGATTAAGCAATTATAATGTAATGTTAAGACATCAAAATGGCTATGTGCCTACATATTTTGATGCCGGAAATTCAGGAACTGGAATTTTAAGTGCCGATAACAATTACATTTCATTAATTAACTCCGGAACACCTCACAACAGTTTGCAAGGTTGAAATTATGCAACTCGCGGTTTTAACTATTTTGGCATGAACTTCAATGGTGAACATCCATTGGATTTAAAAAATACTAAATCATTTGCTGCTCAAATTTTAAGATGGCATCTACTTGCACCCGCCAGTGCAAATTCACCATGATTTTTTAATCCATTTAAAACAAACACAGAATAAATCAAAATGTCAAAAAAGTGTATAAATTTATATACTTTTTTAAACTATTTAATATAAAAATGCAGTTCAATTTGCATAAATTAGTACACCAATTTCAGACGTATTCGAAAAAAGGTGTGTAAAAATGAAACAATACAAATTCACAATTGAAGACAAATTTAAATACATTAAAATTGTAAGTTAGTAGAAAAAATCAGGCAACTAGTTTTTTGTCAAAATTTTGAGTGCTATACTTTTGTTAATTTTTTTACGGGAGTGTTCATAATAAAAAATATTTTTTTAACTAAACGATAATTTATTTGTCTAGTCTTCAATAGTAACTTGACCATTTAAAAGAAATGGTAGTAGATAATCGCGAAGAGTTGCTAATTTTTCTGTTTCCCTTTTATTACTAGAAATATTATCGAAAATAGGTTTAACTATATTATTAAAATTAAATAACTCACTTTCCGTAGGTATATAAATATCTTTATTTATTAGCAAATATTTTTGTAAGTGTTTAAGCCCAGTTCCTTGGGGTGTGTTCATAATCTTGTGTTTTAAATTTTTATGGATTTTTCAAATAGAAATGTAATCTAATTTAATTTTACATTATTTAACCGATTAGGGAAAATAATTTCTAATTGTTTTTTAATCATGAATCAATTTCTTACCTTTTGTCATTTTGTAGATGCGTTTTGGAGAGTTAAATAAGTTATTTTTGAAAGGTAATTTACACTTTGAATTCCGCCTTTTGTTTTTGTATTTTTCCTAATTATTCTATTCATTGACTCAATTAAATTTGTCGTATAAATTGCTTGCCTCAATTCATATGGATATTTAAAAAATGTCGTTAGTTCAACGAAATTTGTATACCAAGACTTGATAATTGAAGGATATTTTTGGCCTCATTTTTCCGCAAATTTATCAAGATTTTGCATTGCAAATTCTTGATTAGCCGCTTGATAAATCTTTTTCATATCAAGGACAAACTCTTTTTTGTCTTTGTTAGAAACTTTTAAAAGCGAGTTTCTAATTTGGTGAACAACACATTTTTGAACATCTGTTTGCGGGAAAACCGCTTCAATTGCTTGACTAATTCCGCTTAGATTATCGCAAGAAATTATTAGAACATCTTCCAGCCCGCGAGTTTTTAGTTCGTTAAAAACATCAAGTCAATTACTTGCTGATTCGGTATTTTTAATCCAAAATCCCAGTGCTTTTTTATTTCCGTCCCAATCAATTGCAAGAATAAGATAAAGTGATTTTTTGACAAAAACACCGTTTTCTTTAACATTAAAAAACATCCCATCAATGTACAAAATTGGATAGGAATTCTCAATTTTTCGCGATTTTCACTTTTCAATTTCAGGCAATAATTTGTCAGTAACTGAAGAAATTCAGGCATTACTTATTTCTTTTTTATAGATACTTTTTATTGTGTTAACAATATTTTCATATGACATTCCTGATGCAAAAAGTGAAAACACTTGCTCTTCGATATCGCCTAAATTTGTTTCGTATTTACCGAGTAATTTGTTCTCAAAAGTGCCATTTCGATCTCTTGGTATTTTTAGACGAAAACTATTATGATTATAATTCACAGTTTTGTCCGAAAATCCGTTTCGCTTATTTGGCCTATGCACGCCTTTTTTGCTTCGGTTACTTTTTTCATAGCCTAAATGTTGGCTTAATTCCGCCCTTAAGAGCGCCTCAGTAAAAGTTTTAAACATATGCGAAATTTCGTTGTGAAAATCTTCTTTTTTTATTTTTTTATAATCAGCGTATTTGTCAACAAGTTTTTTAGCTTCTAACTCAAATGGGGATAATGTTTTTTGCTGTTTTTTCATATTTTGGTCCTTCATAATAAATTTTATCAAAATAAATTTACTTTAAAAACACAAAATATTTAACATTACCTTTTTTTAAAAACTTTTCATCTTCTGCTTTGATTTTTTCTATTAAATTATTAATTCTAGTTGTTTTTTCTTTAGATGTGCTAAACATAATTTTTTATTTTATATTAGAAATTTCTTTAAAAAAGAGAGAATTTTAGGAAAATTTAACTTCTTTTCCTTTATAATTTAAGTTTAATAAGAATAAGTTTTTATGCAAAGGGGGGATTGAGATGACTGAAAAACTAATAAAAAAATTTAAAAGACAAAATTATGAACACTCCCGGGATAATATAAATTATGGCTGAATTTAACGAAAAAACAAGAGTTCAAATACCTGCATTAGTGCATTTGTTAAGACTTGGATATAAATATCTTGGAAGAAATTCTGACAGTAAAAAATCATTTGAATATGATGCTACTACCAATATTGCTGTCGACATTTTTAGAGAAAAATTTTTTCAATTAAATCCGACTTTTAATGGTGATTTTAACGAGGTCTTACGTGAAATAAGACACGACCTAAACAATGATGATTTAGGAATGAGTTTTTATAACCGTTTAATTTCATATAATCAAAAATTAATAGATTTTAATAATATCAAAAACAACTCTTTTCATTTCACTGGAGAATTTTCTTACCGTAACGATGGCGATGAACTAAGACCTGATATAACGTTATTTATTAATGGTTTACCCTTAGTTTTTATCGAGGTTAAAACACCTAATAATCCTGGAGGTGTCGTTGCTGAAGCCCAAAGGATGAATAAAAAAAGATTACCAAATGCCAAATTTAGAAGATATATAAACATTAGCCAATTAATGATTTTTTCAAATAATATGGAATACGATAATCTTGACGGTATTGCGCCAGTTGAGGGTGCCTTTTACAGCACCGGGGCAAAGGATAAAGCGTTCTTCAATTGTTTTAGAGAAGATTCAGATAAGTTTATCAATGATTATCCTTATGGAACTATAGATAAAAATATAGAAAAACAAATCATTGGTGATTTTAATGCTCATACATTACTTGGGGCTTCGGAATACAAAACAAATTCAGATTTTAATACCCCCACAAATAGAATTATCACATCTTTATGTTCTCCAGAAAGATTGCTTTTTATCATTAAATACGGTATTGCCTATTTAAACTATAATAAAGAAGTAGATGGCAATATCGAGCAATCTAGTCTAAAACACATAATGCGATATCAACAATTGCTAGCTACATTAGCGGTTGGCGATACGCTTAATAAAGGTAAAAAATCAGGAATTATTTGACACACTCAAGGGAGCGGAAAAACTGCATTGTCATATTATTTAATAAAATATTTGACTGACTATTTTTCTTCGAAAAACAAAGTTGCTAAATTTTACTTTATTGTCGACAGATTGGATTTACTAGAACAAGCTAAACAAGAATTTGAATATCGTGGTTTGTCAGTTAAAATACATCCCAATAAAGAAGAATTAATGGCACAATTCCAAACAAGTCATGCTACCGAAGGCAATGATGGAAAAATGGAAATAACTGTAGTTAATATCCAACGATTTGATGAAAAAGATAAGATCAATATTCCTGATTACTCAGTAAATTTACAAAGAATTTTTATAATAGATGAAGCGCACAGAAGTTATAAAAAGGGCGGCAGTTTTTTAGCAAATTTATTTAATGCTGATACTGACTCAATAAAAATTGCGCTAACTGGCACACCGCTTTTAAAAAAAGATAAAGAATCATGGTCTATATTTGGCAATTATATTCATACATATTATTATGATAAATCTATAAAAGATGGCTATACACTAAAAATTATCAGAGAAGACGTTGAAACTTCATGTAAATTTAAACTAGAAAAAATATATGACAATCTACAACTACAAGAATTAGCACAAAAAAAAGATGTAAAAAAGTCTTATATTATTGAACATGATTCATATGTTGAGGAACTTACAAAATTCATAATCAGAGATTTTAAACAATTTCAAATTTCTCGCGGGAGCAATTCATTAGGAGGCATGGTTATTTGTGAAACAAGCGACCAAGCGAGAAAAATATATAAATTTTTCAACAAGATTCAAAGCAATGCAGACGATAATGAGTTTGGAAAAACCAATTTAAAAGCTGCTCTAATTTTACATGACATTGATGATAAGGTCACCAGAATGGAGCATATCAATGACTTTAAAAAAGGGAAAAATATTGATATTTTAATTGTTTTTAACATGCTTTTAACTGGCTTTGATGCACCTAGACTAAAAAAATTATATTTTGGTCGAAAATTAACTGACCACACATTACTACAAGCTATAACTCGCGTTAATAGACCATACGAACAAAATACACACGGTTATATTATTGATTTTGCTGATATTAAGAAAAATTTCGATGATACAAACAAGGCATACCTTCAGGAATTACAAAAAATAAGTGAACCAAGTGAATTAGAATCTAATGTGTTAAATAGCATTATTGAAGATAAAGACAAATTAATTGAAAATGTAAAAAATGCATCGAACAAATTATTTAAATACACAATTAACAACTTGGAAATTTTTGATTCAGAAATATCTGAAATTAATGATAAAAAACATTTAATTGACTTAAGAAATGTATTATTTAGCGCAAGAGATGCATTTAATTTGGTTAGAACTTGAGGCGATGAAGTTTTGAAGGAAAAATTTAATGAAATCAAAATTGAAAATCTACCAATTTTGATTACTCTACTTACAAAGAGAATAGATATAGTAAACTAAAAACTTGCATTAAAAAATAATGAATCATTTCAATCATCTATAAACGAAATTATGAATAATATTGAATTCACATTTAAAAAAACATCAGTTAATGACGAATTAAAAATTGTTTCTACAGATAAATTAAATGAAAAATGGGTTCAACTATCAAGAGAATTGCAAGCAAATATCGATAAAAAAGATCCAGAGTACTCATCTTTAATCTCAATAATAAGAGAGAAATTTGCTGAAAAAGGTTTCAATATTAATAATATGGATGAATTCTATGAATATTCCACATTTTTGGATGAAACATTATCTAATATAAAAAAAATTAACAAGGATAATAACAAGTTACTAGCCAAGTATGACAATGACCAAAAATTTGTTCGTATACATAAGCGGATTTTGGAGTGAAACAAAAAACATGCTGATGAAAAATACGAATTAATTCTTCCTGAGTTTCCCAGTTTGATAAGGTAATTTCAAAAAAGCATCCGGTTTTAGGCAATTTTTTAAGTTTTTTGGTAAAAGTTAATTACAATTTTATTAGTAATTTATTAAGATATCAAAATATTGATTGTTTCCAAATAACTTGTTTCAAATTTCATGTTTGAAATTTCCTTAAAATATTTAGGTTTTTTACCAAACAATTTGTTTACTTCAATAAAACCATCTTTATTTTGTTTTTTCATAATTTATAATTATACCATAAAATTACTTAAAATGCAATTAAATGACATTAATATAAATTAAGGTTTTACGTTCAAAAAACACTGATTTACGGGTGTTTTTTCATATTTATATTCACTAAAAAGTGAATTTTTGCCTTAAAACTGGGAAACTCGGGAAAAACATGCTGATGAAAAATACGAATTAATTCTTTCAGACAAAGAAATAATGAATGTGTTAAAAATAATAAAAGACAACGTAGATAATGAAATTTATAAAAAGCATTCTATTTTAAATAATCAAGGTTACTTTAAAAGAACAATTAGTAGCATAATATATAACATTTTTAAAGAAGAAAATGAAGATATTGAATTCATTATTAATAATATTAAAGATGAATACACTAGTCAAATCAAACAATAATTTGCAAAATAAGGAAATAATACATGAACTTAAAAGAAAAGACAATTAGTTTAATTGATGCATTAAAAGCAACTTGTCAGCATTATGGGATTGGAAACGATGGTAACGAGTATAAGGTAATTACCCAGGTTTTTCTTTATAAATTCATAAATGATAAGTTTGGATATGAAATTAAAAAAGTTAGTCCTGAATTAAAAGTCGCAGACAAATGAGATGAATCTTATGCTAATATGAGCGAAAAAACAAGAAAATCATTGCTTAATAGACTTAAAGCAGATGTTCCGCTTCTTGAGCCCCAGCATTTAATTTCTAGCCTTTGAAATCAGCAAAAAAAAGAGAATTTTGCGCAAATTTTCGATTCAACAATGGAAGAAATAGCTGCTAAAAATGAAGCAATTTTCGCAACTGAAACTGTTCATAAGACAAGAATCCCTATTTTTGAAAAACTTACAGTTTATGTTACTGACGATATCCAAAGGTCAAAATTTGCTGGAGCATTAGTTGATAAATTGGTTAATTTTTCTTTTGAAGAAGCTCTTGGTGAACACTATGATTTTTTTGCTGATATATTTGAATATCTTCTAAAGGACTATAACACAAATGGAGGTGGAAAATACGCAGAGTATTACACCCCTCAATCAATTGCAAAAATAATGGCAAAATTACTTATTGGTGAGCAAAAAGAGTTTAATAGCATTGAAATTTATGACCCTTCTGCTGGTACAGGTACGCTTGTAATGGCATTATCACACAGCATAGGCATTGATAGATGCACTATTTACACTCAAGATATTTCACAAAAAAGTAATAAGATGCTTAAGTTTAATTTGATTTTAAATGGATTAGTTTCTTCATTACAAAATGCTATTCAAGGAGATACCTTGACCTCTCCATATCACAGAAGTGATGACAATAAATCATTAAGACAATTTGATTTTGTTGTTTCTAACCCACCTTTTAAATTAGATTTTTCAGAAAATTGAGAAAAATTATCTACTATGCCTGAGCGTTTTTGAGCTGGTGTGCCTAATGTTCCGCGAACAAAAAAAGATAGTATGGCAATTTATACTTTATTTATTCAACATGTTATTAATTCATTAAAGAATGAAACAGGTAAAGGTGCAATTGTTATTCCAACGGGATTTATCACATCTAAATCAGGTGTTGAAAGTAAAATTTTAAAAAGAATTGTTGATGAGAAAATAGTTTATGGTTGTGTAAGTATGCCATCTAATGTCTTTGCAAATACTGGCACTAATGTTACAGTACTATTCTTTGATAATGCTAGAAATCACGATAAAGTAATTTTGATTGATGCCTCAAAACTAGGCGAAGATTATAAAGATGGAAAAAACAAAAAAAGAAGATTAACTGAAAAAGATATTGAGTTAATAATAAACACATTTAACAATAAAGAATCAATTGACGACTTTTCAATAGCCGTTTCATATGATGATATAAAAGAAAAAAACTACTCACTGTCAGCCGGCCAGTATTTTGATATTAAAATCGATTATGTTGAAATAACCCAAGAAGAATTTGAAGCTAAAATGAATAAATATCAAAGTGAACTTCAAAAATATTTTGAAGAGTCAGATAAGCTTCAAAAAGAAATAATGGAACAACTGCAAAATTTAAAATTATCTAAAAATAATATCTAATATTATTATTATTATTATTATTATTATTTGTTTATCTGAGCAAATAAGGTAAGGAAGCTAATGGCAAAGTTTGATATTGACATTGATTATATTAAAACAGGATTGGAAAACATTGGATACATTGTGAAAAATTTTGAAGAAGGCTGAAATAATGCGAATTTTTATAAAATACTTTTCTCCAACAGTGGAGCAATAGTGACTATTTTTTGCACAAATAAGAAAGATAATTCTAAGGTTGAAGGAAAAATAACTTCTGATGAATCAACTAAATTAAAAGAAATTGTGGAAGATTTAAAGCATAAAAAAAATCACTATCACTATCACAATGAAATTAATAAAAAAATTGTGGATTTAATTAATTTAAAAAAAGAAGACGATTTCTTTGATTATAAAAGTGAATTTTACAAAAAGGACAAAGATGGATTGTATAGAAGAGAATTACTGCATGACATTCTATGCATGTCCAATAATATACAAAACAGAGATGCTTATTTAATATTCGGAGTTCAAGATGATGGAAAGGTAATTGGAATAAATGAAGATTTAAGGTCTAACGATATTCTAAATTTCATTCATAATATAAACTTTGCAGGAGATCACGTTCCACAAATTGAAGTATTAAATCTGTATTATAAATATTTAAAAATAGGTGTAATAATTTGTAAAGCTTCTAAGAATATTCCTTTTTTTCTATCCAAGGTATATAAGGGCATTTATCCTAATCAAATATTTACACGTGTTGGTGACACAAACACTCCTATAAATGAAAATGCCAAATACGATAGTATCGAAAAACTATGAAAATTACATTTCAAACAAGAAGAAAAATAATGGTAATATGTATCATAATGATATTCACCTATAACAACTATTTTAAAGGTGAACAATGAAAAAATTAATGAATTATGCAATTTATTCAAATGAAAAATTAAGTATTGATGGTCTTGATGTTTTTTATGTTGGTGTTGAAAACATTTTGCCAAATAAAAAGGGTATTAAACCTTCCTCGTTTGTGCCAAAAACCGGGAAATATACTAAATTTGAGAAATATGATATTTTGCTAGGTAATATTGGTCCTTATTTAAAGAAGATTTGACTAGCAGATAAAAGTGGGCTAGCAAGTCCTGACGTTTTGGTTATAAAACCATTAGAATCTAGATTTGGAAAATATATTTATGCACACCTTTTAAATGATAGTTTTTTTCAATATGCAATGCTTGGAGTAAAAGGTTCAATATTGCCTCGTTGTGATAAAAATCATATTATGAACTATTCAATACCTGATGTTAAAAATAAGGAAAAGATAGGTGATTTTATCTACTTCATTAATAAAAAAATTGAACTAAATAATAAAATAAACGATAATTTAGCTAATATGGCTCAAGACATTTATATGCACTGGTTTTTTAAAAAATCTCCTAATGGAAAATTAAAAGATATTCTTTTGGAAGCGGCTAAATCAAATGTACAAGTAGGAGATGCTAAAAATTGTATTGGTCAATATCCTTTTTTCACAAGTGGGGCTTCAATATTAACTTGAAATAAATATTTTGTAAATGGTAGGTATTGTTTCCTTAATACTGGTGGCAATGCTGATGTTAAATTTTATGTGGGCAAATCTTCTTATTCAACTGATACATGGTGTATTTATACAAAAAATGATATGAATGACTATTTATATTTACTTCTACTTACTATAAAAGAAGAATTAAATAAAAAGTATTTTCAAGGAACGGTAATGTTAAATATTTTGTGTTTTTAAAGTAAATTTATTTTGATAAAATTTATTATGAAGGACCAAAATATGAAAAAACAGCAAAAAACATTATCCCCATTTGAGTTAGAAGCTAAAAAACTTGTTGACAAATACGCTGATTATAAAAAAATAAAAAAAGAAGATTTTCACAACGAAATTTCGCATATGTTTAAAACTTTTACTGAGGCGCTCTTAAGGGCGGAATTAAGCCAACATTTAGGCTATGAAAAAAGTAACCGAAGCAAAAAAGGCGTGCATAGGCCAAATAAGCGAAACGGATTTTCGGACAAAACTGTGAATTATAATCATAATAGTTTTCGTCTAAAAATACCAAGAGATCGAAATGGCACTTTTGAGAACAAATTACTCGGTAAATACGAAACAAATTTAGGCGATATCGAAGAGCAAGTGTTTTCACTTTTTGCATCAGGAATGTCATATGAAAATATTGTTAACACAATAAAAAGTATCTATAAAAAAGAAATAAGTAATGCCTGAATTTCTTCAGTTACTGACAAATTATTGCCTGAAATTGAAAAGTGAAAATCGCGAAAAATTGAGAATTCCTATCCAATTTTGTACATTGATGGGATGTTTTTTAATGTTAAAGAAAACGGTGTTTTTGTCAAAAAATCACTTTATCTTATTCTTGCAATTGATTGGGACGGAAATAAAAAAGCACTGGGATTTTGGATTAAAAATACCGAATCAGCAAGTAATTGACTTGATGTTTTTAACGAACTAAAAACTCGCGGGCTGGAAGATGTTCTAATAATTTCTTGCGATAATCTAAGCGGAATTAGTCAAGCAATTGAAGCGGTTTTCCCGCAAACAGATGTTCAAAAATGTGTTGTTCACCAAATTAGAAACTCGCTTTTAAAAGTTTCTAACAAAGACAAAAAAGAGTTTGTCCTTGATATGAAAAAGATTTATCAAGCGGCTAATCAAGAATTTGCAATGCAAAATCTTGATAAATTTGCGGAAAAATGAGGCCAAAAATATCCTTCAATTATCAAGTCTTGGTATACAAATTTCGTTGAACTAACGACATTTTTTAAATATCCATATGAATTGAGGCAAGCAATTTATACGACAAATTTAATTGAGTCAATGAATAGAATAATTAGGAAAAATACAAAAACAAAAGGCGGAATTCAAAGTGTAAATTACCTTTCAAAAATAACTTATTTAACTCTCCAAAACGCATCTACAAAATGACAAAAGGTAAGAAATTGATTCATGATTAAAAAACAATTAGAAATTATTTTCCCTAATCGGTTAAATAATGTAAAATTAAATTAGATTACATTTCTATTTGAAAAATCCATAAAAATTTAAAACACAAGATTATGAACACACCCAAAATAAATAAATTAATAATTGAATTTTCTCTATAATTATCTGATTTATCGAAAAATTGGGAATATTAAATATTTTGTGTTTTAAGGTAAATCTGTTTTGATAAAATTTATCATAAGGGACTAAAATATGAAAAAAAAGCAAAAACAATTATCCCCATTTGAGTTAGAAATTGAAAAATTTGCTAAAAAATACGTCGATTCTGAAGAATACAAAAAAGAAGATTCTCGCAACAAAATTTCAGTTATATTTGAAGCTTTTGCTCAAGAACTATCAAAAGTGGAATTAAACCAAAATTTAGACTATGAAAAAAGCAGCCAAAGCAAAAATTTAGGTCATATCGAAGAGCAAGTAATTTCGCTTTTTGCATCAGGGTTACCATATCAAAATATTGCTAACGCAATAAAAATTATCTATGAAAAAGAAGTAAGTATCGCTTGAATTTCCTCAGTTATTGACAAAGTATTACCTGAAATTGAAAAGTGAAAATCGCAAAAAATTGAGAATTTCTATCCAATTTTGTACATCGATGGGATGTTTTTTGATGTTGAAGAAAACGGTGTTTTTGTCAAAAAATCACTTTATCTTATTCTTGCAATTGATTGGCAGGGCTATAAAAAAGCACTAGGATTTTGGATTAAAAATAGCGAATCAGCAAATAATTGACTTGATGTTTTTAGCGAACTAAAAACTCGCGGGCTGGAAGATGTCCTAATAATTCCTAGCGATAATCTAAGCGGAATTAGTCAAGCAATTGAAGCAGTTTTCCCGCAAACAGATATTCAAAAATGTGTTGTTCAGCAAGTTAGAAACTCGCTTTTAAAAGTTTCTTACAAGGACAAAAAAGACTTTGCCTCTGATATGAAAAGTATTTATCAGGCGACTAATCAAGAATCTGCAATGCAAAATCTTAATGAATTTGCGAAAAAATGAGAGCAAAAATATCCTTCAATTATCAAGTCATGGTATGAAAATTTCGCTGAATTAACGACATTTTTTAAATATCCAAATGAATTGAGGCAAGCAATTTATACAACAAATCCAATTAAATCAGTGATTAAATTAATTAGGCAAAATACAGAAACAAATGGTGAAATTCAAAGTGTGGATGACCTTTCAAAAATAACTTATTTAACGCTTCAAAATGTATCTAAAAAATGACAAAAACAGGTAGGAAATTGAGACATAATTAAAAAACAATTAGAAATTTCTTTCCCTAATCGATTAAATAATGTAAAATTAAATTAGATTTCTATTTGAAAAATCCATAAAATTTAGAACACGAAATTATGAACACTCACTAAAAAAAGCTACGTAAACAAAATCTGACCTTGTTAGTAAAAAAATAAGAAAACCTTCTAAATTTGTCAAGAGCAAATCACAAGTTTAATAAACAAAATCAAGTCGCTAATTTTTTTAAGAATTTTTAAGTCCTGAGTTTGCCAGTTTGATGGAAGAAATTCACTTTTTAGTGAATACAAATATGAAAAAATACCGGTAAATCCATGCTTTTTGACCTAAAACCTTAATTTTTATTTTTTAAAATCAACCCTTTGCAAAAAAATGCTTGGTCTAAGAAAAAATTATGTTATAATATCCATCACTAAGAATAATTAATAAATTTGATATTCAGTTAAGGGGGAATTAATTATGTTTTTTGTCGTATTAAAATAAGATAATGCGAATTATCCATTATATTTTTAGATATGATGCAATGCCTTAAATTTGACCGTTTAGAAATCTACAAATTTATGGCTTTTAATTATGGCTCTTTCAAAACTTCACATATTTTTTTAGGCTCAATTTAAATAAAAACGAGTTTTCTATTTGCATTGAGTTTAAATAGCAGTTGTATTTTTTCTTTCGTGATAGTTAGATTTAAAATTCAGTGTTTTTGTTTTGATAGTTATTTTTTCTGAGTTTGACAGTTTGATGGCGTTGCTAGTGATCCAAATATTTGAAATAGGATGATTTTTACTTTGATATTTTAGTAAATCAGTAAAAAATTGTAATTAACTTTTACCAAAAAACTTAAAAAGTGCCTAAAACCAGATATTTTTTTAAAATTACCTTATCAAACTGGGAAACTCAGGAAAAAAGACGACTAGATTTATATTTCTAGTCGACATAAAATTTCTACCAACTAAACCCCTCATAAGTACTAAATGCTAGTTTATATAGTGCTATAAGTGTATCATTATCTATATTTTTTAACTCTTCAAAAACTGTGTCTTTTTGAACTTTAAGGGATTTATTATTAGAAATGATTTTTTCAATTGTTATTGGTAGCTGCTCACATATTAATTTAAAAGAATTTTTATCACCAGTAACAATTTCATAAAACTTATCGATTGATATTCTTCTTAATTTTTCATTAGAAGATTGTTTCACTTTATCAAGAGTAATAACCCACGGAATATTTTGAGATTTTTCAGCAATAACTTCCACTAATGCACAAATACTTCTATCTTTATCCTTGGCATTTAATAAATGATTTTGCATTTTCATAAATGTTTTGGCCGATGATGAACTATTCATTGTGTTATGCTTATTTTTCATTTCAACATAATATGTTATATCATCGCCAGTAAAAATCACGTCCCATCCCTCGTCTGGAACTTCACATTTTTTTATATTCTTAAACATATTTTGATGAAAATATCCAATTATATTACTGTTAGATCTATCTCTTTGTCTGTGAATTTCCAATTTTATTATGTCTTCAAAACTTTTATCAAAAACATTTTTATCAAAAAGTAATTTTATTGGATCAATTAAATTACTATTGAATTTTTTTAAATTTATACTTTCTAGCACTTCATTATACTTCTTCAAAGTATTAGTTATATGCTTTTCAAAATCTTCTTGTGAAATAAAATCTAACTTATAAATTTCCATATCTAATTTCCTCTAACTTCTCCAATATTTTTAAACCTACTTCTTTGGCTAAATTACAAGGAACTGCATTTCCTACTTGCTTATATTGCGAACCCATTGGTCCTGTAAATATCCATTCATCTGGAAAAGATTGTATTCTAGCATTTTCTCTAACAGTAAATGGTCTAGTCTCTGTTGGATGACATCTATCTGTTTGTTTCATTTGCGGTGTAGTTAAAACTGTTAGTGAGGGCTCATCTAAACTCAATCTCCTTAGTATTCCTGTTCTTCCACCGCCCATATACCAACAAGACTTCATATAGTTTTTAGCTATGTCTTCGGGAATATCTCTTCAATATCCCCCTGGAGGAACTAATGAAAAAATATCTTCTTTTGCTTTTGAATACTTAGCACCTAGACTACTAGGAACATCTTGTAAAATATCGGCTAATACTGGTTTATATTTATATTTTAAAGGATAGAAAAATTCTTTATCATTAACTAAATCATTTCTTATACCAACGACAATTAATCGTTCTCTTTTCTGAGCAACACCATAATCTCAAGCATTTAATACCTCATAGAATATTTTATATCCTTCTTGCTCAAAAATATTGATAATTGTCTTAAATGTTCTGCCCTTATCGTGAGATAAAAGTCCCTTTACGTTTTCAAACAACAACATTTTAGGTTGCAATTTATTTAAAAAAACTGCATAGTGATAAAACATTGTGCCCCTGACATCATCAAGTCCTAATCTTTTACCAGCATAACTAAAACTTTGGCAAGGTGCTCCACCAGATAATAAATCTAATTCTCCTTTTTTTATGTTAAATTCTTTTTCTAAATCTTTCTTAGCCACAATCTCTATATCTTCACAAATAACATTCCATTTTGGTCTGTTAGCTTTTAGTGTACTGGCAGCATATTTGTCATATTCAACTAATCCGATGTGCTTAAATCCCGCCTGCTCTAAGCCCAGTGCCAATCCTCCTGCACCAGCAAAAAGTTCAATACTTGTATAGTCACTATTCATTAATACATCCCCCTGGTTTACTATAACAAACAACTTCTCCAATATCCCGTTGAAGGCTTTACATATCTTTTCTAAGTGATATATACTTATTCTTTCCCATATTCGCTATGCAATTTGTTGTTAAATTTGCTTTTTCTAATCCTTAAATAGTAAGCTCAAGTCCAACACAAATTAAGGTAAAAATTTAATTGTGTGGCATGAACTTTTTTGTTTCTATTATTTTTTTAAAAATAAAAAAGAAAAAAGCTCCAAATTAGACAGGAACTTCATATTAATTATAGCATTAAAAAATATAATCATATAGCAAAAAGTGATAGGCAAGCATTTATAAATAGATAATGTTTTAAGTGTTTTCACAAATTTAAATTAAATATATTGGATACATTGAAATAAAAAGGTGGAAATCCACCTAAATTTTTCAAACTATTACTAAACATAAGTTTATTCCTGAGTTTCCCAGTTTGGTGAGATAATTTTAAAAAATCTCTGGTTTTAGGCGTTTTTTTTAAATTTTTTGGCAAAATTTAATAACAATTTTTTTTACTGATTTACTAAAATATCAAAGTAAAAATCACACCCTTGAGTTAGACGGTTTGATGGGAAAAATTCACTTTTTAGGGAATACAAATACGAAAAATAACGGTAAATAAACTAGGACAAGAAAAATTAACACTAAGGTGTTGGTTTTTTTGTCCGAGTTTAAAATCTGGGTTTTTTGGCTAAAATCTTGATTTTTATTATTTTAAAATTAACCTTTTGCAAAAAAAATGTTTGGTATAAAATAAAATTATGTTATAATAAATCTCACTTAAGAATAATTAATAAATTTGGATATTGAATTAAGGGGGAATCAAGGATGTTTTTGCTATAAAAAAAATCAGAAAATGCGAATTATCCATTATATTTTTAGATATGATGCAGTGCCTTAAATTTAACCGTTTAGAAATCTATAAATTTAGGGTTTTTGGTTATTGTTCTTTCAAAACTTCATATGTTTTTTTAGGCTCAATTTAAATAAAAACGAGTTTTCTATTTGCATTGAGTTTAAATAGTACTTGTATTTTTTTATGTTTTTTGTTGTTGTATCCATAAATTGATTTTTGCCAGTGTTTTAAAATAGGTAATTAACTTTTGTCAAAAATCTTAAAAAGTGACCAAAACTAAACCAGGACACTTTTTTAAGATTATCTTATCAAACCGGGAAACTTGGGAAGCCATTTTTGCAAATAAACAAAATTTTTCTAACAAAATTGCTATTTTTAAATAAATAAGAATGTAAAAAACAAGTTAAAAATTTTAAAAATAAAGTTAAATCTTTTATCATTAAATTCATTAATTAACAAAAAGACCTACGATTCACCTTCTATCTCAAGAAATTTTTTACTTTTATCACCGCGAAAATCTACTCTTGAGATTTCTTCATAATATTTAGTTCTACCATCATAATCCCAAGAAAAGGGGCCATGTTTTTCTAAAATTAATTCTTTTTCTTGTTGGCTATATAAATTAGTATTTTCTAGAAAAGGTCTAAAAAACCCAAATTCGTGGTCTATTTCTTTTAGATATTTATTCAACGCATCCCGATATAAAATTAATTCTTCCATAGATGATTCCATCACATTTTTATCTAAATCGATTTGCCTTGGCGATCTAGAAACAAAGAAGGCCGGATCATTGCCGTCACGCAAAAAAATATCTTGTTCAAGTTTGACTAATTTTTGTTTAAAATAATATTTTAAAATTTCGTATTTACCTTGATAAATATCATCGTATAAATTTGAGTGGCCAATTCAGTAATAAATTTTTTGCCCGTCAACATACAATAAAATGAAATTTTTTAAGGAAATTGGCAAAATTCGTGATTCGCCCGTTCCATAGGCGGAGTAGTAAAATGGTTGAAATCAAAAAACTGGTTTTTTTGAGTCAAATTGGGAAATTATTTCATCAAAAAGCCCATATTCTTGTCCACCAAAGTAAAAAATTTCGAAATTTTCAAGTTTTAATTTTGCCCAACTTGGTAGAATGAAATAATCAGGTTCATTAAGGGAAAAATATAGATCTTCAAATTCATATTTAGGACCAAATAAAATTTGCAACAAATAGATTAATTCGATTTTATTTGTTCAATTATTCACATTATCATAATAAGTTTGGCCGTCTTTACCAAAAAGGTTGATGCAATATTCGCGATACTCTGGACCAAATTTATCAAATCAACTAAGAATAAATTTATCACGGTTTTCAATGTTTAAATCAAGCTTTTTAATCCCGTATTTTTGAAATTTTTTAAGCAAATTTTCATAAGTTTCAAAAGTAAATACGTTCTGAATTGGTTGAATTTGTGTTTTTTCGCTAAAATTATAATTTTCTTTTAATAATAAATTGTAGATATTTTCTACATTTTGTCCTAAATATGCTTTATTTATATCTACAAACTCTGAATTATATTCATATCTATTTGATAAAAAATCAAAGATTTTTTCGTGGTAATTTGCTAATTTTTTTGGCTTTGCATAAGGAACGCTTTCCTGAATTTCCTTAATAATTAAAGCTTCAATTTCTCTCAATCTACTTTTTGATTTAAATATTTTTCAAAAATAAGCAGGATAAGAAATTGAAAATTCGCATTTTTCAATATCATCAAAGTTTTCAAATACAACAACAACTTTTTTAAAAGCTTTACCATCGCGTAAAGTAGATGCAGAATAAAGATCAGATTTATAAACAACATTTTCTTCTTCTTCGTTTATTTCACAATATTCAACGTGGTGACAGTCGCCAATTAAACACTTAATATCGTTATGAAAATGGAAATCTTTGAGTTTTTTGGAAAAAAACACACTTTTTGGGATATCTTCTAGTTTTAAATTATAAACATAATCTTCTTGTTTATAATTTAAGCTAATAATTCTTTCAATTGGATTAGGATTAAAGTCATTATAAAGATAATTGTATAAAAAATCTGGAAATAGATTATCCTTGTAATGACAATCAGACTTTGAATCAAGATCATCCCTAGTCATATTGCCAATTGAACAACGACTTTTAATATTAAGTTCTATATATTTTAGTTTAATTAACTGTTTTTTTGCCTTAATTACTAAATCTAATTGCTTCTCCATATAAAAAATGCACCTTTTCAACATTTAACATTTCTTCTCTTGGTATAAATTCCCTCTTTATTCCCTTTTGCTTTTTCCCTATCATTCTTACTCTCCTTACATGATAACTGGGAAAAAGTATTTTTATGTATGATTTTTTATTATCACTATCATCTAGTTTAATATCAAACGCATTTTTAGGGTCAGTTCAATTAATAGCATCGCTAGCTAGACCTTCTCCCACAACAAAGCGATCATTAGTAAAACCAATATCTTTATTTAAATTATAATTTGGGTTTCTTGGTCCTTTATTTCCTACTAGCAAATTTGCTGTATATTTTGTTTTTATAGCCAAATTTTTCATAACTGATTGATTATATGAATAAAAATCAATAGGTGATTTTAGTTTCTTATCCATATTTTCACGGTCTTTTTCATTCATTTTATCTTTTATTGAACTAGGTAGTAAGTTTTTAATAATAATTTTGGTTAATTCTGATTGGGCTAGCAAACTTCCAACCGCTCAAAGTCAGGCAGCAGGTTCTGGAATTGCTTGCTTACTAATAACAAAATGAGGTTCTAACTCTTCATTGTGAAAATTAAAAAATCAAGCAGGATGGATTCCAGTGTATTGTCTTAATTTTTTCTTATCTTTTGCTTTTACAATAGAAAGTTCTAAAGCCGCTATATTTGCTATTTCTTTAATACTAGGTTCAGCTTTTGCTTTTGGTAATTTATCTAAGTCAACCACAATTGAGCTTTCAGTTCTTTCAGTAATAGGGTTATTATTAGCTGGCTCAGAAACAGGGCTATAACCAACTGACGGATAAACAGGGCTATAACCAACTGACGGATAGTAACTTCCTCCGCCCCCATATCATGCACCTACACCAGCAACATTTGGAAAAGTTCCCATAGTTGGTTGGGCAACTGCGGAAACTGCAAATGTGGCAAGGATAGCTGCAGCAGCTTTTGCAATAAATGGAATAAAAGGCAAAAAGAATTGAAAGAAGGTTTTTTCAACTCGAGTTTGATTTTTAAGCTCTCTAAAGTCAAAAACATAACCTTCTAATTTTAGTTTTGGTACACCTTCTTCAAAATAGAGTTCAGCTTTTTTGTTAACCAATTCAAGCGAAGCGCTATTTAAAATTACCTCACCTTCTTGATTAATTTGAATTTGAATATCATCTAGATTAGGAGAGTCTGAATTAGTACTTGTTTTGTTTAGACGTGTTTGGGTATTTTTAATATTTGCATTAATAACAAGCGAATTTTGCTGGTTTTTGGCTGAAACAATTTGGACTAAATCATCAAAATTTACCGGTTTTTTTGAATTTGATAAATCTATATCACGAGTTTCAAGTTTGAAATCTGAATAGCTTTTTGTATTTTGAAAGTGTCAAAGCGGCCCAAAAACACTTAGTGTAAGTGAAGTGAAAGCGAGAATATTAGTGATAAACTTAAAAAACTTTAACTTTTTCTTCATGTTTTTTCCTTTTTTTATATACAATATTAATTCTTTATTTTTATGATTATACTATATATTAAAAATTTTTTAGGAAAAATACCTAAAAAATGTGTTTTAAAAGAATAAGTTATTATGCTAATCAGTGGCTAAAAATAAACTGGACTAAAATTCAGGCATATTTTCTTGAGTTTCCCAGTTGATGGCAAAAACTCACTTTTTAGTGAATATAAATATGCAAAAATACCCGGTAAATCCACGTTTTTTGACGCTAAAATCTTAATCTTTATTATTTTGAAATTAAGATTTTGCAAAAAAAAAAAAAAATGCTTGGTACAAGAAAAAATTATGTTATAATAACACTCACTAAGAATAAATTAATAAGTTTGATATTGAATTAAGGGGGAATTAAGAATGTTTTTGCCATAAAAAAATCAGAAAATGTGAATTATCCATTATATTTTTAAATATGATGGAATGCCTTAAATTTAACCGTTTAGAAATCTTTAAATTTAAGGCTTTTAGTTATTGTTCTTTCAAAACTTCATATGTTTTTTTAGGCTCGCTGCAAATAAAAACGAGTTTTCTATTTGCATTGAGTTTAAATAGTAGTTGTATTTTTTGATGGTTTTTCCCAATGTTTTAAACTAAAAAAGCAGTTTAAAAATTCATAATTTTGCTTTTTAAGTTAAAATTTTAGCTTTTTTAGTTTGCTTTATTTGATTAGTGGGTAGGTTTTTTCTTTCGTGAGTGTTAGATTTAAAATTTAGTGTTTTTGCTTTGATAGTTATTTTTCTTGAGTTTGCCCTCAAACTGCCAAACTCGGATTTTTTCCCGAGTTTCCCAGTTTTAAGACAAAAATTCACTTTTTAGTGAATATAAATATGAAGAAACACCCGTAAATCGGTGTTTTTTTAATGTAAAACCTTAATTTTATAAGTAGCATTTGGTAGCATTTTAAGTAATTTTATGGTATAATTATAAATTATGAAAAAACAAAAATTAACTAAGTTGGTTTAGTATCGATGTTGCAAAAA